>MWCM01000008.1 GCA_002070055.1 bacterium ADurb.Bin212 | reverse complement strand
GGTGAAATTACATAGTCGGTAAAGATGCCGATTACTTACAGCAAGACGAAAAGACCCCGTGGAGCTTTACTACAGCTTAGCATTGTCTTAAAAATTTACTTGTGTAGCATAGGTGGGAGACTATGAGACTTGGGCGCTAGCCCTTGTGGAGTCACCAGTGCAATACCACCCTAGTACTTTTTTAAGTCTAACCGGACTCTGTGATACGAGTTTGGGACAGTGTTTGGCAGGTAGTTTAACTGGGGCGGTTGCCTCCCAAATTGTAACGGAGGCGTTCAAAGGTGCGCTTAGCCCGGAAGGAAATCGGGCCTCAAAGCATAAAAGTATATGCGCGCTTAACTGTGAGACCTACAAGTCGAACAGACACGAAAGTGGGATTTAATGATCCGATATTATCATATGATAGAGATATCGCTCAACGAATAAAAGTTACCCCGGGGATAACAGGCTGATCGCGCCCAATAGCCCATATAGACGGCGCGGTTTGGCACCTCGATGTCGGCTCATCCTATCCTGGGGCTGAAGCAGGTCCCAAGGGTCTGGCTGTTCGCCAGTTAAAAGGGTACGCGAGCTGGGTTCAGAACGTCGTGAGACAGTTCGGTCTTAATCTGCTGTAAGCGCGGAAACTTGAGTGGGTGTCTCCCTAGTACGAGAGGACCGGGAGGCGTAGACCTCTGGTGTACCTGCTGTCCGAATCACGGGCATTGCAGGGTAGCCACGTCTTAGCGGATAAATGCTGAAAGCATATAAGCGTGAAGCCGGCCACAAGATTAGGTTTCTTAGATCCCATGTAGAACACGTGGTTGATAGGCTCTAGGTGTAAGTGCAGTGATGCATTCAGCCGTGGAGTACTAATTGATCGATTAAAATATTGGTTTCTTTTTTCAACTGAAAAAAGCGTTTGACTAGCGATTACTGGATTATTCCAGAAAATCTTAAGCGATAAGATACCTGATGCCGGTAGTATCCCGCCAAAAGTGGGAGAATCTTGTATCTGGATCTTGCTTAAACTGTATTACCTGATACGGGTGCGAGAGTTCTTATTTCTCGCACTCTATCAGATTGTACAAACAGAATATAAATGTGAGCTTTTAAAAATTTGCGTGTTGGTGATTTTGCTGACGGGGGTACACCTCTTCCCATTCCGAACAGAGAAGTTAAGCCCGTCAAGGCCGATGGTACTTGGAGCACAAGCTCCCGGGAGAGTAGGAAGTCGCCAACACAGAGATTTTTAAAAGCTCTTTTTTTGATAATTTTTTTCAAAGTGCTATTATTAAGGTATTCTAATTAGCGTGATTGGAGGCATATGATAAAAAATAGAAAAGTTAAAACGCTTTTGTCGATACTATCTCTAACTTTGGGCGGCGGGTTGATTTACGCTTCAACCAACGAATACATATCTGTTGGAGCTGATTCAATAAGCAATCGAAGCGATGATAGCATGGTATTAATTGCATCTTTTGTCTTGGGGATTGCGCTAATTGCTGTTGGTGTTATGACAGCTTTTTTTGTCTTTGCCTCTAAAAGTGACGACTATTAATAGAAGTATATGAACGAAAGAAAATTATTACTATCATTAGTGTTGGTTTTTGTGGGAATAGTCCTTTTTTTGGGCAACTTTATTCCAATTTTTAATTTTAATATAATCTGGCCAATTATAATAATCATCATTGGGCTGGGAATGATGTTTCGCGATCTATATCATGATTAATTTTGGAGATTAATTATGGAATCAAAATTTATTAGGCCCAAAGAAGGAAAAATAATCGCTGGGGTTTGCTTGGGCATTGCCAACTATTTCAAAGTTGATGTGGTAATTGTCAGGTTAATATTTGTTGTTTTGTTGCTTGCCGATGGCGTAGGTGCTGCGATCTATATTATTCTATTAATTGTAATGCCAGAGGAAAAAGGCAATTCGATAGCCGACAAAATTAAAAATGAGTTTGCTGAAGAAAATAAAGAAAAAATAAAAAGCGGGGCAAAGCAGGCGGTTGGCGATATTAAAAAAGTTGCCAAAAACAGCATGGGAGAAACTGTTTTTGCTTACGGTTTAATTATTGTAGGTGCACTCGTTTTGTTAAATAATCTATTTCCATCACTTTCTTTCGGGAAATCATGGCCGCTTCTTTTAGTGTTAATCGGTGTGGTTTTGCTTCTCCCTATGAGCGGAAAGGAGGAGTAGAATGTCAGTAAATAGGATATTTTGGGCGACTCTGGCGATTTGTTTCGGTTTATTGTGGCTGTTGTCAAATTTAGGTATATTGCCTTCTGCTATTTGGTATCAAGCTTGGAGGTTGTGGCCGATAATAATCATACTTTGGGGTGTTTCTATTCTCTTTTTAAAAAGCGGGTTTAAGTCATTTTGGTTTCTGGTTTTATCAATTATTATTATTGGTGCTGCATTTTCTGCATTTGCACTGATTTATCGCAATCAAAGCATAGTCCAAAAAAGCACAGAGATACATGAAACTATTTCCGAAGGAGTAAAATCCGGCCGTTTGTTTTTTGCATTGGGAGCAGTAAATTTTTCTCTCTCCGGAGGAGATGATTGTCTTCTTTGCGGCCAATCAGAAACAATCAGTGGTGTTGAAATATCAAATTCAACTGATGCCAAAATTCAAACAGTTAGACTCAACCAGCTGCCTTTTAATAGTTTTATGATCGGGCCGAATTATTCAAACCGCATCGATTTAAAAACTCGAAGCGATCTCCCTGTGCGCGTAGACATCGACTCCGGTGCTTCAAAAATTGACCTTAATTTAAAAGCGGTAATGCTGGAGTCTTTGGACATTGATAGTGGCGCAACCTCATCAATTATTGTCTTGGGAGAAAAAGTAAACGTAGTAGATGTAAACATTTCATGTGGTGCGTCCAATTTTCAAATACAAATTCCGGAAGGTTTTGCAGTAAAGGTAGTTAATAAGTCGGGTTTATCAGGCAATAACTTTAGTGCTTTTGGGCTAGACAAAGAGGGAGAGACATGGCTTAGCCGTGATTATAAACTCAACGATAAAGTTGTCAATATTAATTTCGAGTCTGGTGTCTCAAATTTAGAGCTTAAAAGATATTAGTCTTGCTATAATCTGTTTAAAAATAATTACTTATGTGTAGTTAACCAGCAGAATGGGTTTTCTTCCCGGTTTATTTTGCTCTTAAAAATGTGTTAATAGGCAGTTCCATTTTGTGATTCAAAATAAACTTAGAGTTTGGATTAACTTTTTGCACAATATTGTTATTTTGGTCAGCAATTGATTTAAGCTTAGTTTTGAAAATGTCTGAAGGTGTAACGATTTCCACTTCTGTACCAACCTTTAGTTCGTTTCTTGCTTCGACTAGATAGCACTTACTAGATAGCTGTTTCTTAACTAGACCAACGAATTGCCAGTCGGAAGAAGGGCGCGAAGTCTCATAATTAATGTCAGCATCGGTTGGACGGCCATAGTAAAAACCGGTAGAATAACCACGATTAGTAACGGTTTCTAATTCTCTCTTTAGCTCTATAATGTCTTGATTCCTTGACTGAGACAAATTGTCGATTGCTTTTCTGTAAGCCCTGGCAACAATGGCACAGTAATATATACTTTTGTTGCGACCTTCTACTTTGAATGATTCGATCCCGGCGTTGTGCAAATCTTTGAGATGTTCAATCATATTCAAATCTTTTGAATTGTAAATGTATGAACCGTTTTCGTCTTCACCGACTGGAATGAATTGCCCCGGTCTTTTTTCCTCGACAAGAGAGTATTTCCAGCGACAGGCTTGTACACATGCGCCTCTATTTGCATCTCTGTAGCTTAAATAATTCGACAGATTACAGCGCCCCGAAACCGAATTGCACATAGCACCATGAACAAAAGCCTCCAACATAATTTTTTTGGGTAACCTTCTTCTAATCTCGGCAATTTCTTTAATTGAAAGCTCTCTAGGCAAAACTATTCTGGAGATTCCGTTTTGGGCCCAGAATTTTATGGCTTCAGAATTTGTGGCATTTGCTTGCGTTGATAGATGTAATTCAATATTGTTGAGTTGCTTAATTGCTAGATTGTAAGTGCCGGTTTTACTATTTGTTTTGGCCTTTATCTTTTGACTTCTTGCTTTATTAATCTCCTTATTGACTATTGCAATAATGCCCGGATCTGCCAAAATAATGGCGTCTGGATTCATATTTATCAATTTGCGGGCGTGAGTCCTGATTTTTGTTAGCTCATATTCATGAGGATAGGTGTTTAGTGTAATATAGAACTTTTTGCCGAGAGAATGAGCATAATCAATCGCTTCTTTTAGGGTTTTGTAGTTAAATCCGATCTCTCGGGTGCGCATACTAAAAGCGCTAGTTGAACCGTAGCAAGCATCGGCACCAAATTGATAGGCAATTTTGGCCTTTTCTAAATCGCCCGCAGGCATTAAAAGTTCCGGTTGCATGAATAATGAATAAAGAATAATGAATAATGGTTATGAATATGATTAACTCATCACTCACCATTCATCGTTCCAACAAAAAACATTTTCTTAATAAGCTAAAAAGCTAATGCCTAAATAGCCAAATTTAGAGCATTATTGATTCGCGTAACAGGGGAATTATCTCGCCATAAGCTTTGGCTGAAGCGCGATAAGCGGCCCGACCCTTTTCATTTAGAGCATATATTTTTCTGGTGCGTAATCCTGTTGATACCTCGTGCACATCGACATACTTGCCCTTCATCAGTTGGTCTAAGGCTGGATAAATTGTCGACTCGGTTGGTCTGCAGACTCCCTCGGAGAGTTCTTCGATGCGTTTAACAATTTTATAGCCGTAAGATTCTTTGTCTTTATAAAGAACCTTAAGAAGAAAGAACTTTATAAGTCCCTGATTGATTAATTTTTTCCAATATCGTGGGTTATCGAGATCCATTTACGTAGCCATTAATAACAAAAAGGCCTTACTTTGAGCCTTTTTTTGTTTTATTGCCTTTTTTGTTTTATGATATAGCCAAGCGAGAAATAATTGTTATTTTTATTGCCTCGATGGATGTTGTATTTTTACTTTATCTAATAGCAGTTTATTTGTCAAATTATAATTTATATATTGATTGGGGTAAATGTTTGGTTGGTATTATGGCTAAAATTAAATTATTTATTGATTTTGATGGAACGATATTTGACACCTCTGAGTTTAAAAATGAGATGTTCGATGCGTTTTTTAGGTGTGGCTATACGCTTCCTGACATAAAATCTACTTATGTTTTAGAAAGTATGGATTATAAATACAATCCGGAGGGACATTTGGATAAACTACAGAAAATTAAGCCAACCAATCACAAATTAGCTCTTGCCAGGATAGAGAATCTTTACAAAAATATTACAAAGTATCTTTATTCGGACACAACGGAATTTTTAGACAAAATCAATAGAAATAAATATGAGATTAATATGTTGACACTTGGAGATATCGGATTTCAACAAAAAAAAGTGGATAGGTCTGGTATTGCTGAAAAGTTTCAACACATATATGTAACAGATACTCAAAAATGGGATTATTTACAAAACATTGTTTCTTCTAGGGAAGAGTTTGTATTAATTGACGATAGAGCTGATACTTTGGAAAAAGTAAAAGCAAAATTTCACAAATCACTTTGTATGCAAATAGTAAGGCAAGACTTGGATATTGACGATGCTGCAATTATGTATAAAGAGGTTTACAGCGGTATTAAAATAAAAAGTTTACCAGAGGCGATAAAATACTTGTAGAATAATTCAAAATATAAAATTCCGGATGAATTATGCCGGAATTGCCAGAAGTATTCAACTACACGAACTCATTATACAAATTAACACAGATACAAAGGAGTAAGAATTCCTGAATTACCAGAAGTCGAAACTGTGGTAAGGGGGCTTAGAAAAAAGATTGAGAACAGAGAAATTCTCTCTTTTGATGATCGCGATAAAAAAGTTGTTCAAATTACCGAAAAAGATGTCAATAATATTAGAATTGAAAGAGTTTGGCGAAGGGCAAAAAACATAATATTTGATTTGGAAAATGATACCGCCCTAATATTTCACTTAAAAATGACTGGACAACTGATATGGGAGAAGTGTGAGGGCGAGGGAGATTTTTGTCTTAGGAACCGTAGAGGGGGCGGGCACCCAGATAGCGCTTGGCTCGAAAAGTTGCCCAATAAACACACTCGGGCCATATTTTATTTTGATGATGAAAGCGTGCTTTATTTTAACGATATTAGAAGATTTGGCTGGATTAAGGTAATTCAAAGATCAAAGATCAAAGATCAAAATTATGGGCCCCTGTTTAATAATATTGGAGTAGAGCCTTTAGAGGGAGAGCTCACGCCCGAGTATTTAGCTGAGATGGCCGAAAGATTTTCCAATAGAAAGATTAAGCAATTTATTATGGACCAATCGATTATTGCGGGTGTTGGTAATATATACGCCGATGAGTCTCTGTATGTTGCAAAGATTGCTCCCATGAGATTGGCAAAAGATATTAAAAATAGTGAATGGCTCAAACTAATCAAGTCAATACGTGAGGTCTTAGAGCAGGGGATTAAATATGGGGGCTCCTCAAGCGAAAATTTTGTTGACGCCTTTGGCAAGCAAGGCGAAGCTCATGAACATTTATTGGTTTATCGGAGAACTGGCAAAAAGTGCCCCAATAATTGCGGAGGAGTCATCGAGCGCACCGTAATCGGTGGCCGTGGCACTCATTGGTGCCCAAAATGCCAGAAGTAATTATTATGGAAAGAAAATGAGAGTATTAAGGTCAATATTTATTATTTTATATCTGGTTGTGTTGCCAGTAGTATTAACAAATTATACATCTACATGGAGCGGAATTAGGCTAAGTTTTGGTTGGGGTGTAGGTTGTGGCGATGCTCCCGTCGGATTTCCTTTTAATGTGTCATCATGTCCGCCCTTAGAATATCTCTGCCTCTGCTCAACAAACTGGGTCGCAATCATACTAAACATACTATTTTGGTTTCTGCTCTTGTTATTAATTTCATCCATATTTAAACGAAATAAGTTTGTTGTCAACAATGACAAAAATCCCAAAAATCATGACTGAGGCGTTGATTGTTAAAGACGGTAAGGTGCTTCTTGGACGGCGCAAGAAAAATGGATTTGGCCAGGGTAAGTGGCTTGGTTTTGGCGGTAAGGTTGAGCTGGGTGAAACTGTCGAAGAGGCGATGACTAGGGAGTTTAAAGAGGAGGCGGGGATAATTGTTAATAACTATGAAAAGCGTGGAGTTTTAACTTTCCACTATGTAAATGATCCGGACATGGAAGTTCATTATTACGAAGTGCTCACTTATGAGGGAGGGCCTACAGAATCAGACGAGATGGAAAATGCTTGGTTTGCAATTGCTGATATTCCGTATGAAGAAATGTGGCCAAATGATAGGTTTTGGTTGCCAATGTTTTTAAAGAAAGAGTATTTCACTGGCGAGTTTTGGTTCGATAAATACTATAAGATAACAAAACACCAAATCAATAATATGTAAAATATAATAATGGGTAACCGGAAAATATGGACAATTGTTACAATATATGCTATAATATACACATGAAGCGATTTGAATCATTTGTTGTTAGTGTAATTCTACTTTTCCCGCCCTGCGGTTGATTTTTTCAAATTTTTAATGAAATCAGCCGCCAAAAGGCGGTTTTTTTGTTCTGCTTGAAGGGCAATAGCTTTTCAATACAGCACGAAAGGGGTGTCAATATGCCCGAGTGTTTTGTTTGCCAGAAGCCGGTGGGTGAAGACGCCTTGTCGCCCTCTGACGGCAAGATGTGGTTTCACCCGTCTTGTCTCAAGGTCGAGGAGTGGCCAGCTCCCAGCCGGCGCAACAAAGGTCGGACAATGATAGGGGTTTCATTTTCCGCCGCTGGCGTCGAGTATCGTGGAACGGCGGAGTTAACCTCTCTCCGTCAAGTGGCTTTGGCCACTAAGCAGGCACTCACCAGCGCCTGCAAGAGAACTTCCGTCTACGCCTCCCGCACCCCCAAGGGAGGCAACCGCGGGCGTTGGTCCGAGACGAGGAGGAAGCCGCAAGTCCGCGCCAAAGCATAGGCGCGGACTTTTCTTTTTCCATATTTTTCGCTTTAATGTAGTGGTAGACTTTGGCTAAATTAACAAAGGATATTGAATGGAAAGATTTTTTGCTGAAAAATATTTTGATTTAAGCGATTTTGAGTTCAAGGAAGTTTTTGTTGAAAATAAGCCACTTTGGGAGACGGTTAAAAATATCGAACAATATATAATAATGTTTTTTAAGGAAAAACAATCCAAGAATCTTGGAGGTCGTTTTCCTAGGGCATTTATGGAAGGGGAGCATATTTACGTTGGAGAGGGCACAAAAATATATCCAGGTGCATATGTGGGAGACAACGTGATTATCGGCAATAATTGCGAAATCCGTCCAGGTGCCTTTATTAGGGAAAATGTAATTCTTGGAGATGAATGTATTATCGGCAATTCCTGCGAGATAAAAAATTCCATAATGCTTAACAAAGCTTGGACGTCTCACTTTAATTATGTGGGTGATTCTATAATCGGTAATAACACCAATATTGCGGCCAGCACCATATTCGCCAACATAAGATTTGATTTTTTTGACGAAAACCCTAAAACAATTGGAATTAAATCGGATGGCGAATATTATGATACCGGATTACTAAAGTTTGGCAGTATTCTGGGCGATGGTAGCCAAACAGGTTGTAAAACGTTAATTAATCCTGGAACTTTTATCGGTAAGAGGTGTGTGCTGGGTGGCTTTAAAAGCCATAGAGGATTAATCGCTGATAATTCAAAAATTATAGATCATTTGAAAGATTAAGAGGAGAACGAAATGAATTTAGCTGCTGTTATATTGGCTGCCGGCAAGGGGACAAGAATGAATGAGGGTTCTGCTTCCCCTATACCAAAGGTAATGTTTGAGGCAAATGGTAAACCATTGCTTTACTATGCTATAAAAAATGTGCAAGATGCCGGAATCGAGCGGGTAGTCGCTGTTGTCGGCTACAAACAAGAGCTAGTAAGGAATTACTTTACTAATTCAATAGAATATGCGGTTCAGGAGGAGCAGCTTGGAACTGGCCATGCTGCTATGATGGCAAGAGAGAATCTTAGAGGTCTGGTTGACGCTGTGGTTGTTTGTTATGGGGATATGCCTTTATTCAAGCCCGAAACGATCAAAAATCTGATTCAAGAGTATCAAAATGAACAACCGACTATTGCTATGCTATCGGTTGATTTTGCCGATCCAAATTTCTGGGCATTCGGCCGGATCTTGCGCGATGAAGATGGCTATGTTTCCGAAATTGTTGAACAAAAGGATTGCACTGAGGAACAAAAGCAGATCTCGGAATCAAACCCCGGGTTTTATATTTTTGATGCAGAATGGTTGTGGCAAAACTTTGATAAGCTTTCCACAAACAATGCCCAAAAAGAATATTACCTTACAGATCTAATAAAAATTGCCAAAGATCAAGGCAAGAAGATAATTGCAGTAAAGGTGTCTAGTGAGGAAGAGGTGTTAGGCGTGAATAACCCCGAACAGCTAAAAGAGGCGGAAAACATTCTGTCTTCCCGTAGCTAACAATATAATATTATGTGAAAATATCTGTTATTGTTGTAAAAGAAAGATCATTATTTCATTTCACATTTTGTTATGCGTAGAATTAAAACAAGAGGCGTGGTAATAAAGCGTTTGAACTTTAACGAGGCAGATAAAATTCTGACCATTTTTACTGATAATCTTGGGAAGATAAAAGCAATTGCCAAAGGTGTGCGTAAAATACCCTCAAGAATGGCAGGCAGTCTGGAGCCATACAATCTAATACAACTGGAACTACACGAAGGAAAATCGTTTTATATTGTTACCGGAGTTGAGCTGATTTCCAGTTATAATTGTAACGGCATGTTGTCCGGTTCAACAAAAGCAGTTTACGCTTCAGAAATTATTGACAAGATGTTTGAAGATGAAGAAAAAAATATTAATGCATTTGAACTGTTTGTAAGCGCTTTAAGTCAATTACATAGAACCAAAAATAATTTGCCACTTAGGTTATTTGAGCTGCAAATACTATCTCAAGCTGGTTTTCAACCGGATTTATATCTGTGTTCCTCATGTAAAAATAGCCTAAAATCAGGTGAAAATTATATAAGTAATATCTCCGGACATTTACTTTGTGCACGATGTGGCGAACACTTCGGCGCCGCCACTAAAATCGAGGACGGTGTTATTAAACTTCTAAGGCTTTTGCAGAAAAACGGTGTCGGGGTTTGTGATAAAATCAAATGTGATATTAGTCACATCAAGGAAGTCGAGGGGATACTCGAGAAATATCTGCAAAATGCTCTAGAAAAAGAGCTTAAGAGTAGAAAATATTTGTAAATGGTTTGCTCTAGAATGTGAAACGAGGCGGCCCCATGCGGGGTCGCCTCGTTCGGTACAGCTGTGTGGTTGTTGGGGGGTAGTGCCGCAACAGCTAAGCGGCGGGGAGCTCGGGGTCGAGCCCGAGCTCCAAGGCCTGGATCATCGCGCGGTATGTGCGCATGATCTCACTCCGGTATGTCCCATCGTTCCGGGCCTTCAACGCAACTTCGCTGGCCGGGCAACTGACGACTTCAATCAGGACGCCGGGGTAGTCGAGGTTCAGGATCGCTGCGTCCACGGTGGTGAACGCCTCGTATATCCTGTTGGTGGAGAATGTGACCACCGCTTCGTCATGCAGCAGGTGCTCCTGGCGCATGGTCTCCATGACCAAGCGCATCACATCCATGTTGCGGGCGCTTTGGCTCTCGACGCGCAGGATGTTAACAGTTCCGGCCACATCCCCATACTCGCCTCGGAGGTCGTTCCAGGCCGCCTGAATCAAGTCGGACTCGATCTTGGCCCCCTTGGCATAGCTCTCGACGATCTTCTGCTCCTCATCGCTCAAGACGCGGCCGGAGCCAACGCCGCCAAGCCAATCAGTGGTGGCGTGGCCACTTCGGAGAGCCTTGAGCAGGTGCTCCAGACGGTCGCGCGGCGCCATACGTGCGGCACCAAGGAAAGCCATGCCGGCATAGGCACCGAATGGACTTTTGGAGCCGTGGTTCATGCCGAGTCGGGTGGCGACCTTGTTGATCGCGTCGTGTTGCTCAGGCGTGATGCCTGAGGGCACGATACCCTCAAGACGCCAGCGTACTAGCGGTTCTTCTCCTTCCCTGAGCACATACCGATCGTCCAGCTGGTATGTGGCCAGGACGAAGCGCTGAGTGTTGTCCAACGGGTTGGGCAACCCCAGCGACTCAATCAGATCTCGGTGTTCGTCGCTTACTAGGTATTCGCTGACTCTCATGATCTCACCTCTGACACAGGTTCCTTGGTGTATGCAGCCACCTAATCCATAACATATATGTCATTTTCTGTCAAGGTTGACGCAGGAAGCGCTGGTTGATAATATAATACAAATGGAATATTTGTCACAAAATATAGCCGAAAATAACTTGATGCAAGCAGATGCTCTAGTTTGTGGCGTGGTCGTGGGTAAGTGGCTGGTTTTAGTGTAGCTTTTTGATTTAATCAAACATTAAAACCGCCAAATCTACCGGCGGCTTTTTTGTTTTTGCCTGGGTTGGTGAATTTTCGTCATCCCGGAACAAAAACAAGGGAGGAAGAACCGTGACTCAACAGAAGGTAGAATCTCGCAACAGTGGCAAGATAGAAAGAGCGCAAAGCGCCGAACGGCAAGCACTTGCTGCACTGCGCCGGCATAACTACTGCCTAAAGGCCCTTGCTAACTACAACCTGGTCATGGCAAAGGTCGAAAAACGTCTGCGCTGACGACGGTTCGAGCCGTGGTGCCCCGATAACGATGTCGGGGCACCAGTGCCCTTTGTTTACGTTTGGCACAAAATAGGATAAAATCTGGCTAGAATATTAAAGAGGAAAAATATGGCAGCTCAAGACAGGATGGAAAAAATTGTATCTCTCTGTAAGAGGAGAGGCTTCGTAAATAGCGCTTCAGAGATATATGGCGGTTTTGCCAACTCTTATAACTACGGTCCTTATGGTTCAGAGTTAAAAAAGAATATCAAAGATTTATGGTGGAAAAAATTTGTAAACAACCGATCGGATATTGTTGGTATCGACGGTCCCATTATTCTTCACCCAAAACTATGGGAAGCCAGTGGTCACACCACCAGTTTTAACGATGCTATGGTGGATTGTAAGGAGTGCAAAAGCAGATTCAGGGCTGACAATATTGTCGAAGATGCTACAGGGCAGGATTTAGAGGGTAAACTAGAGCAAATGAAACAGTTGTTGGACGAAAAGGTTAATTGTCCAAATTGCGGCAAAAGGAATTGGAGCGATGTTAAAAACTTTAATATGATGTTTAAGACCAGCATGAATACCACCGGTGTATGTGACGAAGCGGTAGCATATTTGCGGCCGGAAACTGCTGGTGCTATCTTTATCGAATTTAAAAATATCTTAGACTCTACGCGCCAAAAGATTCCTTTTGGAGTGGCACAAATCGGCAAAGCTTTCAGAAATGAAATTGTGGCTGGGAATTTTATCTTCAGGCTTCGAGAATTTGAGCAGATGGAAATCGAGAACTTTATTGCTCCTGATTGTGATTGGCAAAGCATGTTTGAAGATTGGCTAGTACTTCAGGAGGAGTTTGCTATGGAGCTTGGTGCAAAGAAAGATAAACTTAGAAGATATGAACATCCCAAGGAGAAGTTATCACATTATTCTAAAAAAACTGTTGATATTGAGTATGAATATCCTTTTGGCTTTAAGGAACTCTATGGCCTGGCTCACCGCAGTGATTTTGATTTGAAAGTTCATTCAGAGAAGAGCGGGGAGAAGCTTGAGTATTTTGATGAGGCAACTAACCAGAGGTATATACCACATGTTTTGGAACCGACTTTTGGATTGGATCGCAGCATTCTGGTTGCTTTAGATAGCGCATATTGCGAAGAGGAGGTTAACGGTGAGCAAAGAGTTGTGTTGAAATTCCCTCCAAAAGTTGCCCCGGTTAAGGCGGCAATTTTCCCGCTATTAAAGAATAAACCCGAGCTTGTTAGCGTGGCAAAACAAGTTTTTGACAATCTTAAAACATCTTTTGTTTGTGAATTTGATGATAATGGTAATATTGGTAAGAGATATCGAAGACAGGACGAAATCGGAACGCCGTTTTGTATTACTGTAGATTTTGACACACTAGAAAATGACACTGTTACAATCAGGGACAGGGATTCACTTGAACAAATTAGAATAAGTTCAAAAGAGCTCAAAGATTACATTAATCAGAAGATTGCTTAAAACTCACAACTTATAATCTCAATTGTTAAATATGTCTATATTCAAATGTTATAGGCATATTTTATTTTATAAATATCATCGCCTGTAAACAATAAAATGCATATTTAGTATATATCCACAGCTTTATCCACAAAAAACTCTTTATCTGCTTTGACCAAAGCGATAAGTGGGTCTAAAATGGTATTGCGTGGTAGAAAGTGGGAATATGTGGGAAACGCATAATCTACAAAAAACAAAACAAATTTAGTTCTAAAACAAAAATGCATATTAAAAAGAGAAAAGGCTCAAAAATCCGTTCTCTTTTTGTTTATTGGTGAAACTATTTGATATTTAATTATTGAACAGTCGCTGGCTTATGTTTATCGGGGAACATTCACATACTTTGGACGACAAGAACAGGCTGTCTATTCCAGTCAAATTTAGAGCCTCTTTGGCCTCCGGCTGTGTAGTAACAAGAGGCCTGGATCATTGTTTGTGGATTTACCCGGCGCAATCATTTAATCAGCTGGCTGAAAAAATCTCCGAACTTCCTATTACACAGAAGAATGCCAGAAGTTTTTCCAGATTAATGTTAGCCGGAGCAACTGAATTGGAAATCGACAAGAGCGGCAGAGTGGTCTTGCCGAAATATCTGATTGAGTACGCAGGTATTGGCAGCAAAGTTAGCGTTAATGGTGTTTACGATCGTATTGAGATTTGGCCAGAACAGAAGTGGAAAGAATTCAAGAAAGAGATGGAAGATAACTCCGAAGAGGTAGCAGAAAATTTGGATCAGCTGGGTTTTTAGAACTTTAACAACTCATATCAATCAGCAGCCAGGGCCAAAATACCGGAGGGGCAATAGGCTTAAAGCTCTATCAAAAACAAAAAAATAAACCTCCCAGATTTCTCTGGAAGGCTCTGCTACCAATAAAGTATATCAAAAAGTAACAAAATAAAAAACATGCTGGCTGCTGATTAATATGAGTTTCAATTAAAATGGTGGGGAATTATGGGAAGAATGTTAACAATAACCAATTCAAAGGAGTCGTCTCTCGGTGTTAAAAAAAGAGGGATCAAGCGAGATTTTGCAATTGGACAAAATACAATAAAATATGTCGTTATCTCAATTTTTACTGTTTTAGCTTTGGCATACTTAACTCAAGCAACAGAGGGTGCTAATAGGAGCTTAAAATTACAAGACATAAATAGTAAAAAAACCGAGATGGAATTAAAGAAAGAGCGGCTAGAGATAGAAAAAGTTCGTTTACAATCTTTGCAACAGATAGATCAGAATATAGAAAAACCCGTTATGGAGCCAGTTTCAAAAGTAAACCATCTTGAGAAAAATAACTATGATCTGGCTGCGGTCAACTAAGACTGTAATTTTCACCTCTAGTATAGTAGAATAATCCTATGAGACTAGACAAACAAACTGAATCGCGATTTAAAATCGCTGGTATTATGGTGATTTTACTGATGGGCATAATTGTTGCCAGAATGTTTGAGAAGCAGGTTTTGCAACATGGTAAATACATTGCTCTTGCAGAAGAACAACAAAGATTCGAAAAAACAGAAATTGCAGAGAGAGGTAGAATTTATGCGCATGATCAAATTGAAGAGGAGGGGTCTTTATATCCCCTCGCTTTTGATATCAAAACCTATCAACTTTGGGCTGTTCCCAAACAGATAAAAGATAAACAAAAAACCGCAGAAACACTCTCCTTAATAACCGGCATGAGTTTCGAGGATATATTCTCGCAGATCGATAATGATAAACTATATATTCCACCGGTAAAAAAAGGGGTTGATTACGATACTGCCCAAAAGCTTAAAGCTGAGAAACTGTCTGGAATTATGCTGGTTCCCGAAAACAGCAGATACTATCCTGAGTTTAGCTTGGCATCTCACCTTCTTGGTTTTGTAAACGCGGAAGGAAAAGGCAACTACGGTTTTGAGGGGCACTACAACAAGGAGCTTGTGGGGACTAGCGGCAAGATGGTCGGAGAAAAGGACACGTTAGGTCGGGTTATTTCGCTTATCGACGAGAAAAGTCCTCAGGACGGCACGAGTTATGTTCTGACTGTGGACAGATCGGTTCAATATTTTGTTGAAAAAAAGTTATCCGAGGCTATTGAAAAGTATCAGGCGGATTCTGGCACTATAATTGTAATGGATATCGAAACTGGGGGAATTTTGGCAATGTCTAGTAAACCAGATTACGACGTTAATAACTATCGCGCCATAGCTAAAGATAATCCTTCACTTTTTGTGAATCCGGCGATTGCACATCTTTATGAGCCCGGGAGTATATTTAAGCCCTTCGTAATGGCTGCTGCCATAGACAAAGGGCTAATTAACCCGGAGACAGAAGGTGTCTTTGATTGGCATGTTTGGGTTGATAATTATGAAATCAAAACAGCTGAAAGGAAGGCCTTTGGCAAGGAGAATATGACTCAGGTCTTACAAAACTCGGATAATGTCGCTATGGTTTGGATTTCTGAATTGCTGGGGAAAGAGGGCATGTATGAATATATTAAGAATTTTAATTTTTTTGACAAAACCGGAATTGATTTAGATACAGAAGTATCCGGCTATACTAAGCCGGTTAAAGAGTGGAAAAACATCAATCGTGCCACAATCTCTTTTGGTCAGGGGATTGCCGTAACCCCAATGCAGATTGTGTCGGCATATGCTACTATGGCTAATGGTGGGGTATATCTTTACCCGAGAGTGGTTGATAAAATTATCATGCCTAATGGACAGGAGAAAAAGATAGAAAAAAAGGAGGGTGTTAGGGTCATAAAGGAAAACACTGCTAAAATTATGGCAAAGATGTTAAAAGAGGTGGTTGAGGGTGGACACTCTTGGCGGGCTAAGGTAGAGGGATTTTCGATCGGTGCAAAGACCGGAACAGCTCAGATACCAAAAAAAGAGGGAGGATATGAAGAAAATGAATCTGGCTTGGGTGTTTTTATTCATTCTTTAGCTGGTTTTGCTCCTACAGAAAATCCTAAATACGCCATGCTGGTAAAGCTGGACCGCCCCAAAAGTGCAAAATACTCCGAGAATACGGCTGCTCCATTATTTGGAGAGATATCTTCTTTCTTATTAAATTTTTATTATCGCCTGCCTGCAAATAAATAATGAAGCAACTAATCCTAAAAATAATTTATAAGAGACTTGCTGATGTCGCCAAAGCTGTAATCAACAAGCATCAACCTGTGGTAATCGCTATTACGGGCTCTGTTGGCAAGACTTCCGCCAAAGAGGCGCTAGTACAAATTATGAGAGATAAGTTTGCCGATGAAGTCCGTTTTACAAAAGGAAATTTAAATGCGGAAATCGGTATTCCCTTAACTATCCTTGGTTATGGCGAATTACCTTCGAAAAAAAAATGGCCAGCATTTTTATTAAAAATATCTAAGCATCTAAAAGAAGAAAATTTCCCAAAATACTTAATCCTAGAAATGGGTGTTGAGCGCCCCGGTGACATTGAATATTTTTGTAGTATTGCAAGGCCTACTTTTGCGGTAATTACCGCCGCAACACCCGCTCATCTCGCAAACTTTAGTAGCGAAGATGAGATGAAAAAAGAGAAACAAAAGTTGGCTGGTTATGTTGGGAAAGATAAATTGTTTTACAATTGTGACGATGAATACTTATCAGATAATATTACAAGTGGTTGCTCTTACGGTATTCACAATATAAATAGCATGATCTGCGCTTCTAACATTGAGCTTTCCCTGGATGGGAATTCCTATACGCTTTCGCTAGGTGACAAAAAAATTAACATCAAAAATGGGCAAATTGGAGAACAGATGATCTATGCTGATATTGCGGCGGCAGGAGTAGCCGATGCAATTGGTGTTACTGCCAAAGAGATCGCCGACTCTTTAAATAAACGAAAATCTTATAATGGGAGAATGAATTTATTGCCCGGCAAAAACAATGTTTTGATAATTGATGATTCCTATAACGCTAACCCTGCCTCGGTCTTGGCGGCTGCAACAACATTGCATAACTTAAAATATAATGGTAGAAAAATATTGGTCTTGGGCAATATGAATGAATTAGGATCTGAATCTGAAATAATACATATTGAGACTGCAAGAATGATATCGGATCTCTCCGAGTTAGATAGTATTTATTTTATTGGGCCGAATTCACAAAAAATGCTCGAAGCAGTCAAGGGAGATAATAGGGTGGTAATATATAAAACCAGACAAGATTTCGAAAAACATCTGAATGAAAATATTTTGCCTGGAGATTTGGTTCTTATAAAAGCAAGCCAAAATAATAATTATTTTGAAGAGCTTGTTAAGATAATGCTTAAAGAGGGTGTTGATCCTAAGGATGTTTTGGTTAGGCAATCGGACGATTGGTTGTCAAAAAAGTAATAATTATTGATACGGGAGAAGAGATGGAAGTATTAAATTTTTCAATTCAAGATGTTTCCAGAATGCTATGGTTTGCAATTGCGTCATTTATAATCTCGTTCGTTATGACGCCGCTATTTACTGATTTCCTATACAAACACAGAATAGGCAAGAGGATCAGGGACTCTAAATCAGCTCCAATTATGTCAAAGTTGCACGCCCATAAGGCCGGAACACCGACAATGGGAGGGATCTTAATTTGGGTCTCAGCTGCAATCTTAACCTTGATTTTCAATTTGGAGAGAAGCGCTACATGGCTGCCTCTTTTCTGTCTTGTTGCAACTGGCATTGTTGGGGCTTTTGACGATATTTGGAATGTTAGAGGAAAGGGTCCAAATGGCGGAGGAATGAGATTTAGAGATAAATTCTTACTTTATGCAATTATTGCAGCAGTCGGGGCGTGGTGGTTTTATTTTAAGCTGGATTGGAACGTGATCCATATTCCGGCGATAGGTGATTATGTCATAGGTTACTGGTACATGCCGATCTTTGTGGTTACTTTAGTATGGATGGCGTTTTCATCTAATGAAACCGACGGTTTAGATGGTTTGGCGGGCGGAATCTTTGCCCTATCTTATGCAGTCTACGCAATTGTCTGTTTAACTGAGGGCAAAACGGAGTTAGCGGCTTTCTGCGGGACAATTATGGGGGCGTTGCTGTCTTTTCTCTGGTTTAACATTCCGCCGGCAAGGTTTTTTATGGGTGATACAGGGTCAATGGCACTGGGCATGACTTTGGGAGTTGTTGCAGCATTAACGAATACAATTATTCCGTTGTTTGTAATCACTTTAGTGTTTTCGATTGAAGGTCTTAGTTTTTTGATTCAATACTTTTCTAAAAAATTTAGAGGTGGGAAAAAAGTCTTTTTGTCTTCTCCACTACATCATCATCTGGAAGCAATCGGCTGGCCGGAATCAAAGATTACCATGCGTTTTTGGATAATAGGCGCTGTTTCGGCAACTGCTGGGTTGATGATGGCTCTTTTGGGGCGCGGATAGTTTAATTTTATCGAATAATAAGATAAAATAGTGCTATGAAATTAAATGAATTAGCTTCAAAAAAAGTTGCGGTTTTAGGTGTTGGTGTTGAGGGTGTTGCTTTGTGTAACTATTTAAAGGGAAAATGTGCCGATATTTCTCTATTGGATCAAAAGGATCAAGACTCCTTGTTGGCTGATAACAGCATCTCATATTATGAAGAATTGTTCTCACTGTTAAAAGACAAGAAAATCGGTCATAGGTTAGGCTCAGACTATCTTAATGATTTAGATAATTTTGATGTAATATTTCGTTCTCCTGGTGTAAGATATCTGCTTCCGGAATTGCAAAGGGCTAAATCGCACGGTGTTTTGATTAGCAGTCAAATTAATCTTTTCTTTGACCTTTGCCCTTGCAAGATAATTGGAGTGACGGGCACAAAAGGTAAGGGCACAACATCTTCCCTTATAAAGGCAATGCTGGAAAAAGAATTTAAATACAAGGTATGCTTAGCTGGCAATATCGGATACCCTGCTATTTCGCTGCTTGATAAGATTCAAGAGAAAGATGTTGTGATATTAGAACTTTCCAGTTTTCAACTTCAAGATCTCAATATTAGCCCTCATGTGGCCGTGGTTACCAACTTATCGCAGGATCACTTGGATTATCATGCAAACCTCGAAGAATATATGGAATCCAAGAAAAATATATTCAAAACGCAAAGCAATGCCGATTATCTTGTTGTTAATTCTAGTATTAATACAAAATATTACTTACCGGCAAAGTCAAATATTTTAAAGTTTTCTGCTAATGACAATGTGTCTGCCGATGCAGCCATTTTCCCGATAGACTCAGGATCAAAAATGGTTTGCATAAAAAGTGATAATTCTTGGCAGAAAATAGTTGATAAGAGCCAAATTAAGCTTGTTGGCGATCACAATTTAGAAAATATTGCTGCAGCTGCTTTGGTAGCAAAGATTTTTAATATACGCTTAGAATCAATTTCTGAAGCCGCACAAGATTTTGCGGGATTGCCTCATCGTATAGAATTTGTCTTAGAGCGTGATCGGGTGTTGTATTACAATGATTCTTACGCTACCAATCCATCTCCAACAATAGCGGCTATAAAATCTTTTAGTGGCGACATCATCTTAATATTGGGTGGTAGCAGTAAGGGAGCAGACTTTTCGCATCTTGCAGAAGAGGTTAATAAATCTTCTGTAGCAAAAGTCATTTTAATTGGTGATGAGTCCGTTAGAATAAAAAAAGCTCTTATGGATTTTCAATTTAAAGGAGAAATATTTGATGCGGGGTATGATTTTCAATCTGCTGTAGAGCTGTCAAAGAAATTGGCAAAGCCTGGAGATGTGGTATTATTTTCACCTGCTTGCGCATCCTTTGATATGTTTAAAAACTACAAAGACCGGGGAGAGAAGTATAGATTACTGGTTAATCAATTAGGTTGAGAGTTGATAGATGATTAAAAATGACTTAAGAAAAAAACACCCTGATTATTTGTTGGCAGTAGCCATATTTATATTAATGATGTTTGGTCTTGTTGCCATTTATTCGGTATCGAAATACTATTCTTTGCAGATAACAGACGGTGAAAATGATAAATATTTTTTAATACGGCAGTTGCAATGGGTCGGAATTGGCATGATCGTCTGGATCATATTTCAGGCGATTGATTATAGATTCTGGCAAAAGAACAGTAAATATATGCTTTTTGCCACTATCTTTTTTCTCGTTTTGCCAATTGTTTTTGGACACGACAACGAGCGTTCTTCAACGAGATGGATTAGCATCGCAGGTCAACAATTTCAGCCATCAGAGCTAGCTAAACTATCCTTGATTTTTTATCTTTCCAGTTGGCTTTCCAGCAACAAGCTAGATAACAGCAAAACCCTACATTTTTTCTTAATTATGGGCGCAGTCTCGCTACTAATGTTGATGCAAAAAGATTTTGGTACATTATCAGTAATGCTTGGAGTTTCTGCAACGATGTATATTATTGCTGGCGCATCCTATATTAATTTACTTTTTGGTGGTGGCTTGGCAGGGTTCTTGTTTTGGATCGCGATTAAACTCGAACCATACAGACTGGAAAGGTTTACGACATTTTTAAATCCGGAAAGCGATACCTTGGGTAGCGGTTATCATATTAGAAACGCTCTTATTGCAATAGGTTCTGGCGGTTTGTTCGGTTTAGGTTTTGGCCAAAGCAAACAAAAATATTTATATTTACCAGAGGCTCATACAGACTCAATTTTTGCAATAATCTGTGAGGAACTAGGCTTTGTTAGGGCTTTAGTAGTAATACTGTTTATTGCCTTTGTTGGGATTAGGGGGTTTAGAGTAGCAAAATACTCCCCAGATATGTACTCGGCTCTTTTGGCAACAGGAATTACAGCGTGGATAATTTGGCAATCATTCATAAATATCGGAGCGATGCTTTCCATTTTACCACTCACCGGCGTGCCACTGCCTCTTATCAGCTATGGTGGTTCTTCATTGCTTATACTGCTCGCGGCAACGGGTATTTTGATAAATATATCGAAATATGCCGACTACCAAAATAAATCACTAAAAAAGAGCGGCAAATGAACAAAAAAAAGATATTGTTAATAAGCTCTTCGACTGGAGGTCACGCCTTACCGGTTTTTGAGTTGGCGAAAAAACTAGTTAATAATAATTACGAAGTAGTAATAGTTCATACTGGATCAGCAATAGAGAACGAGGTTTTTTCTGACTTTAAGAGTCACATTATTCGTTCGGGTAAAACAAATACCAAGGGTATAGCAAGGACAATATATGAATATCTCAAGGTGGTGTATTCCACAATAATATCTGCCTTACTCCTTATAAGAGAAAAGCCAAACCTTATAATATCAAAGGGCGGATTCGCCGCCGTTCCCTTGCTGTTTTGGGCGAAGATCTTTAATGCTCCTTTTTTTATTCATGAATCTGATATTGTAATGGGTCGTTCTAATAGTGTCTTTGCTGATGGTGCAAAAAAAATATTTGTATCTTTTCCTGTTGAGTGCTACCCAAAGAGATACCCGAACATGATATATTCCGGCCTGATAATCCGTGATTTTCCAGCAAAAAATCGAAGCAGTCGAAGTTGTAAAAAGATATTAATAATTGGGGGAAGCCAGGGGGCGCGTGCATTATCAGATATAATAACAGGAATTTTGCCCGAATTATTAAGTCGCTATGTTATTGTGCACAGCACAGGTTTAGGCAACTATGGAATAACCCCCGAGTTAAAGAACAAATTGTCCGAAGAACAAATTTTAAGATACGTAGAATTCCCATTTTCTTATTCAAGGCTTGAGGCTGAGATGATAGATGCGGACTTAATAATTAGCAGGGCCGGTGCCAACGCGATAGGAGAAATCGCCAAGCTTGGTAAGCCTTCAATTATTGTTCCATACCCGTATGCGGCTTCAGATCATCAAGTTAAAAACGCCAAGTATCTTGAAAAGGTGGGAGCCACGATATTGATTAAGCAAGATTTATTGAAAGCTGACACTCTACTTGAGAGAATTAATTTGATTATGAGTGATGATAGAAATTCTGCTGTTCTGGGACGCAATATAAATAATTTGATAAAAACAGATGGAGCAACGGTAATTGTTCAAGAAATTAATAGGTTCTTTGGAGTAAAATGAAATATCATTTTGTAGGCATAAAAGGCGTATCTATGGGGGCATTGGCTGAAATTGTCAAAAGCATGGGGCATGAAGTTTCTGGTTCAGATATAAAATTATCTGGCCACAGCAAAAGTAATATTTCTAGTGATATTGACGTGCTCGTTCGTACCTCGGCTGTCAATCAGGGTTCTCCGGGTTGGGTAGAGGTAGAGGAAGCCGAAAGGCGAGGAATAAGGGTTATTAAAAGGTCGGAATTAATAGCTGAAATTACGCAAGATAAAAAACTAATTGCTGTTTCTGGGATGCACGGCAAAACCACAACCACCTCTCTGTTAGGCTTAATAATGGTCGAAGCGGGGCTGGATCCAACAGTATTGGTTGGAGAGGGAATTGAAGAGTTTTCCGGTAGGGCCTATCATCTTGGATGTGGAGAATATTTTGTACTGGAGGCGTGCGAATACGACAGAAGCTTTTTAGATTTTCACCCCGAGATCTTACTTTTAACCAACATCGATGAAGAGCATTTAGACACTTATCCTGGCGGATTGCCAGAGATAAAGGACGCCTTTGCCAAATATATTGAAAACATAAAAACCGGTGGCTATATTGTGGCAAATGGTGATGATGAAAATATTATTGAGGTATTAAAAAGTGCAAGAAAAGACCTTAATATTATTTGGTATGGTAAAAAAGAATATTTAACAGAATTCAGTCTTGCCTTGAAGGGAGAGCATAACCGTTCGAACGCTTCTGCTGTTGTTCTTGTTTGCGATATTCTGGGTATCAGTCAAGACCACATTCAGAAAGTTTTTAGTCGATTCAAAGGCGCGAATCGCAGGATGCAATTTTGGGGAGAACACAACAACTCTTTGCTATTCGATGACTATGGACACCATCCAACTGAAATTTCAGCAACAATATCAGCGTTAAAGTCGGAATACCCGGGCAGAAAATTGAATGTAATTTTTTGGCCTCATCAATACAAAAGAATATTGCCACTGATTGACAAATTTTCCGATTCATTTTCTTTGGCTGATTCAGTTTTCATTAAAGATATATATTTTGTTCCCGGGAGAGACGAAAGATTAGCCGTATCATCTCGGGATCTAGCGGATAGGATTAATAATAATTCAAATAAGGCAATAGTGTTTACAGATGATGATGAGATTTTGGATGAGATAGATAAAATATCACGAGAAGAGTGTGTTATACTAACAATCGGTATTCCGCCGATATACATGTTATTGGAGAAACTAATTTCAAAGGGTAAATAATGGATATCTTTAGAGATGAAATGAAAGACCGATTGGGTGATGCTTTGTCTTTCTCTGTGCCATTAAAAAATCATACTTCAATCCAAACTGGAGGTGAAAGTGATTATTTTTATGTTGCATCCGACATCAATAGTTTAATTAACGCCATAACAGTTGCAAAAAAATTGAATATACCGATAAAGGTAATAGGCGGAGGAAGTAATATTGTGTTTTCTGACAAGGGTTTTCGAGGCATGGTAATAAAAAATCTTTCAAAGAATATCGTGATTAATAAAGAGGGCGGTGAAGTAATAGCGGACTCCGGCATCCTGGTTTCAATGCTGCTAAACCTGTTAACATCGCAAGAGCTCGGTGGGATTGAGTTTATGGCCGGCATTCCAGGAACTTTAGGTGGGGCGGTTTATGGTAATGCTGGTAGTAAAAGTCAGTATATTGGCGACTTTGTGAAAGGTGTGACACTAATCGATTACTCCGGTCCAGAGATTAAAATATTAAACAAGGATCACGATTGGTTGGATTTTTATTATAGAAGCTCAAAGCTAAAAAGGACTCATAGCGATCTGGTGATTTTAACCATTCAGATGCGTATGGCACAAAAGAGGAGTGATGAGATTATAAAGAAGATTCAGGATAACCTAAACCACAGAATGCTTAACCAGCCGCTGGGAGAGAAGTCGTGTGGAAGTTGGTTTAAAAACCCTGGCAAGCTGCCTGAGCAGGCGGCCGGCTACTTACTTGACAGGTCTGGCGCTAAAAGATTGAAGTTCGGTGGCGCAGCATTTTCTAAGAAGCACGCGAATTTCTTGATAAACAGAAAAAATGCTAGCTCTAGCGATTTAAAACAACTGGCAGAGATTGCAAAACGATCGGTGCTTGAAAATTTTGACGTAAATTTAGAGGAGGAGATTGAATATATTGGGGAGTGGTAAAAAGAGAAGAATAGTTCGCAGAAACCCGGCTCTTTATTCAAGTCCCAGGATCACCCAGAAGAGACGAGAATATAATTTTAAGCCCATATTTTCTTTATTGAAGATAATTTTGCCAATCTTAATTTTAATATATTTCACATTTTATTCAAAATATTTCTCATTAAAATCCATAGAGGTAAGCGGTAATAAAAAGGTGAAGACTGAGGATATCGTAAAATATTTAAAATTAGGCGAAAACATTTTCTTGCTAAAGACCGAAGAAATCGAGCCGGTGATATTAAAAAATATTCCAGAAGTATCACAAATTAAGGTCTATAAAGGTATTCCTAATGCCATAAAGATTGTCGTAACCGAAAACGAACCTCAATTGCTGTGGTCAAGCAGTGGCACAAATTATCTGTTAAATTCTAATGGTATAGCATATAAACAAGCCATTTCTTCTGAAGTTGAATATGCTAATTTGCCGGTTGTAATTGATGAGAAGAATATGCCAGTCTTAATTGGCGATAAAATTGTTTCAAACAATTTTCTTCTGTTTATTAAGAACATTGATGAAAATATGTACACAAAAACTAATCTGGAGCCAGAAACATACTCGGTAAATGAAACAACCATTGATATAAACGTTAAAACCAAGGAAAACCTAATTATTAAGTTTGACTCTCTCAGATCATATGACCAGCAGTTGGATAACTTAAAAATCGTTTTAATGGAGAAAAGAAGTGAATTACATGAATACATTGATCTGCGCATAAACGGTTGGGTTTA
Source organism: bacterium ADurb.Bin212 (assembly GCA_002070055.1). Taxonomy (GTDB): domain Bacteria; phylum Patescibacteriota; class UBA1384; order XYA2-FULL-43-10; family XYA2-FULL-43-10; genus MWCM01. Next base: position 28,768 of record MWCM01000008.1, on the reverse strand, counting down.
CATAAAATAATGAAAGATAACTGGAAAATTCTTCCCAGGCAGGATTCTGGAGTAATAGAACAACTTCTGTTTAACAGGGGGCTAAATGTTTCCGAGAAGGAGTTTTTTCTCCGTCCTGATTTTGAAGCTGGCTTGTGTTCTCCTTCTAAACTACCTTTCTTTGACATTTTCTTGTCGCGGATTAAAAAAGCTATTTTGCACAAAGAGCGGGTAGCCATTTACGCGGATTATGACGCTGATGGCATCCCGGGAGCAGCATTCCTTTACAAGGCTTTGATGCTATTGGGTCTTGATGTTGAAGTGTATATACCATCTAGAGATGAAGGTTATGGCATTAGCCAGAAAGGCATTGACTCACTTGTTGAAAAGAATTGTTCCTTAATCATCACCGTCGATTTGGGTATTAGGAATATTGAAGAGGCAAACTATGCTTTAAACCATGGGGTGGATTTGATAATAACCGATCATCATTTGCCTGGAGAGGAATTGCCGAAAGCTCTGGCAGTGATCAATCCAAAAATCGCTGAGTCAAACTATGACTTTAAGGATCTATCTGGAGCCGGAGTGATATACAAATTATTTTATGGTCTTAAAGATTACTTTTCTGAGATAAGTGACAGTTTTTTAAAGTGGAACCTTGATCTTATTGCAATATCAACAATATCAGATGTTGTGCCACTAGTCGGAGAAAACAGAATAATGGCGAAATACGGTTTGAAGGTTATCAACAAATCAAAGAATCTTGGTATCAGAAAGATTGTTGAAAAATCAAACTTGAAGTTTGGAGAAATATCTTCGTATGAAATCGGTTATGTTATTGCTCCTAGAATAAACGCCCCTGGAAGACTTTCTACCCCTCATGATTCTTTTCTTTTGCTTACTACAGACAATGCAGAAGAGGCTGATGTTCTTGCAAACAACTTGGAACGAGAAAACACGGAGAGGCAGGGATTAATGGAAAAGCTATTAAAAGAAGCCGAGGCGGAAATTAACAAAGAAAAGCTATTTAACAATAGGATTATTATTCTATGTGGTAATTGGCACAAGGGAATACTCGGCCCCTGTGCTTCAAAAATTGCCGAAAAGTTTTCTAGACCAACAATACTTTTTTCTTCTCAAACCCTAGACAATACATTGGTTGGCAGCGCTAGGAGTATAAATAATATAAATATTATGGAGGTAATTGCACGAGCCTCAAAAGTATTAGAGAAGTTTGGTGGTCATTCTGGTGCTGCGGGGTTATCAGTTCAGAAAAACAATTTTGCGGATTTTAAAAAAATACTGATCGAATTTACTCGAAAGAAAATCTCACTGTTGGATCTAAAAAAGATTTTCACAATTGATAGAGAAATTGAATTAGAAGAGATTACATTTTCATTATTGGAAAATATTTCGCTGTTTGAGCCTTTTGGTTTAGGTAACAATAAGCCTCTTTTTCTAACCAGATTATCAAAACTGCACCATCCTAAATTGGTTGGAAAAGATTTAAAACATCTATCTTTTGTACTCGAAAAAAATAATAAAAGAATAAAGTCGATCTATTTTAACTGTTCGATCGAGGCAAAGAAGGCAAAACACCTTTCGGAGATTGACCTTATTTATTATGTTGATGACCAGCTCTGGGATGGTAAGAGATATGTTCAAATTAAGATAGTTGATATGGATCTGTTGTGATAGGATGTTGATATGAAGCAAAAAAATCAAAAAATTTATGTTTGTGATAATTGTGGCGAAGAGTCGTTATCATGGGCTGGAAAGTGCTCATATTGTAACAGCTGGAACTCTCTCAAGGAGATATTTGTATCGTCTGAAGAGCAGAAATCAAATGTCGAAAATCTTGAATATAAAAAAATCTCAGATATTGATTTGACAAATAATATTAGGATAGATTCTGGCATATCCGAGTTAAATGGTGTCTTGGGCGGAGGATTTGTGAGGGGAAGTGTCATTTTGTTGGGTGGTGAACCAGGTATTGGTAAGTCAACGATAACTTCCCAGATTTGTAACTTACCTAAAAAAATATTGTTTCTCTCTGCCGAAGAATCTTTGCCTCAGATTAAAGATAGACTTATTAGATTAAAAATTGATAATAAAAATCTTGATTTAGCATCTGGAGGGGATTTGCTCGCACTAGAGAAAAAGGTTCAAAAGGAACGATATGATCTTGTTATTGTTGACTCTATACAAACTGTATATATTTCAGATTTAAACACCAGCGCCGGTAGTATTAGCCAAGTGAAAGAATCTGGTTTATTTTTACAAAAGATGGCGAAAAAGTATGACATAGTCACACTAATTATTGGTCATGTTACAAAAGACGGCACCATTGCCGGACCAAAAATTATTGAACATTTGGTTGATGTTGTTCTATATTTGGAGGGTGACAAAAACCATCAGGGCAGGGTAATACGGGGCATAAAGAATCGTTTTGGTTCAACAAACGAAATTGGCCTGTTTATGATGACAGGGGAAGGTTTGCAGGAGGTGTCAAATCCTTCTGAAATGTTTCTTTCTCAGAGGCAAAACAAGGCCGGGAGCGTGATTTGTTCTGTTGTTGAAGGAAAGAGAATTTTGTTTATTGAAATACAAGCAATTACGGTTATTACTAAATATGGTTACGCCAAACGAACTTGCTCAGGATATGATTTAAACCGCCTAAGTTTATTGGCTGCAGTAATTCAAAAAAATATTGGAATCGATCTATCGAGCTGCGATATATATCTCAATGTTGTCGGGGGAATAAAAATTAAAGAACCCGCAGCTGACTTGGCGGTTTGTGCCGCAATTATCTCTTCATATAAGAACAAACCCTATAATGATCAGGCTTGTTTTTTGGGAGAGGTGGGATTAATGGGAGAAGTCAGAAGAGTAATACTACAAAAAGAGAGAATAAGTGAATCAAAAAAAATTGGATACCAGCCGATATCAAGCGAGCATATAAAAGAGATTCGAGAAATTTCTAATAAGTATTTATGAGTCAAAACTTATTTCTGGTGCAGAAATTGAGGTATTGTCGGAGGCATCAGTAGATATTACTCTATAATAATACTTTTGTCCCGCCGCTACGGTTATAGCTATCTCATGTTCTGTTGATAATGTGGAATCCACCTCTGATTTTTGACCATAGTTGTATGGAGTACCCGGCTGTGAGCTTGTGCCGTAAATAACCTGAGACATAGCGGGTTTATTAGTTTTCCATGAAATTAGATAAGTTGTGCTATTTATCTTTTGTTGAGTAATATCACTTATTGCCGGTGGTGTAGTGTCCTTAATTACAGAAATGTTGATTGTGGTTTTCGCATTTTCTCCTCTGCTATCTTCGACAATCGAGACAATTGAGTGATTGCCCTTAGATAGGTTGTCGAAGTTGTATACCATTTCATAGGGTGCGGTGTCGTCGCTGCCGACCGAAACATTGTCAATAAAAAAGGTAACCTTTTTGACTTGTGTAGAAGATGATACAGAGGCTTTAATTGTTAAAGCCCCGGAAACTTCGGAGTTATTGGAAGGTGAGACGATTTGAATTGATAGAGGAATGTTAGAAGTGTCACATTTATCTTTGGGCGGCAAATTGTCCCAGCCTCTTGCACTTGCCCAAGCTCTTAAGGGGCCTTCCCAATTGGGATTATTTGGCATTTCTGAAGTCAGTTTAGTAAAAATTCTCTCTTCTGTTAAATCGTTTGAGATACCATCATCTGCTAATAGCCCGTTGGCTTTACAAACCTTAACTTTTACGTGCACATCGTCTTTTTCAGTTGGTATCTGCCAGCTTGCGAATATGTCAGAAACCGTTTCTTGGGATAATTCAGAAGGGAGCTTATTTGAATATTTTTCCACAGTAAGTTCTTGAATTTCCTGAGGCTTATCAAATGGTTCGTCAGATGTCACTACTGAATTCATATAAATATTAAATATTGGTGCAGCCAGTATGGAACCGTCGGCTCCACTCTTCATGGGTGTTGAGTCGTTGTTGCCCACCCAGACCGCAGTTGAAATATTTTTTGAGTATCCCACTGTCCAAGCGTCTTTAAAAGAGGAAGTGGTGCCTGTTTTCGCGGCAATCGTTTTACCAGGGAAATTAATTGCTGATCTTGTGCCAAAAACCAGTGATCTGGCCTGGTTGTCAGACAGAATGCTTGATATTTGGTATGCAATCTGACGATCGATTACCTGTCTGCCCTTGTCGGCATCTTTGTTATACTCATAGATTAATTTTCCTTTTGCATCATATATTTTTAAAATACATTTCAAATCATATTTTTTGCCTCCGGTTGCAAAAACACTAAAGGCTCCAGCCATTTCTACTGGTTTTACCTCTCCAGCGCCCAGGACCAATGATAGACCATATCGTTCGCGGTCGGTTAGCGTTGTAATGCCCATCTCGGAGGCTGTTTTTATCGTTTCGTCGATTCCTGCCAATGCCAATGCCTTAACCGCTGGAATATTGAGTGAATTGGCTAGTGCTGTTCTAACCGTTACGGGGCCGTTGAAGTTGCCATTATAATTTCTGGGAATGTAGCCCCCGCCAAAATCTGTTCTTAGATCCCACAATATTTTACTCGGAGAGTAATTTTTATCTTTAAAAAGTGTAGCATATGCAAAAGGCTTAAAGGATGACCCCGGTTGTCTTAAGGAATCTGCGACATTAACGTTGCCATCGATTTCAGTGTTAAAATAATCCAGTGAGCCAACCATGCTTAAAATCTCTCCGGTGTAGTTGTCTACTGAAACCAAAGCTGCATTGGAAGCACCGTATCTGGACAATTTACCACTTCCTTTTGCTACCGCTTCTTCTGAGAGTTTCTGTTTATCATAGTCTAGAGTAGTAATAATTTTGAAACCATCCTTTCTAATTTTTTCTTCTCCAAATTCCTTGGTGGCTTGTTCTATTACATACATTGCAAAATGTGGCGCCAGAATAGTGCTTTTCCTTGGCTTGAGTGCTAATCCGACTGTCGTTGTGTCAATTTCTTTGGCGGCATCGGCTTCTTCTTGAGTTATGTATTTTGTTTGCACCATCCTTTTTAGCACGTAATTTCTTCGACTTATTAGTTCTTCGGTTCTGGTGCCATAAGGGTAGTAATATGTTGGTGACTGAGGTATGGCCGCCAAGGTGGCTGCCTCTGCTAGGCTTAGCTCAGTAGCCGGTTTCCCATAGTAAGTTCTTGCAGCCGCCTCTGCGCCTGCAATATTGCCTCCATAAGGTATTTCGTTGAGATACATAGTGAGTATTTCATCTTTGCTATACATGACCTCAAGCTCGATTGCTAATATTAGCTCTTTGATTTTTCGAGCTAAAGTTCTTTCAGAGTCCAGAAGTGCATTTTTAACAAATTGTTGAGTTATGGTGGAAGCACCGCGTGTTCTTGAGGTTTGTCCAGAAACCTTTTGCCAGACTGCGGACATTAAACCTCTTGGATCAAATCCATTATGATTATAAAAATTATCATCTTCAATGGCGATCGTGGCTTCTTTAAGCACATCAGGAAGCTGGTCGCTTTTTACAATTGTTCTGATTTGCTCTCCGGTTTCGTACAGAAGAATTTCACCTGTTTTGTCGTAAATTTTTGTAGACTGCGTAGCGCTTCTTCTGGCAATTTTATCTGGGGTTGGCAGGTCTTTCGAATACCATGCAAATGTAAAAGCCGTCATAAACATTAAGACTATCAACACATACACTGCGTATCTGCCAATCTTCTTCCATATATTCTTTTTGGCTTTCTGTGGAGTGAGTAATTTGCGAATCTTTAGGGGATTTTTAAATCTGGATAATATCGATTTTTTTCTTTTCATTTTATAGCTCTCCTTCCTTTACATTATAGTCCTAGATTGTTAATATGTAAAATGTAAAAACTAGAGAATTCTAATGTCTTGATTACATTTTGTCAAGGATTGTGGTACAAGAGAAAGGCTATTATGCTAAACATTTTAGGCAAGGGAGTTGAAAGGGTAATATCCTCAGAGTCTTTAGAACAGAGGATTAAAGGTAATAAAAAACTACGAATTAAGTATGGCGTCGATCCATCCAGTTCAGACATACATTTGGGCCACGCCGTTGCATTGTGGCAATTAAAGAGATTCCAAGATGCGGGTCATAAAGTAATTTTTTTAATCGGCGACTATACTGCTATGATTGGTGATCCCTCTGGAAAGAACAAGACTCGGCCCGTACTTACTGAAGATCAAATCTTATCAAACTCCAAAACATATCTCGATCAGGTGGCAAAGATCTTGGATTTAAATAAGATTGAAGTTAGACGAAACTCGGAGTGGTTCAAAAAGATTAATATGCAGGACCTAATTCGTCTAGGATCGAACTTTTCTGTTGCTTCGATTATTGAGAGAGATGATTTCGAAAAGAGGCTCAAAAACGGTCTTGAAATATCAATGCACGAGTTGTTCTATCCTATGATGCAAGCTTATGATTCGGTAATGCTTGAGGCAGATGTTGAGATCGGCGGGACGGATCAGATGTTTAACATGTTGGCTGGTCGTGAATTACAAAAGAAGATCGGGCAAACTCCACAAGAAGTAATAATGACCGGATTACTTGTTGGTCTAGATGGAAAAGAAAAGATGTCAAAATCTTTGGGAAACTACATAGGAGTAGCAGAAAAACCAAATGATCAGTTTGGAAAAATTATGTCTATTCCAGACGAACTAATTATTAAATATTTTGAGCTTTGCACCGGTGTTGATGAAGAGGTTTTGAAAAGATCTGTTGCCGAGATGTCTCAAGGGGCTAATCCAAGAGATTATAAAGAGGCTTTGGCAATGGAGATAGTAACTATTTACCATGGTAAAAAAGAAGCCGAAAAGGCAAAAGAGGCTTTCATTAAACAGTTTAGGCAAAAAGAGCTTCCTGAGAATATTGAAGAGATTAAAATTTCTGGAGATTACGATTTATTATTACTAGTTAATAATTTATCTCCCGACTTGTCTAATTCTGAGATAAGGCGTCTTATCAATCAGGGGGCCGTAAAAGTGGATGGCGCAAAGATTGATGATGAAAAGGCGCGCATCTCCGTTCATGATGGTATGATCGTGCAAATTGGGAAAAGAAAGCATTGGAAGATTGTGAGCTAAAAATATGAAGAGCTTGATTAGGTCAATAATTGTTGAGTCGATTGAAAAATCCGGCTATCCAGTTCCGGTGGGCTTTGATATATTAGAACCGCCCAAGAAAGAATTCGGTGACTATGCGACAAATGTTGCGATTCTAATATCAAAGAGCTGTGGAAGAACACCGCAATCATGTGCAAAAGAAATAATTTCAAATATTGATAGTAAGGTGATTAAAAAGGCAGAAATTGCCGGTCCGGGATTTATTAACATTTTTTTGACCAAAGAAATAATTCTCTCAAAATTTCTGGAGATTATCTCCCATAAAAATAGTTATGGTGGAAGTAATGTTGGCAGTGGCAAAACTGTGAATGTGGAATATATATCTGCTAATCCAACAGGTCCTGTGCATATTGGCAATGCCAGAGGTGGCCCAATCGGCGAAGCAATTTCTAATCTTCTTCATTTCTGTGGATACAAAGTGAGGCGATCTTTTTATGTTAATGATATTGGTGGGCAAATCAATAAACTGGCAGAGTCTTTTTATTATTGGTATTTACTTGAAATTGGAAAGGACGCGATATTTCCTGATGGCGGTTATCCTGGAGATTATGTAAAAGAGGCGGCGGTCCGTGTCTCGAGAAAGCACAAAAACAAACTTGATAAAATTTCAGAAAAAGATGATTTTATCGATTTTTTCAAAAATTACGGCGTCAAGGAAATGATTGATTTGATTCAAAAGGATGCTTTGTTGTTGGGGATCAAATATGATGAATTTATATATCAGAGCAAATTGGAAGAAGATAAGAACACTGAAGAGGTTATTGAGATTTTAAAGGATAGGGGAGCCACCATTGACCGAGAAGGAGCCTTGTGGTTCAGGTATGAAGGGGAATCAAAAAACGATGGAGATAATGTATTAAGGAAGAGCGATGGTTGTGGCACATATACGTATTTTGCAGATGATATAGCTTGTCATAAATATAAACACGATCAAGGTGCTGATCTCATGATAGACATATGGGGGGCCAATCACCATGGTCATGTCTCCAGAATGAAAGCGGCTATGCAATCAATTGGGATTGATTCCGATAGGCTTAAAATCATTTTGTATCAAAATGTTAGAGTCAAAAACGGCGAAGAAATTATCAAGATGAGCAAAAGAGAGGGTAACTTCATATTGCTCTCCGATGTTATTAAGTACGGGGTCGGAGCCGACGCATTTAAATACTACGTGTTAGCTCAAAATAATAATACTCCGATAGATTTTGACGTTGAGTTGGCAAAAGACAAAAGCGATAAAAACCCTGTCTATTATATTCAATATGCTCACGCCAGGATTTGTTCTTTGCTTAAGAAAAGTCTTCAAAAGGAAGATAGCTATTTTAAAGCTGATTTAGAAAAATTAAAAAGCGAAGAGGAATTATCTCTTATTAAAGAGCTGATTAAATTTCCTGATGTGGTTGAGCAGGCAAGCAACGATTTTCAGATGCAAATATTTGCCGGATATGTGTATAATCTGGCATCACTCTTCCATGAATTTTACAATAAGCACCAAATTATTAGTGGAGACTCAGAGCTAGAAAGATCTAGACTAATGTTGTGCTATGCAACAAAAATTGTAATTAGAAATACTCTCTCAATTATGGATATTACTTCTCCCGAGAAGATGTAATACAAATTTGGTGATTTAAAACTACATTTAATTGTTAATCGCTATTATTAAATGATAATTTAATAGCGGGCAGTATAACTCTATGAAAAAAGTCGCTGTTATATATGGTGGAAATTCTTGCGAGCACGAAGTATCGTGTATGACTGCGGAATCTATTCTCAATCACATAGATCGTAAGAAATTTGAAGTGTTTGAAATCTTTGTTGATAAACAAGGATTGTTTAATCGTTCATCCCTAAAAGATGTCGACGTAGTATTTTTAGCATTTCACGGCGAGAATTATGAAGATGGTTCTTTCCAAAAATATCTGGAGTCGGTTGGTCTTAAATACACAGGATCTGGTGTTGAGGCAAGTAGAATCAATATGGATAAAGTATTGCAAAAAAGCTATTTTGCACGCGCGGGTTTAAAGGTTGCTCGACACCTGTCAGTCTTGGCGGAAGACGATATTTATTTAATAGATGCAGACATTCATCGTTGTTTTGGTTATCCAGTCATTGTTAAACCAGTTAATGGCGGTTCGTCTATCGGGATATCAAAAGCAAATGATCTAAAAGAACTTAAGCACTCAATAAACTTGGCCTCCAAAGTATCTCATAATATCATAATCGAAGAGAAAATTCTGATATCTCGCGAAATTGAGGTGGCGGTTTTGGGGAACAAAAAACTAACCATTTCTGCACCAGGTGAGGTATTGGGAAGTGGTAATATATATTCATACGAAGCCAAGTATCAAGGAGGATTTAAAACTATTGATGTGGCTCAGGGAATCTCTGATCGTATGTCTAGAAAAATTAGATCCTGGGCAAGAAAATCTTACATGATTACAGGCTGCATGGGCTATGCAAGAATAGATTTTTTTATCGATATTAACGGAGAGTTGATAATTAATGAAATTAATACACTTCCGGGATTTACCAAAATTAGCATGTTTCCAAAGCTAATGGCTGCAAGTGGCATTAACTACAAAAAGCTAATAACAAAGATAATTCTTTTAGCACTAAATAGATAGTATAGTCTCGCACTCATTCCTTTTTAAAAACTATGTGGCAGGCATGAATGAACATTCCGGCGCTCCATGCCCAAGGTTTTTCACTCTTATAAAAGATCGTTTTAACCGGTTTTTTGTTGTAATATACTTCGTAGACTGAGTCGAATTTCACAATTGTTTCTGAGATGCTTTCTAAAATGTTGATTGCTTCTGTGAGTTTCCCTATTTTTTTCTTAAATATTGCGGCAATGGCTCCCAGCCAGAGCCATGAGAAACCGATGTGGTAGTTTTTAATCCCGCCAAGCCTATTTATAATAAATACTCTAAAGTAGCTGTAACGACCAACGCTTGCAGCTAACGGTGGCTCAGATATTTTTAGCGCAAGATTCAAATGTTTGTCGATTTGTCTAATTTGTTTTATATCGGCTATGTCCCAAATGGCGGCCAGAACATTGCCATCACAGCTGAATTGCTTGTGATAGAATACTCCGTGCCAGTCGCTGTAGTATCCATTACTTTTTCTTATCCATAGCCTTTCATTGACTGTTTTCTTAATCTTCCTGTGCTCATCCATGTATTTTTGGCTAAGCTTTTCTTCTCCAATCTTGCAAAATATTTCAGCTGCCAATTTTAAACTTTGGATATAGCAGACATTGGTATAAGTGACGGCGCCTCTTTTAAGAATGCTTTCTGCCCATCCGCCGCCTAAATTCTCTTTTATTAGTCCGTTTTTATATCTTCTGCTGGATATATACTCTAAAATCTTTCTCAATTTTTGTTTGTGTTTTTTGGCGAATTCCCAATCGTTGGTTTTTGTTAAATATGAATACAAAGCGATAATAAACACGGGGCATTGTGAAACACTTCTTCCGGTATAGTAGGGGCTGGAATAGCTTGGTCTTTGTTTTGTGTGATGCTCTGATACCGGAAGTCCGATATATTTTAGTGGATAAAATGGATTGGCAATACGCTTAGGTAAGTTGCCGTTCTTATCTTGATGCTTGAGATATAATAGCAAATTATTTTTTACAACTTGATAGTCGCCAATTTCTAATGAACCCAGGCTAGCGTAGAAAGAATCCCAGCTCCAGTATACATTTCTTGATCCGGTCAATATGCCTTGATCTGAATAGCACCTTCTAAGATCTCTTTTGGCAATTTCTAAGGCTTGAGAAATTATTTCGTTCATATATTATATCCTTAGATTATAAAAACAGAATTATCATATCACATAATTATATTTAGGACAGATTAAGAAGATGAACAAGACTAAATTCACAAAAATATCCGGTCCTTGTGCTGTTGAAAGTTATGAGCAGATGATTCATGCTGCCAAGGCAATAAAAGATAACATCGATATTTTAAGGGCTGGCGCCTTTAAGCCGCGGACTAATCCAAATAGTTTTCAAGGCCTAGGCGAAGAGGGAATAAAAATATTGAATCGCGTCGGGAAGGAGATAGGAAAGCCGGTCATCACCGAGGTTCTAGATACAAGGCATGTATCTTTGGTGAATAAATATTCAGATTATCTGCAAGTCGGAGCGCGCAATATGCATAACTATGAGCTTCTCAAAGAAGTTGGTAAAACTGGCAAAACTGTTGTGTTAAAAAGAGGGTTGGCTGCCAAGGTCTCGGAGTGGATTATGGCCTCAAAGTATGTTTCAGCTGGTGGTTCCAAGGTAATTCTTTGCGAGCGGGGGATTAGGACCTTTGAGGATTCGACTAGATTTACTTTAGATTTGGCAGGCGCTATGTTGGCAAAAATTGAATACGGACTTCCGGTTTTTGTCGATCCTTCTCACGCCACAGGTCGCAAAGACCTTATTGCGTCAATGGTCAGGGCAATCCATTCCGCGGGGTTTGATGGTGTCATGATTGAATCTCACTGTTGCCCCGTTTCGGCAAAATGCGATGGGGATCAGGCGTTAGAGCCAGATGAATACAATTCAATAATTAGCAATTTGTAATTAGGGGATAATTATGGACAAGACTCTTGAAGAAAGAATTCAAAAAATTGAAGAAGAGGTTAGTCAGATCCTTGCGAGAAATAAAAAAGTTGAGGCAGACAAAGGGTGGGAGACTAGTTATTTGAGAAGAACGTTTGTAGCAATATTCACTTATCTGCCGATTGCTATCTATATGTGGGCGATTAATGTTCCAAGTCCATGGCTTAATGCGGTGGTTCCAACGCTTGGTTTTTTGATATCAACTCTGGCCCTACCTTGGTTTAAGCAGATTTGGCAAAAGTCACAAATTAAGTAATATCAGGGGCGGCGTTGACGGGCTGAATTTGTAGCGATTAAATGTCTAGCTCAAAAACCTCTTCACCGCAAACAAACCACATTTTCTGTATTCGAGGATTAACCAAAAAGCTAGATATTTTTTTATCATCTATTGTGTATTGGCGAATAAATTCGCCATCTTTGGCATATTTCAAGACTCGATTATTGGTTTGATCTAACAGGAAGATGTTTTGTGAATCGGCGTCTGCGTAAATCTGAGTCGATCCGTTAATACTATTTTGCGGATCAGGAGGATTTTTTAAGTTAAATGATGAATCAGAGGTTCCATGAGAGAACTTAACAATCTTTCCCTCAGTTTTTAGTATGAATATACTGCCGTCAATAGCCATGGATATACCATTTTTTGCTTCTTCGTTATTTGCACCAGCAAAAGAGACGCCCTTATTATACGAGTCTCCTGATTTGTTGTGCCTCCAAATCTTTCCTTGGATTGGGTCGAGAATATACAAATTGCTACTATAAGTCGAGATGGCGCTACCGTTTTCCCATGAGAATCCCTCGGTGCGCACTTCAGCGCCAGATTGAGATAGAGGATCAAAAGCCCAAACTGAAGGTTTGTCAGTTAATATATAAAGCAGATTAGAGGTTTCTGAAAAAACCGCTGAAACCGGTTTGCCATAGACCGCATCTACGGCACTAATCAGGCGGGGGTCTTTTTCTCGGGCGTCAGAGAAGTAAATTTTACCATCTTCAGTAATTCCGTAGATAATTGACCCGGTAATCGCAGATACACTAGCTTTGTTTTTAAATGAAAAAATCGGTTCCGTTTGCCTTATGCGGGTGGTGAGAGTAATCTCATCCATCTTCACTAGCACTTGATCAATTATGTTTTTTGCTTTCTCTTGGGTCGAGGGTATTTCGAGAGCGCTCTTAGCATAATTTAAAGCATCATTTAGTTGGCTTACCCCGTTTGACCTGCCAAGCGATATGTCTTCGTTAGCGGTTTTCAGAAGTTCCTGCGCCTTTTCGACTGCAAACTCGGCGTCGTTCTGTTTTTTAATTACATCGCGATTTTTATCATTTGACGAGATCTTTATATACGAAATAAGCACGAATATTATAATTATCGCGATGTAAAGATACTTCCGATTTTCTTTTTTTGCGGCTTTCTTAAAGAAAGAAACTGCTTGTCTGAAAAAAAACGAAATTTTCTGTCCAAATTGTGAATCAGAACTATTATAAGATTTGACCTTTATGCCACTCTTTTTACTCCGATAATTGTTCTCAATATTGCTTGTGATGTTCGATAATCCAATCTTGGCGCTACTGGAGGTTTTACTAACAATCTCTTTCGTCTTTTGCTTGTATTCAGATTGCCATTTGTTTTGCAAGGCAGAGAAAATACCGCTGAGAAATTTCGAAAATTTTGATAGGTATTCAAAAAAAATATTTTTGGTCTTATCCAAGGTTGGCTTGGCTTTTTTGTATATTTTTATAACTTTGCTTTCCTCGATCTCGTCAAGGTATATCATGTCAGGAGATTCATCTTCTTCTCTGGCTTCTTGCGCGCTGCTGGCTCTAATTACAACTGCATTGCAATCCAGATATCTATTTTTCTTGAATATCTTGAAAAAATCTTTTATCGCTTGGCTAGGTGAGAACAGTTCGAGGGTTTTTCTTATGCGATCTAAAGACATGCGGTCGAAGAAGTTCCTGTTTCCAATTATTATTGTGTCAGATTGCTTCATTTCTCCTGATGTGATATTTGAGAATTGCATCTCCTGATTATTGCCTAGCCCTTCTGTCAGGGAGTTAACTTTGCCTTTGCGGAATAAATATCCTTCTATGTTGCCTATCATAGATAGATGCAGAGTTTGGTTGTCGCATAGACCTATGAATATGTTTAAAGTATTACCATTGCTTCCAACAATATCGCCACTTTGCAAGTATTTATTAATATCATTAAGAGAATTCTCAAACAGAGACAGAGAAAAGATTTGGGCGGATAAATAATCTTTAATTAACAACGAGTTGATTTGTTTGTGAATTCTTTTTCCGTTTTTTTCGTTGTTACACTCAATTATAAAAAACACAAAAGAGGCTCCAGATTCCTTCTCGTGCCTCTCTGTCAACAGAAACATATCTGCTGCAACGTTTTTAGTTGCAAGAAATGCTTTTTTAATCACCGGCAAATTTTGCATAAGCAACTACATTTTATCAAAACTATAATGACATAACAATTAAATATGATTGTGTTCATGCCGATTCTTGCCTTGATGCAGTGTGGGCGATTTATGTAAACACAGATAGCATATTACACCCAACACAAACAATGCGGATACAAGGTTAACGGCATCGACTCCAGAAAATACAATAGAAGAGGAGAAGAAGAGTCTGAAAAAAAACGTTTCGATTAAGATGCCGACAATCAATGCAGAGGAATAAACGTATCTGTATGTTGATTGTGAGAACAGCATAACAAATGCGAGAAAAGAGGGAATTGACATTATTGTATAAAATAACGCTTGACTGATGGCGAACCCATCTTGTGTCTGGTTTAGAACGTTTCCGTCTCGATTCAATAATAAATATGATGACAATAAAGCAATAGTTATAAACAATAAACTAACTTTTACGAATAATGTTGATATTATTTTGGTTGTAGCCACTACTTCCCTCACATTTTAAAAGCTCACCCAACATCGAAATCACATTATCAACAAAAAACTGATATGCACCAGTGTTGTCTCAGCTTATTTTTGGTCAGGGTAGTCGGACTTGAACCGACGATCTCCGGACCCCCAGCCCGGCGCTTTACCAACTAAGCCATACCCTGACAAAGATAAATAAGACAACAAAGTGTTCTGTCTGGCTTGCTATAAAATTGGTCTTAAATAACCAAGTGGGCGTCCGCACTTGTCTCCCTCGGGCGACAAAAATATTGGATCGAGCAAAACTCGCTTATGCTCCCATAATATATATCACTACATAAGATGTGCATAAGTCCCAAAAAATATGATGTTAGCCAATTTATAGGGCGCAGACAGAACAATATTATATTAGCTGATTATTTCGCTGTTTGCTAGATGAAGAAAGAAAATGTACCTTTAACAATTATTGAGAAAATTCTGATTATAGGCTCCATAATTCCAGATAATATTGAGAGATTGCTGGCTCGGTCGATAATTAGTATACCCAACAAGATAAACGGACCGTAGGTTCTGAAATTTATTTTACTTTCTTCGCTCATAAAATATTCTACTACGTGTGAGCCGTCTAAAGGAGATATCGGCAAAATATTAAATGCTGCCAGCACAATATTTATATCCACGGCAATACTTAACATATTCAACCAGAGGTTTGAATCCAATGTAATCCCTTTAAGACTTGCAATTCTTAAGGGTATTGCCAGAACGGCTGCAAAAATTAGATTGGCGATTATTCCCGAGAGTGCAATCAATATTTCATCACTCTTTTTTCTAAAGTTACTCGGGTTTGTGGGCACTGGTTTACCCCAGCCAAACCCAACCAAGAAAAGAAAAATAGTGCCCATTGGGTCTAGATGGGCAATCGGATTTAATGTTACTCTTCCCATTACCTTTGCAGTTGGGTCTCCCGCTTTTAAAGCAGTATAGGCGTGTGCAAATTCGTGAACTGTTATTGCTAATAAGATTGATATAATAAAAGTGATAAGCAGTAATGGGTTTTGAATTAAATTTGCTATTAACATACTCAAAACAATTGATTAATTATTAGTTATATGATACCATGTTAGGCGTATTTTCAAATACTTCAAATCGACTCGAAATAAGGAGATAAAAAATGGCAAGATGCGCAATATGTGACAAAAAAGCTGTAAGTGGTAGCAACGTATCACATTCACAAGTTCATACAAAAAGAAAATTTAAACCGAATTTGCAAAAAGTTAACGGTATTGTTTTGTGTACTAAATGTTTACGCTCCATCAGAAGGGTGGCCGAAACAGAAGCAGCCTAGCTACTCCGGGATGTTTTCACCAAGCTTAAGAATCGCTTCATTTCTTTGGGCGATTTTTTTGTTAAAACACTCTTCGCAGTAAACATCATCAGATTTTGGCTCAAAGGGAACCTCGGCTTTTTTCTTGCAAGATTTACACTTAACCCAAAACAGAGGATGTTTTTCGCGCAGTTTATCTTTGTATTTTGCGGTGCAGACCTTGCATCTTTTTGGTATATTCTGCAACCCTTTGTCCAAAAAGAATTTCTGCTCACCGGCAGTCCAAACATATTTTTCTCCGCAGTCTTTGCACATTAACAATTTGTCCTCTAACTGCGACTCTTTGATTTTGGATTTTCCCATAAATTCTCCTCTTTGGTATAACAAGTAATATTCTATCAGCAATCAGCAATAATTGCCATTGTAATAGGCTGCTTCTTTTGTTAGATTAATATTGCCATGGAGAAACTCAAAAACAACAACTCCAAGATGTATAAAGTTCCATCATCGGTTTTGTTGATTGGGGACGCGATGGAAACCCAAAAAAAAGTGGCGGATATTATCTCTGATTTGGCAGTGTATAGTTTTGATACGCTAAGAATTTTGCCCGAGGACTCCAGTGGCAAAGAGAATATAATTAGTATCAAACAAATAAAAGAGGCACAACACTTCATCGGTTTAACGCCAAACAGTCAGATCAAAGCTTTAATCATTGAGCGGGCTGAATTGATGAATAAAGAGGCATCTAATGCTCTGTTAAAAATGCTGGAAGAACCACCTCTGTATGCCATAATTATTCTGACTTCTCGTAACGCAAAACTTTTACCAACAATTATCTCAAGATGTAGTGTTATTAGCTTAAAACATAATAGAGATTCCGGTTCAATATATGATTACGGAAGCATAATTAATAGTCCATTTTGGCAGATTTCGGCACTTGCCGAAAAAATATCGAATAGCCAACAGACGTCGGAGTTCTTGAATGGCATAGAAAAGTATCTAATTAGCCAAACATCGGGTTCGCAACGGGCAACTAATGTTAAGCGCATTAAAGAAGTCATAAAAATAAAACAGGAATTAAATAACAATGTTAGCGACAGGCTGATAATAGAATCATTAATCTTAAAGTTTAAATACAATGTCTAAAATTGCTGTACGTCTAAAAACGGATAATAAACTATGTTTTGTTGAAATGCATAATCATCAGCTCAACGCCGGCGAAGAGGTTTTGGTTGAATCGAAAGGTGGGGCGGAAGTTGGTTGTGTTTTACCTTGTAAGCCCAACTCAGGAGAAGCTGTTGTGGATCGCGAGCCGAGTGACGGGGAGCAAAATACTCAGGAAGAATATCAATTCGTCAGAAAGCTTAATGAAAAAGACCAAGAGCATCTTCAAAAATTAAAAGAGGAATCCAAAAAATATTTAGAAGAATGTAGAAAAAAAATTGAGAAGTATAAATTGCCGATGCAACTATTGGATGCGGATTTATCTTTTGACGAAAAAAAGATCGCTTTTTATTTCACAGCCCCGAGCAGAGTCGATTTTCGAATTTTGGTTTCTGATCTTGCTCATACCTTTAAAAAAGTTATTCGGTTACAACAGGTCGGCGCGCGAGACGAGGCAAGATATCTCGGCGGGGTTGGCAGGTGTGGCCAACATTTATGTTGCAAGAGGTTTTTGAAAGGCAACCTTGAGAGCGTGACTTTAGATATGGCTGTTGATCAGAACCTGGCCCAAATGGGGTCGAATCGGGTTACTGGGGCTTGCGGGAAGTTGATGTGTTGTCTAAAATTCGAGTTAGAGACCTATCAAGAGGCCAAAAAAAAGTTGCCGGAAATTGGTTCAGAGGTGAAAACTAAGGAAGGAAAAGGCAAGGTAATAGGGCATAATGCTTTAAAAAATAGCTATAATGTTAGACTATTTGAAAGCGGTAACATAGTGGAGGTATTTTGATTGAGTGGCTAATAGTAATATGTATTGGCGCCATAGCAGTATTATTGATTCGTAAATACCCGTCTGGTGGCTCCGGGGCTAAACTTTTTAGTAAAAAGAGACAAGCGAAGAGGTATATTATGCCCTCTTTTAAGCGAGTCTTTGCTCGAAAAAAACATGTCGAGGAGAGTCAAATTATTGAAGCAATTGTTGCAGATCAAGAAAATATTGTTTCCCCAAAAGACATAGAAGCCGCCAAAGAGAACTACGACGCGGAAGACCCGGCGTTAGCCAAGTTGCTATTTGAAATTAATGAAGCTATCAATTCTAACGATTACGCCGCAGCAGAGGAAAAGGCCATAGAAGCCATTTCTCAAGATAAACATTGTGATATGGCATACGCCTTTATCGCGTACGTTGCGTTAAAAAGGGGAGAGCTCGAAAATGCCAAAACCGCTGCAGAAACAGCATTAAAATGTAGCGCAAGCAATGCAATGTCTTATGCGGTGTTGGGTGAGTTATATTTGGTTAAGGAGAAATATAGCGAAGCCATTGACAACTTACTAAAAGCAGTTATGTTAGACAGAAATGTGGCAAGCTGGTACGGCTTATTGGGTCAAGCATATTTGGAGGTGCGACAATACGCCAAGTCTGCAAAAGCATTTAAAAGAGCATCTGGTCTAGACATTGATAACAGAGAATATAGAAGGTTGGCGTCAATTGCTGAAGAGAAACAGATGAGCCATTCCCATGTTTTTAGGTCCAAGTAATTGATTAATTGGGTGTTTTAATATATAGTATTAATGTTTTTGGGGATATTTTGGACTTCACAACCAGATGATTCTTTGTTGTATTGCCACCTTAGCTCAATGGTAGAGCAACTGTTTTGTAAACAGTAGGTTGTGGGTTCGAGTCCCTCAGGTGGCTCCAAAAAACCAAAAAATAATAATTAAAAATCAAAAAACTTGAATTTATGTGCTGAGGTAGCGAAGCGGTCAAACGCAACAGACTGTAAATCTGTCGGCCTTGTGCCTTCGCAGGTTCGAATCCTGCCCTCAGCACCATAGTCAGGCTTTGCCGTTGTAACTCAGTTGGTAGAGTAGCTCCATGGTAAGGAGCAAGTCGGCGGTTCAAGTCCGCCCAACGGCTCCATTTTATTACTATAGATAAGGAATATTATGGCAAAAGATGCCCGAGAAATTGTTACTCTTGAGTGCAGTGTTTGCAAAGAGCGCAATCATCACACCGAAAAAAGACTTAAGGGCCAGGATGTGATAAAAAGAATTGAGCTTAAGAAATATTGCCCAAAATGCAATAAGCAAACTTTGCACAAAGAGACCAAGTAGAAAAAATGAGGTAGATAATATTACATAGAGGCATTAGAGTTTCTATGTTATACGATCTACCTTTATATTTATAGGCCCTTAGTTAAACGGTATAACGACGGTCTCCAAAACCGTAGTCAGGGGTTCGACTCCTCTAGGGCCTGCCATGTATCATAAATATGGCACATACATTAATAAACGATCAAGCCTTATTGTTTGGTCGTTGTTTTAATAAAAGATCAGATATATTTAATTGTTTACTGCCCTCTTGTCTATTCTAGTTAATATTATATAATGTTCTTGTTGGTATAAATCAGATTAAAACGGAGGGATTTAGTGAAGTTTCCTAAAAAACTCTCACTTTATCATAAAATTGTTCTAAAGCGGTCAATACCTTTTGTAATTGGCATTTTATTGGTGACCAGCTTGTGGTTGCTATTAAAACCTCAAAAAAGTGAGGTTGTGGCAAGTTTTATGATCACCGATGGCGGTAACACAATCTCGTTTAATTCCGGTTTTTACACGGTAGACACCTTGGGCAATGTATATGAAAAAGATGGTTCTGTTATTCAAAACACGCCTGACACCTTAAAATCTTATTCCCATTTATCGTATCTATCAAGGCCCATTACTGGCACAAACATTAAGGGAAAGAATGTAATTGTAAATGGCGACGCTGTTGTTTTAATGGAGGGGGTACAGCAGCTGGCAAATTTAACATTAAACGGTGGTACTGTTTCACAGCCACAGCCCGATAGAAGCGGTAATATTAATGCCATACAATATTCAGATCAAGAGTGGGCCATCGAGTTTCTGACTTATCTCAAGGTTCCTGCCGGCCAAACCAGAAAAGTTACCTGTCCTACTGATTACTACGTTGATGCAAGTAACCAAATGGGTAATGGTTGCATTGTTGAATACTCCGAAACTTACGATGGCTCAAAGATGATTAGTGAGATTGATGATTGGGTCACAATGGACAAAGTGTGGCAGGCAGATGCAACCACCTTCAATCAGCTTAGGTATACCATACCGGCGGCTCCATACATTGATAACTCCAGTGGGATAGAGAGATACTATCCGTTAAGAATTAGATTCAAAAATGATAATCGTGACGAGCGCAATGAATCGATGGCTGTTGTTTTAAGAGACTCTTTAAATAATATTGTTGCCGGTTCGGAAGTAGCCATGCCTCTTAACAATATTTATGGTCCAGCCTCGAACGGATTCGTGGATATCACTTATTCTGGTAAGGCAATATTTAATTATTATCTGCTGGATAATTATGTGGCCACAGAGGCCAATCCTGAACAGGGTTGGATATTAGACGACCTATCTAATGCTTATGCCACATACTCCAACAATGAATTAAGCTTTAACACTTTTTTCGCCGGTTACGGTCGCAAGACCAGCGGTCTATTCGATTTGATTTTTGATGATAACACAAACATCAATGCATATGATGCAACTTATGCTTCTTCTCCATTTGCAAAGGGCACATCAACGGTTTTCTCCGAAGAAGCCCAGTATTCATATATCCGTTCAACCAAAACCATTAATCCCAACATGGAGCAGGGGAGCCGTTACCAAAGCCTAGGTTTACGTCTCTCAATAAGTGGCAGCTTAGAACTAAATGGCGGAGTTATTGATTTAAAAGGAAAAGGCTTGCCGGGGTATGATTTTGAATTACGTCGGGGGACAGATAGTAACGCTGTTACTCTATTTGGCAATAAGAGGGGCGCAGGTTACCAAACAACCCCTAATAGTGGTGGCCTATCAACCGACTTAAGGCCTCAGTCTGCGGCTCATGGCTATTATGGAGGGGCAGGCGACACAACTACTGGAAACTATACTGGCAATAATACAAACACTTATGGTGATGTATTGCAGTCTGACACGCCAGGCTCTGGTGGTGGTGCTAGTTACAACGGTGCCCTACCTCCGAATATTGGTGGTGATGGGGGGGGAGTAGTTGCTGTTAGTGCCGACACTGTAAAAATAAGTAGCAACAGCTCATTTATTGATGTTTCCGGTTCCGATGGGATCGGTATATATTCAGGGCATTCTAACTACTTTGCTGGTGGGTCTGGAGGCTCAATATCTATCGGCGCAAGAAATTTAGATGTCCATAATATTACAAAAGAGTATTTCTTTTCCACTGGTGGCATGTATAACCATGCTAACTCGTCTGGTGGAGCCGGTGGTTATGTTAAGGTGGTAGTTCAAGACTTCCTAAAAGATGGTGATATTGGTGGCACAGAAGCGGAACTAATAGGAATTATCGACTGTTCTGGCGGCAGGGAATCAAATACTGATTTCTTGGGGGCGGACGGAGGCATACATGTAGAAGTTGGTGTTTCTCCACAAGATATTGGCGTAGAAAATCTTATACCTCAGAAGACCATTACGGTTAATGGCCGCGGTTCCAATATTGATGGAGACGGAGTTCTAGATAAATTGTATTATGGCGATAAGGTTGCTATGGAACTTAGAATAAAAGGAGCAGCAGATAGCTCGGTTAGGATAAGACAGCCGATAGATGTAATATTAACTACAGATTTGTCCGGATCTATGAATTATTGCTCCGATCCGTCTGCGGGAGATATCGTCTGTCCCAACCCAGAAACTAGATTAAAGAATCTAAAAGAAGCAATCCATCAATTTCTTGTTACGGCGAATTCTTTAAATGAAAGATACGGTCCACTGATCAGGATTGGTTTAGTAACCTTCAGTGGCTATGGTGTTCTTCCGCCACCTGATAATCCGACTTCAGTTCAAGGTTCAACATTATACTCAAAAGCAGGCACAACCCTATTCTCCTCTCGCAATGATTTACTAGGACTTTCTGATTCGATAGATAGCTATGTAAGAGGCATAACGGCTGATGGTTCTACTCCAACCGGAGCGGGTTTGAACAGATCAATTGATATATTACAATCACAACAATCAACAGCTAAAAGAAAGCATATTATTTTGGTTACTGATGGAGAAGAAAAACAGCATCCCTGTACTTTTGGACCTGGTATTGAAGCACCAGAGATTGATGCCAATAAGTGGGATTGTCCACTTCCTAGCCCGCTTGACGATATTGAGGCGGGTTATCCTCTTAATCGTTTACGCTCTGATGGTGATATATCATTATTTACTATCGGTGTCGGTGTTTCCGGTGTTTTTAAGGATTATCTTGAGTACATGTCTATCGAACAGCCAACGTATATGGACGAGGATACGCCTACCTTTTACGAGTATAACACTTATGGCGATCTTGGACTTGTTGACATATTTAATGATATTTTAGATGTAATCACACAAAGCGGACAAGGTATGAGTTTTGTGTTTGACGAAACTTTGCCTCCTGGAGCAGAAATTGTGGCTGGCCCAGAAATACATAGAATAACGCCAAGTGGCAGTGAAGAGCTTCTTTCTGGTACTCCTTGTACTATTTTAGATACAAATAAGTTGAGTTGTAGTGTTGGCTCTGGATATTATAATGAAGACATGGTCGCTTCAGATAATATTTTTGTAATTCGTTTTTCTTTTAATATTAATAATGTTGCTCCCGGTTGGACAGACATTGATCAAAACTCACAGTGTGATGAGAATGGTATTGTAGGCAACCCCGACAATGTTAGATCACTGGTTACATATTTGCCGAGTGGGCCATATATTCCGCCAAATTATGTATTAACACCTTCTATTTGTATGAATATTATCCCCAATGAAGTAGCAGGCGATGTCTTTAATATGGGAGACTATTTAAATCATTATGTTTTTAGAGGCAAAAACTTAAGTATTAATTCAAATGATGAAAATGAAATATCTTGGAATGTAGATGCTTATTCAGAGAATCCAAGTAGTCAGATGTCAAAAGATGACGTAACAGAATACTTAGAAAGAATTAAGTCAATGAATAACGAAGCCGCAACAACCAACACTCTAAATACTCCTTCGAATCGTTGGAACTTACAAAACTTGGCAATTGACTCTGCAGCCAACTCTCAGCGCAAGATATTTCCAGAAGGCAAGGTTTGGAGATATGAAACAGGATATCATAGTTATGGGAATATCTCTTATTCTGGCATAGGAACAGTTATTTTTAATAATAATCTTACGATAACAAGTGGAGCCAAGATTCAAAAGATTAGTTCCGGCAATGATTCTCTTGGGCTAATAGTTCTAGGTGATTTACATTTACAAGAGGGCTCAGAAATAGATGCCAACATTTTATGCATAGGGAATGTATATTTCGATGGTAACAACATCAACATTAAAGGTTCTATATTGGCAAGCGATTATCAAAACATGGAAAATAAACATGGCAATAAGATAACCTACGATTATAAAATCGGTGAAAAGTGGCCACCGGGATTTAAATTCTTCAAAATGCCCATTCCGGTTTCTACCAAGCCTTAGAGTTTTGTTTAGTATTGTATTATTGTTTGAATATATTATAATGAATATGTAATTAGCGGAGGGGAGATGAACGATAAGCTTCCAGGTAACGCCGCCGTCGGCATAAGCGTTGATAAAAATTCGGGTTCTAAAATAAGCACGGTTTTGTTGTGGATAACTTTTGCAGTTGTTGCACTGGCAACTGTATTTTTGTATATGCAAAGTCGTTCCGTGCAAAATGCGGTCCTAGATAAAGAAGCAACCAGAGATGAAGTTGTGGCACAACTTTCAACCCCCTCATATATTCAAATTGAAGAAAAGGCTAACGGATTCAAAGAAGCATACAACATATTAACTCAAATCAGCGGGACGCAAGTCCCCAAAAAGGAGTTATTGACCGAGCTTTATAAATACTTCACAAAAGATGTATTTATTCGCAATTTGGCCTTGTCGGCAGACGGCTCTTTGGTTGTGGATGGAGATACCGGAAGCTATAGGGCTGTGGCAGATTTTATGACCGCTCTAAAAAGCTACGAAAGGATTAGCAATATAACACTTGGTAGCGTATCTGTTGCCAATGGAGAAGGTGTTGCTAGTAATAAATCTGTTTCATTTACGGTTAATTGTAAGTTGGATACTGCCCAAAAGGCTGTCGTGGCTGAAGAAACTCCCATTGAAACAGACATTAGCGACTCTGATAGCACAGATACCACAGATACCACAGAGGTATCTGGCCAAGAAGATAGCTACGAGGTCGAAGAGGAAAGTTCGGATGATGAATTAGACCCTATGGACACATATAATTAATATTCAGGCAAAGTATGAAAAATAATGATTCCTCCGCTCTTAATTTGTTAGCAGTCATATTAACAGTCGGGTTATTAGTAATAGGCTGGAAGCTTATCTCTCCTTCCTATGCAGCAAATACGCAAAAGCTAAAAACATTGGATGTTGAGGTTGCTAACGCTCAGTCAAAACTTCAGTCTCTAGATAAGACACGTAGTGATTTGTCCTCAATAGATTCAGCTTACAATATAATTTCTGTTGCTGTGCCAGATGGTACCGATGAGCCAAACTTAATCACTGAGCTAGAGGCAATTGCAGTCAAAAACGGCATTGCTCTACCTAGCATTTCGATTTCTTCGGACTCGGTAGCTGCTGCCTCTGGCGCAACCGGAGATGAAGTTTCTACTTTGCCAGCAGTGGGCACGCCTATTAGTGTCTCTCTTAACGTTGCGGGCAGTTTTGATCAGTTAAATGAATTTATCACATCACTGGAAAAATCTGTAAAGTTCTTCAATATTCAAGACATGAATTATGCCTTTTCTGAAGAGGGTGGTTTAAGCCTGTCTTTGAATATCCGAGCATATTCAAGAACCGTACCTGACACCTTAGCCGATGGCTCTGTGGCCCAATAGGGTATTTATAAGAGAAAAAGGAGACAGCACATGACAAAATCAACGTTATCAACTCTTGGATCGATATTATTTATGGTGGCATCTTTTATTATTATTTTTCTTATATGGAATAGCTCCTCAAAAGTTCAAAGCGTTGAACAATACAGTACCGCAGAGAGCTATACTCCTGTTGATATTTCCAGTTTAAAGACTCAAGCGGTAAAAATCATCAGTGGCTATCAAAATAACGCAAGCATTCCGATTCCTGTGCCTGTGGCCAAGATGGGTAAAACTAATCCCTTTACTGATCCTGAGTAATCTCTTTTTGCGGTCTATACAAACAAGTATCTTGTTTAATGTAAATAAAGTCGTCACAGGCGGCCACAAAACGTAGTAGATACCCTGTGGTAGTCGCCACGGGAAGTTTATTGTTACAAAAGATGCCAAACCAGATTTTTCAAAATAATGTTTTCCCGGCTGGTCAAACAGCCCATGATATTTCGGTGCAATCGGTACTGGATGTTTTTGTAATTCAGGGCTTGATATCACAGAGTGACGCAGAGAGCTTAAAAAATAGATATAAAACAAATCGAGATTTAGAAAATATTTTAATTAGCAATAAAGTAGCCACCAGAGAGAGTATTAATAAGGCTTATAGCATTATTTTGAAGATTCCTTATGTTTCTCTGTTAGATACAAAAATTGATACAGAAGTTCTTAATATTATTCCAAAACAGGTAGCTCAAAAATACTCCGTGGTGGCATTTGGTTTAAACGGGAACATACTTCAACTAGCGGTTGCCAAACCTTTAGAGCTGAATGCCGCCTTTCGAACCGGTATAGAGTCTTTAATGGCGAACAAACCCTATGTTATTTCGTTATTTATTACCAGCCCTTCAGATTTTAATGAAGCAATAAAACAATATAGTGGGCGTGGTATAGACTCAAAACTTAAGAGCTCAAGTTATCCTGTCGTCTTTTTGCGCAATCAAAATATCCCTAAAAACTTAATTCAAAAATTACCACAAAGTTTTATAGAGAAACACCGCGCAATAATTTTTGATCAAAGAGGAGAAAATCTTTTTTTGATGGCGGCCGAAAGGCCCGATGACTCTGAGGTACGCAGAGCAGTTGATTATATTCAGAAACAGAATAAGGTTATTATTCAACTCATGGCCACTTCAAAAGATGACATTGATTATATTGTTAAGCACTATTCTGATCCGCAGGAGATTGCAGATGAGGTTTTAGAAAAAAATGACGATATTTCAGGTGAAAACCCCACAGTGGAAGAAGCTAAGCCCACAGACTCCCCAAAAACCGAAGAAACAAAGCCAGATACAACTTCTAGTCAAGAAAAAATAACATTTTCCGGTCTTTTCTCGGGTTTAAAAAATAAAAAAAACTCTGGTCCTGTATTAACTGTTGATAGCACCGAGCCGCAAGATGACCAGCCCGATTCAGACGCAAGTCCTTTGGTTGGTGGTGATCTTTCTACGGCAACCGAAGATCAGATCGAGCAAACACCCAAGGCCGATGATACCAAAGAAGAGCTACCCTCAGAGACCCTAGAGGAAGATAGGGCTGAAGATTCTGGCACTGCAAACATTATTCAGGATTTAGAGAATCTCGAAATCAAGAAAGAGGATATTGTTGACACTGAGCCTGTTACTATTGAGGGGGACAACACAGCTGAGGTGGAACAGCCAAAAACACAAAGACAGTCCTTCGACGGAGAAATGGAAATTGGATCATTATTAGATAACGACATCAAGAGTGATGCAGACCTCAAAACAATATTGGCTGAAAAGTATATACCAAAAGTTGTAGCTGCGATTATTAATTACGCATTGTTCTTAAGAAGTTCTGATGTTCATATCGAAGCAGGGGCAAAAGACTTAAGAATCAGATATCGGGTTGATGGTATTCTTCGCGACATCGCTAAGCTTCCATTGGAGATGCATCCTCCGGTTATTAGTAGAATTAAGATTCTGGCAAAAATGAAAATTGATGAAACCAGAATCCCCCAAGATGGTCGCTTCGACGTGATGTTTAAACACAAGCAGGTGGATGTCAGAGTTTCGGCATTGCCTACGGTTCACGGCGAAAAGATGGTGCTTAGAGTTTTAGACAAGGATCAAAGTGTTTTATCTCTCGAAGATTTGGGTATGGTAGGTAGAGCTTTTGAAATTACCGTAGAAAATATTGCAAAGCCATATGGTATTATTCTCTCGACTGGGCCAACTGGAAGTGGTAAATCTACCACTCTCTACGCCATTTTAAATAGAATTAGCACTCCTTCGGTAAATATCATTACATTGGAGGATCCTGTTGAATATGAGATTCAAGGAGTGAATCAGTGCCAAATTAAGCCCGCCATCGGCTTTACTTTTGCTGAGGGTCTTAGAAGCGTGCTAAGGCAAGACCCGAACGTAGTGATGGTCGGTGAAGTTAGGGACGCAGAAACTGCTGCTATGGCTACTCATGCCGCTCTTACTGGTCACTTGGTGCTATCTACCCTACATACAAACGACGCCTCCGGTGCTTTGCCAAGGCTAACCAATATGGGAATTGAACCGTTTTTAATTACCTCCTCAATTAACGAAATTATTGCTCAAAGGTTGGTAAGGAGAATTTGCCCAAAGTGCAAAGAAGAGGTTAAGATTCCGCAATCATTAATTGATGCGATTAAGCGAGAGCTTGATACAATTCCAAAAAACAATAAGCTGGATTTATCCAGAATCAAGCCAGAATTCAAATTCTTTCATGGAGTCGGTTGTAGTGAGTGTAATAACGGTTACAAAGGCAGAGTCGGTATATTTGAAGTCTTGCGCATGACCGAAAAGGTGGAGGCATTAGCCATAGATAGGCGAAGCGCAAACGACATACAAGCCGCTTCTATTGAGGATGGCATGATTACAATGAGACACGACGGTTTACTTAAGTGCTTAGAGGGTGTTACCACTGTAGATGAGGTTTACAGAGCTACTTCAGGCTAGCGCTATTGCCATATTGACCGCTTAAAATAGTCTAGGTATAATTTTATTAGAACAATTATTAGGGAGGGAAAATGGCTGAGGTTAAATCTAACTCGGAGATCAGCGCATATTTAGACTATGCCGTTTCTAAGCATGCTTCAGATATTCATATTAATGTTGGCATACCGGTAACATTGCGGGTTGATGGTAAATTATTCTCTATACCCGATGTTGAGCCACTTACGCCAAGTAAGGCCAAAGAGATAATAGCAGGCGTTGCAGATGATGATCTTTTAACTGCTCTGGAGCAAAAAAAGGAGGTCGACTTCTCTTTCGGCTATAAAGACATGCGCTTTAGGGTTAATTTGTATTATCAAAAGAGCAATATCGCCGCATCATTCCGTTTAATTCCTTCAAGCATTAGACCTTTTAAAGATTTGGGTTTACCGCCCATATTGGAAAAGTTTACTGAACACAGTCAAGGTTTTGTAATCATTACAGGGCCAACGGGTAGCGGCAAATCCACAACTTTAGCTGCCATGATCGATAAAATCAACGAAGAGCGCAGAGAGCATATTATTACTATAGAAGACCCTATCGAATATGTTTTCGAACATAAAAAGAGTATTATCTCACAGCGAGAAGTTGGCCAAGATACAAACACCTTCGCCCGAGCCTTGCGTTCCTGTTTGCGCGAAGATCCCGATGTTGTTTTAGTTGGTGAAATGCGAGATTTAGAAACAATTGATGCCGCTCTAACACTTGCTGAGACTGGGCACTTGGTGTTTACTACTTTGCAC
>MWCM01000007.1 GCA_002070055.1 bacterium ADurb.Bin212 | reverse complement strand
GATTGAAAGCTTAAAATTCCCGACATTTTGGTTTGAGGCAACTCCTCAAGGCAAATTTATGTTAAGCGTTGCCTTTGGTCAGGCAAAGTACTATACCGACAATTTAAGAGAAAACATACTGCGAGGAATAAGACAGAAGATAAGGCGCGGTGAAATGCCGGCAAAAGCTCCGCTAGGTTATTACAACGAGCCAAGAATCCGCACTATAGAGCCAGACAAGGCGACATTCAACAAAATGAAAAAAATATTGGAGCTTTTCGCCAAAGGCAACCACACCTTAACTAAAATCCGAGATGAAATGTTTTCTCAAGGCCTTGTTGGCCGGTATGGCAAACCACATAGCTTATCTTCAATACCTGCCATACTATCCAATCCTTTTTACTATGGCATGTTTAAGCACAAAGGCGAGCTAATCCAAGGCTCGCACAAGCCGATGATCTCAAAGAAACTTTTTGATCAGGTTCAAGATGCGCTACGAAGTAACGGTAAACCTCGCAAAAAGAAATTGAAAGACAAATATTTTCCATTTGTAAATTTTGCAACCTGTGGCGAGTGCGGATTTAGCATTACCGGCGAGAGACAGATTAAGAAAAGCGGATTGGAATTCATATACTACCGCTGTACTAAAAAGAGCAAAACTCATAAATGCCAGCAGCTCAAATATTTGCGACAAGATAAACTTGCCGACCAAGTAATAGATTACTGTCAAAAAGTTTCCATTCCCGATGAATGGAGAGACAAGTTTCTGGGCAAGGTGGCAGAGTGGGAACAGGAAGAGAACGACACATCGGGAATTTTCGTTCAAAATCTTACTGAGAAGCTCAAAGAGATAGATGTTAAAATTGACCGATTATCAAACGGCTATCTAGAGGGAGCTTTTGAGCTTCGAGAATACCACATAAAAAAGAATGAATTAGTTGAGCTAAAAAAGACCATCGAGGAAGAATTAAGCGATTTTGAACGAAAAGGAAATCATCGGCTCGAACTCTTAAAGGATTGGATAATAGAGGCCAACAGAGCCGATAATCTCGCTAAAACAAAAAATTTCCCCGAAATGAGAAATTTTTTGAAAACCGTCGGCTCGAACCGCACTATTTTAAATGGCAAATTGCTAATTGAATTGAAAAAACCCTTTACAGCCCTCTACAAACGAGCGGAGCGAGCAGTTGATATATATGATACAAATGTACTAAATTCGTTATGGTGGACCCGATCAGGCTTGAACTGACGACCTCATCGCTGCCAGCGATGCGCTCTAGCCAACTGAGCTACGGGCCCATATTGTCAAATTTGAGTATGAAATCAAAAATTGTATAACTATAATACATTAACGAAAAAAAATGTGCAACGCCGCCCCTGTACAACTGGTACATATGGGACGGCGTTATGTTCGGCGGTTAACTGTGCTCCTTTCGCACTCGGGGTTGTTGCAATCTTCGCACTCGCCCGAGATATTTGGCCAGAATCCACAGACCAGCCTCGCCGGTCTTACAACTCTTGATGGCTTCTGCGGCTCCGGTAGTGCCTCGAACTTCAGGCTGAGCTGCTTGCCACCTACTAAGACCTCGTGGGCCTTGATGTGGCAGCCCTTAGATAGGCGTACCTGCTTTTGGTTGGCGGCTAATACCGCCCACCCAAGAGCGGGGCCAGCATCGCTTGCCTCGACCACTTCCGAGTGAAACAACTCTCCGAAGTGGTCAGAGAAGTCCACTCTAAACAATGGCACTCTAACCACCTCCTTAACTAATTCGTACCACAATTACCGACTTTTGTCAATTTGCGAAAGGCACTAATTTAGGATATTATATGAGCATAAATATGGAATAACTATGGCCAAAAAATACAATTTCAAACAAATTGAAGCAAAGTGGCAGAAGCTCTGGCAGAAAGAAGGATATGGCAAAGCCGAAGATTTTAGCCAGAAACCAAAGCACTACAACTTGATCGAATTTCCCTATCCCTCTGGAAGCGGTCTTCACGTTGGGCATTGTATGGGTTTTGGTGCCAGTGATGCTTACTGCAGAATGAAACGCATGCAAGGCTATAACGTGCTCTATCCTGTAGGCTGGGATGCTTTTGGTTTGCCAACAGAGAATTATGCCATCAAAACCGGCATCCACCCTAAAGTGGCCACCGAACAAAATATCGAAAACTTTCGCAATCAAATGAAAGCCTTGGGCTTGTCATTTGATTTTGGCCGGGAAGTGGATACTACTGACCCCGATTATTACAAATGGACTCAGTGGATTTTTTTGCAGTTCTATAAACATGCCATAGTTGATGGAAAGCTTGTTGAGGTCGCAGACAACGACACTACCACTCCCAGACTTGCGTATCAGACAGAAATGCCCATAAACTGGTGTCCGTCTTGTAAAATTGGCCTCGCCAACGAAGAGGTTATTGGAGGGAATTGTGAGCGATGTGGAACACAAACAGAAAAAAGGATGCAAAAACAGTGGATGCTTAGAATTACTGCCTACGCAGACAGGTTAATTGATGATTTGGAAACAGTCGATTACCTTCCCAAAATCAAAACTCAACAAGTTAATTGGATTGGTCGTTCTACTGGCACAAATATTATATTTAAGGTCGTCGGAAGAAGCGGCACCATAAAAGATGAACAAATTGAGGTATTTACTACTCGAGCTGACACTCTTTTGGGCTGCACTTATATGGTTGTAGCGCCGGAGCACCCGATAATTAACAAACTTGGTCATCATATTCAAAATTTTGATGAAGTTCGGGAATATATAAATCAAGCAAAAAAGAAATCTGATTTAGAACGAACAGAGATACAAAAAGACAAAACCGGTGTAAAGTTATACGGGATTAGCGCAATTAACCCAATAAATGGTAGAGAGATCGATATATATGTTGCTGATTATGTGTTGGCAAATTATGGCACAGGTGCAGTGATGGCCGTGCCCGCTCACGATGAAAGAGATTACGAGTTTGCCAAAAAATATAACATTCCAATTGTTAATGTTGTAATGCCAAAAGTTGTTGACAAACACGACCCGCCGATTGAGGGCAAAGAAACCATTTTTCGACAGGCCATTCAGGCTATTGTTGTTAATCCAAAAAACAATAAAGTCTTAACATTACACTGGAAAAAGTTTCCGTGGACTACTTTTGTAACCGGCGGAATTGACGATGGCGAGGACCCCGTGGAGGCCGCACGAAGAGAGATCCAAGAAGAAACCGGATACAAAAACATCAAATTCATTCGTCAACTTGGAGAACCAGTTGAATCGCATTTTTATGCAAACCACAAAGGCGTAAACCGCAAGGCACATTTTATCGCCATGGTTTTTGAATTAGTTGACGAAGAAAAATGTGAGACATCAGCAGACGAAAAAGCTATTCATGATTGCATTTGGATGAACTGGGAAGATTTAAATGCAGACAAAAATGTAAAATGTGCTGAATATGAAATATGGATGGATAGGTATTTTAACGAAGAACACGCGTATACAAATTATGGCGTTTTGTATAATTCAAACAAGTTTGATGGTTTAGAATCAGAAGATGCAATTACAAAGATAACCGAGAAGCTCAAAGAACTAGGGGCTGGGGACTTTGCGAAGAATTATAAACTTCGTGACTGGATATTTAGCCGTCAACATTATTGGGGAGAACCGATTCCCATTATCCATTGTGAAAAATGCGGCTCGATACCGATGGAAGAGAAAGATCTGCCTCTAACCTTGCCCGAAGTAGAAAAATACCAACCCACTGATACTGGTGAATCACCCTTGGCAGCTATTAGCGATTGGGTCAATGTAAAATGTCCAAAATGTGGTGGAAAAGCAAAACGTGAAACCGATACTATGCCTAATTGGGCTGGATCATCTTGGTATTTTTTGGCTTACGCATTAAATCAAGAATCAAGAATCAAGAATCACAAAGATGGAAATATCTTTACCGAAAACAAAAAAGAACTACAATATTGGATGCCAGTGGATTTATATAACGGTGGTATGGAACACACCACCCTTCATCTACTTTACTCCCGTTTTTGGCATAAGTTTTTGTTTGATTTAGGTGTCGTGCCGAATGCTGAACCTTACGCAAAACGTATTGCACACGGAATAATATTAGGCCCAGACAATCAAAAGATGAGTAAATCTAAAGGCAATGTTATTAATCCCGATGACATTATCAAGGAATATGGAGCAGATTCTCTGCGCGCATATATTATGTTCATTGGCCCATACGATCAAGAAAGTGCATGGAACACCAATGGGCTTTCCGGAGTTTACCGATTTTTAAATAGAGTATGGGAAAATTGTCAAAAATTCTCAGACATAGAAATTGAATCTGACTTGTCTGTTCCGTTGAATAAATTAATTAAAGAGTGCGGCGAAAGCATAGAAAACTATTCTCTAAACACCTATATCGCCAAATTGATGGAATTTAATAATCTTTTGAGTCCGAAGAAAAAAATATCCAAAAAACTCTTGGAACAGTATCTGATACTCCTCTCCCCTGCCTGCCCACATATTGCTCATGAATTATGGGAAAAACTTGGAAACGACAATGCGCTGCATAAAGCCGCCTGGCCAAATTACGACAGCAAGAAACTAATTGAAGAAAAAATTACCATCGTGGTTCAAATCAACGGTAAGGTTCGACAGAAATTATCAGTTAGCAACGATGTTTCCGACGAAGAATTAAAACAGATCGCCATCCAAGATCACAAAGTTAAAGAACATTTGAACAACAAAGAACCTAAGAAAATTATCGTTGTGCCAAAGAAGTTGGTTAGCATCGTCGCATAAGATTATTGCAAAATCTCTTAAAATATGTAATAATACCATAGTAAATTATTAATTACGGAGCATTTAGCTAATACCTAACTGTCGCTAGTTCAAATCTAGTTGCTATAAACTATTAGCTAATAGCCAACATAATGGCCGAACCAAAAAAACGAACTAACCGAAGCAAAAGAAACATGCGACGCATGCACGATAAAACAAGCACCCCTTGCGTGGTTTTTTGTAACGAGTGTCACGCCGCAATGCAAAAACACCATATTTGTCCTAGCTGCGGAAGCTACAAAGGAACAAAAGTTATAGGGAACAAAGAGGAAGTTGTAGTCAAATAGCGTCAAACACTCTATAATATAGTTACACTATAGAATTTAGTTAAAGATTCCTTTTATGAACCGACACCTATCGAGAATTATCATAATGCAGACTCTGTTTGAACACGATTTTCGCAGTGACGAAAGTATTGATCAAATAAAAAACAGAAACATAGCGGAATATGAATCAAAGGTGGATCATGAGTTTATAAATGAATCGGTTGCTGGTGTTTTCACACATAGAGACGAACTAAACAAGAAAATTGAAGACTCGGCACCAGAATGGCCTCTTGACCAGATATCCAATGTCGACAAATGCACTCTTCAGTTGGCAATATATGAATTACTCTATCAGAAAGACACCCCGCCAAAGGTGGTTATTAATGAGGCAGTTGAGTTAGCCAAGCAGTTCGGCGGTGACTCATCATCTAAGTTTGTGAATGGTGTTTTGGGTACAGTTTACAATAACGGAAGCGAAATTAACAATGACAATAAATGATTTTGAAAATTCTATAGGTATTGAGTTCTCAGACAAATCCCTAATAGAAACCGTCTTTACTCACCGTTCATATTTAAATGAACATCGTTCTTTAGACATCGAACACAACGAGCGACTTGAGTTTTTAGGTGATGCGGTTTTAGAGTTGTGCACAACAGAATACCTGTATAAAACTTTTCCAGATAAAGCAGAAGGAGAGATGACCAATTGGCGCAGTGCCCTCGTTAAAGGAGAGTCGCTTTCTGCAGAAGCAAAAAGATTGGGTATGAATGAACTTTTGAAGACATCCCGAGGAGAGTCAAAAAACACCGGGAAAGCAAGAGATCTGTTGTTGGCAAACGCTCTAGAGGCTTTAATTGGTTGCATCTATTTAGACAAAGGTTATGAAGCATCATACTCCTTTGTCGAAAAAAATGTAGTTTATAAATTACCGGACATATTAAAAAAGGGTCTGTATTATGACCCAAAAAGCAAATTCCAAGAAATGTCACAAGATCAGCTGGGCATTACCCCAACCTATGAGATGATATCTGAATCCGGTCCCGATCATGCCAAGATATTTGTCATGGGGGCTTATATCAACAACGAGAAAGTAGGCGAAGGTCAAGGCGCCTCTAAACAGAGAGCTCAGTCTGAAGCGGCCAGCAACGCACTGGAAAATTGGCAGTCGATTACAAACTTATTTAAAAAATAGTCCATTTAATAAAAATTCTGCTCGAAGTAATTTTGCAGTATTTTTTATTAGTTTATCTTCTATCTCCACTCGATGTTTTGCCAGCCCCAGTCCATAAGTTTCCTAGACTCGAGCGCCGAAGCAGTTGCGGTATCAGAATAGGTATTTAAAACTACTCCAATCAACGTATGCCCCTCTCTTTCAACAGCAGACACCAAACAGTGTCCAGCGACTGGTGTGTATCCGGTTTTGACGCCAATAGCACCAATATAATCGAACTCTCCGACCAAACGGTTAGAGTTTTCCAAAGGATGTGATATTGTGCCCGTTGTGTTTTTAGCCGTATATTTATCAAGTGAGACAATATCGCTAAATGCTTGATTCTTCAAAGCATGACGAGTTAATTTAAACAGATCTTCAGCCGATGACTTTCCCTCGTCATTGAGGCCGGCTGGATCAAGAAATCTAGTTGATTTAAGGTCTAGTTCCAAAGCTTTTTTATTCATTAACTCAACAAAGCCGTTAACTCCCTCACCGGAAAGATGTTCTGCTAAAGCGTAGGCAGAGTCATTCCCAGATTTGATTAGTAAACAGTGCAATAACTCTTTTACCGTGATTTGTTCGCCAACCCGTAAAAACACACTTGAGCCGATTTGGGTAGTGGCCGCCTCTGATACAGTAACAACATCATCCACATTATACTTATCTAAAGCAACAACGGCAGTCATAATTTTTGTGGTTGAAGCAATGGCTACGCTATCGCTCGCCGCCTCAGAGAGGAGAATTTTGCCGCTCTCTAGGTCGCCCAACAAATAGTTTTTTGCAGAAATGCTGGGCCTCTGAGAGAAAACTTTAACAGACGGCAATGAAATAATTTCAGGAAAGCCTATTTCATCGATACTGCGGCTTGCAGTAACAGTGGAAACATTCCCGGCTTGATATAAAGCTAAAGCCGAATCACAGCGATCAGCGACCCCCGATAGCCCAAGTAAATTCGCAATTATTGATATTACAAGTAATGGTTTATCTATCATAGAATATCTTCTTTTAATATTTGTTTTGATTCTCCTGACTTTAGTGCCAGCTTGTTAAGATCCAGCTTGGCAATTTTTGTTCGTTTTAAAGACACAACACCAAGACCAATTTTATCACACATTTTGCGTATCTGTCGATTGTAGCCTGTGACTAAAGTCAAATCTATTTGAATTTCTTGAGGAGAAATGTTTTCAATCGAATATACTTTCTCTGCCTTCATGTTTGTGCCTTCTACTAATATTCCGCCCTCAAATTTAGATTTTATCCAACCATTAGAGTTTTTCCTGAAGTATTTTGCTCTTACAAGGTATCTTTTTTCGTGATTGTGGCTCGGGTGCATTAATTTGTTGGCGAATTCGCCGTCGTTTGTGAGAATAATCAAACCAGAGGAATCTGCATCTAAGCGACCCACTGGGTAAAGACGTTTTCTGCTTTTAATTAAGTCAATAACGCTTTTCCGGCCTTTCTCATCACAGGTGGTGGAAATATATCCCTTTGGTTTATGCAAAACCCAATATTCTAGATCTTCTTTGCCTTTATTAATTTTTTTACCTTCAACCGAAACCACATCAACCGCCGGGTCAATTTGTGAACCTTTTGTGGCCAAACGATTATTTATATACACTTGGCCATTATCAATTAAAACATCTGCCTTGCGCCGAGAACAAACCCCCATTTCGGACAAATATTTATTGATTCGAACCATAACAATTTACCGCCTATTAGATTTTCTAATCGTTTGTTTCGGTTTGTTTGCCTTTAAGCACCTTGCCGCTTGCTTCTTTAGCCAACTGGATATGTACATCTTTCAATTGTCCTTCAGTAATGGCAGATGGAGCACCCATCAAAGGATCCCTAGCGTCGCCGGTTTTGGGGAAAGCCATTGCTTCACGTATTGCTGCTTCTCCACACAATATTGCAACAATTCTATCAATACCACCCGCAATACCACCATGTGGTGGAGCACCATATTCAAAGGCTTCAAGCATGTGGCCAAATCTCCTTTTTGCTTCTTCTTTTGGAATCTGCAACAAATCGAATATCTTGTTTTGAAGTTCCCTATTATGAATTCTTATTGACCCTCCGAATATTTCGAAACCGTTTAAAGCCAAATCATAAGCCAGTGCGCGGCACTCTTCTGGATTGGAATCAAGCAATTTAACATCTTTTGGATTGGGCGAAGTAAATAAATGATGAGTTGAAACCAGTTTTTTCTCCGATGCAGAGTACTTAAACATTGGACAGTCAACAACCCAAACAAAGGCAAATTCCTTACGGTTATCTTTGTTTTTTCTTAAGTCGGGCTTGTCTGTGCCATATTTTTCCATCGATTCAGCATAAGTAATTCTGGGGAAAGGCTTGGCCGTAATTTTTGCCCCCGGCACAAGCTTTTCTACCATCTCTATCATCATTGGCTCAATAAGATCAAAAATGTCTTCTTGTTCAATAAAACTCATCTCAATATCAAGTTGGGTAAATTCAGGTTGTCTATCCCCTCTTTGGTCTTCATCGCGAAAACAACGCGCAACTTGAAAGTATCTCTCTAATCCACCAACCATAAGTAGCTGTTTGAACTGTTGAGGGCTTTGAGGAAGAACATAAAACTCTCCAGGATAAATTCTTGAGGGCA
Organism: bacterium ADurb.Bin212; assembly: GCA_002070055.1. Taxonomy (GTDB): domain Bacteria; phylum Patescibacteriota; class UBA1384; order XYA2-FULL-43-10; family XYA2-FULL-43-10; genus MWCM01. Next base: position 49,682 of record MWCM01000007.1, on the reverse strand, counting down.
CAATGAATTCTCTGGCGCCCTCTGGTGTGGATTTCGTAAGATATGGAGTTTCAATTTCCCGAAAATCTCTTTGCCAAAGATATTCTCTGGCAAATTTTATGACATTGTGACGCAATGTAATATTATTATTCATACGAGTACTACGCAAATCAAGATAACGGTATTTTAGTCTTAGTTCTTCATCAACTAATTGGGTATCTTTATCTATTTCAAAAGGCGGCGTCTTGGCAATGTTTAATATCTCGATATCTATGGCCTCTAATTCAACCGTTCCGGAAACCAGATCTTTGTTGATCATTTTTTCTGGCCTCTTGTTCACTTTGCCAATAATTTCCAAAACCCACTCAGGTCTTACCTCAGAAACTTTTTCGTAAGCTTTCGATCCGGGCACAAAGACAACTTGAACCAGACCACTTCGATCGCGTAGATCTATAAAAACTATCTTGCCATGGTCTCGTCTGGAATTAACCCAGCCCTTGACCAAAACCTCTTCTCCAACCCTCTGTATTAGATCCTTGTTTAGTAATCTTTTCATAATGTCCCTTCTATTTATCACGCAATTTAGCGTCGAATTTCTTTTTAATGTCTGTAACAATGTTGTCAACTAGGATTTGTGCCTCCTTGTCTTGAAGTGTTTTATTCTGTGCCTGTAAATTCAGGTGATAAGCAACATTTTTCTTACCAATGCCGAAACGATCAGATGAAAATTCATCAAACAAATCTACATTTATTACCATGTCAGACACATCATAAATGGTTTTAGCGATATCTTCCGCTGATATTTTTTTATCGACAATAAATGCCAGGTCTCTGGTAACTGAAGGATACTTAGATATTGGTCTGTATATAATGTCCTTATTATAAGGCTTTAATTTTAACTTTTTTTCATCAAGTTTCACTTTGTTTTGTATGTCTGTAAGATCGATTTCTACGTAATAGACAACGGGCTTTTTGATTTTGTAGATTTTTAATTCTTCGCGCGTAAGACTTCTTTTTTTAGATTCCTCCACTGAAAGCTTTATTAGTTTACCGAGTGAGTTTAAAGCGACGTCGGCAACCTTTTCTGCTCCGTTACCGGCAGTTGCAATACAAAGTCGTGTAGTTTCAGAATTTTTTCCGAAAACATTCCCTATCTCAAACAAGAGGACTGGATCGTAAGTGGGGTTTTTAGCTATCGCTGTCAGCATTCCCGGAACCAGTGAATTTCTCATATATTTATTCTCCGGAGAAACAGGATTCTCAACGACGAGCAAATCTTTGGCGTTAAGATTAGCAGTCTTAATGTCTAAGTCAGACATAAAAGCGTAGCTATATATCTCTGAAAAGCCTAAATCGACCAAAATATCCTTTAAGTGTTCTTTAAAGTAATACGCAGTTTTTTGGGGGGAGCTACTTTTTGGCACAGGAACAGCTTTAATGTTGTTCATCCCATATATACACATAATTTCCTCCGCCAGATCCTGCCAAATTGTAACGTCGTGCCTCCATGTAGGGACTATGGCGCATTTTTCCTCAATTTTGAATCCCCTTTGCTTAAGAATTTTGTCGATTTCTTCCCTTTTAAGCGTTGTTCCTAAAAGTTTATTTATCTTGTCAAAATCATAACTAACACAAATAGGAGAAATTTCCGAATCGTGCTTGGCGATGCCCTGCATAATGCTACCACCAGCGAGATCCTTGATAAGCTTAGCGGCTTTGTTTAAAGCATATTCAATATTTGCCGAATCTATGCCGCGTTCAAAACGGTAGCTGGCATCGGTTGTTAAGTTCAAATATTTTGCAGTCTTCCTAATAGAAACCCTATCAAATTCCGCCGCCTCTAACACAACATCGGTTGTGCTATTTGTAATTCCGGTCGATTCACCTCCCATCACCCCGGCTATAGCAAGAGGCTTTTCAGGATCACATATCAAAAGCGTACCTGTTTCAAGATTTTTAATCTGTCCATCCAAAGTAACAATATCCTCATTTTTTCGAGATTTTCTTACAACAATTTGACCATTATTAACCTTAGATGCGTCGAAAGCATGTAATGGTTGACCCAGATCTAACATAATATAGTTTGTGACATCTACAACATTATTTATTGATTTAATACCGCACAGCCGCAGTCTTTTTACAAGCCATTCGGGAGACGGGCCGATTTTTACATCCTTTATAACTCTAGCAAAGTATTTAGGGCAAAGATCTGTATCTAAAACCTTTATACTTAGCGATTTACCGACATTTGACGATGACATCGTAAGAGAAATTGGCTCCTTGGAAAGTGACCTACCGAGAATTGATGCAATTTCGCGAGCTATGCCAAAATGAGAAAGACAATCACCACGATTGGGTGTAATTTCAAGATCCAACACTAAATCAGATTCATATATAATAGAAAGAGGATCGCCAACATGGCTCTCTGCAGGTAAAATAAGAATACCTAGATGATTGTTTCCGAGTCCAAGTTCAAGTTCCGAGCAAAGCATTCCATTTGATTTTTCGCCACGTATTAGTGCCTCCGTGATAACAATGTCACCAATCTTGGCACCAATTTTTGCCAATGGCACCTTTTGTCCAACCTCAATGTTAGGTGCCCCGCAAACCACCCATTTTTGTTCTTTGCCATCATTAACCAGAACCATGCGTAGTTTATCGGCATTGGGATGAGGTTTGATCTCTAAAATTTCTGTGACAACAACATTCTGATCAAGTGTGGGGTAGCATGAATCAACTAGCGAACCAGCATCAGTTAGTTTTTGAACTAGCTCCTCATCACTCCAAGGAATATTGATATAATCTTGTAACCAGCTTTTAAGTACAATCATAGTCTGCCTACCTTTTTAGAACTGTTTTAAAAATTTTAAATCGCCGGAACGAAATAATCTGATATCGTTAATACCGTATTTAATCATAATGGGGCGCTCAATCCCTGGTCCAAAAGCGAACCCAGAATATTTTTCGGGATTTAAACCCATGTTTTTAATAACTTCAGGATGAACCATGCCTGCACCGCCAAGCTCAAACCATTTCCCGCGAAACATATATTCAAATTCGATGCTCGGTTCTGTAAACGGAAAATGATGCGGTCTAAACCTTACTTTAACCTCCGGGCCGTACATATTCTTGTAAAATCCCTCAAGAATCCAAATCAACTGACCCAAATTAACTTCCTTGTCGATATACAAACCCTCTAGCTGCAAAAAGGTGGTCTCATGACCAGAATCGGTAGCCTCATTTCGATAACACACGCCAGGCACAACCACTTTAATTGGTGGTTTATGAGTTTCACCGTATCTAACTTGTGAATTCGATGTCTGAGTGCGAAGAAGACGACCGTCGGTCAGCCAGAAGGTGTCCTGGACATCCCTAGACGGATGATCGGCCGCTACATTAAGAGCGTCGAAATTGTACCATTCGGTATCAACCTCTGGCCCCTCATAAACATCAAAACCTAAAGCTTCAAAATATTTTACAGCGGCTCGTATTGTTTGAGTCACTGGATGCAAACTACCTTTGTTCATGCTGACCTCTTTTTAGTTTGAAAAAACAACTCTATGAGAATAATCGCCATAAATAATGGGGCTCCGGTCCAAACATCTAGCAATCTTAAGCCCCGTAACACCAGTAAAGTTACAATGCCAGCAGACAAAATAAACCCTTGTCTTGTGCTTGGCCAGAAATAACTGTATACCATCTCTTTTTTGGAAAGTGATATTTTAAGATAGAATATAGTAATTGAAAATAGTGATGCTAAAAAGAGCAGAACTGAGCTATAGAATATTGTAAATTGGTTTGTGTTCGCCTCGTATGGATTATAGTTAAATATGCACAGCATTAGAGAAGCCGCAGAAACAATAAGTATTGAAAATATAAAAAACAAATTACGTTTAAGCATTATAAATAGCTTATCATATTTTTTAGCTTCTATAAACCGAACTCAAGCCAAATTTTGTAATTAGGACTTTAATAATCGGTCTATTTTTTCGTACTCTGAATCGGTCGTATCCAAGAAGAACTTTAATTCAGGAGACCTTCTAAGGTTAATTTTCTGAGTTACTGCATACCTAATTTTCTTAGAATCTGTGTTAAGTCTTTCAATAAACCCAGAACTATCATCTAGCAGGCTAATGAACACCTTTGCGGTGGCCAGATCTGGAGCAACGGAAACCTCAGTCACAGAAAAAATGCGGTCAGAGTAGCTTTCTTTAATCTCGTAGGCAATCGCCTGCATTAAAATCGAATTAATTTTTTCCAGACTTTTATTTATCATATTAATACAAATATCGTGCGGTATAAGCCGCACGATATTTTTACCTCTTAGACCATTGTGGGGCTCTTCGAGCCTTCTTTAAACCAGGCTTTTTACGCTCTTTTTCACGAGGATCTCTAGAAAGAAATCCAGATTTTTTGAGAGTTGTACGAAATTCATCGTTGTAAGCAACGAGGGCTCTTGCGATGCCAAGCCTTATGGCATCCTGCCAAGAAGAAACTCCCCCACCACAAACCTTAACACTGATGCCAAAAGAATCGGCTTTTCCTACAGAAGCGAGAGGCTCTTTTATCTTCTCAGGCACATCGTATGAGGCACCGTTAAGCGTATTGGTTTTATCATCAAGATAAAGTCGAACTCGCGCAACTGCGGTTTTTCTTCTTCCTGTCCCATAGTAATATTTTTTTTCTGACATACTTATTCCTCGAAGCTTATATTTTGATGTGGATGCTCTTGTCCTTCGTAAATTTTTAGCCTGGCAACGCGATCCTTTAATAGCTTATTCTTTGGCAACATACCAGAGATTGACTTTTTAATAGTGTCAGACGCAGATTTCTCTAAAGACTTTTTGAGTGTCATCTGTTTCATGTTTCCCAGATAGCCTGTGTGTTTATATATAATCTTTTGATCTAGTTTATTGCCGGTAATATTGAGTTTATCAGCATTTATCATTACAACATAATCGCCTTGATCTAAATTAGGCAGATATTCTGGCTTGTTTTTGCCTGCAAGCAAGCTGGCAGCTCTAGATAAAGCACGGCCATATACTTCCTGGCTTAAATCAATTAAGTGCCATTTTCTTTGTGAATTTGTAATCTGTGTCATATTGCTTCGGTTTCTCTTATTTTTTTACTTCATTTTCGATCTTCTTGGCAGCAACTTTCTTGATATCACCCTTGTCTTCTTTTTTTGCTTCGGTATTATCAATATATGTTTTCTTATCAACTAGCTCCACAATTGCTTTGGCAGCACCGTCTCCCACCTTATAACCGTTTTTGTAGATTCTAACAAAGCCGGATTTTCTATCCTGATACCTAGGTAATAACTCAACAAGCGTCTTTTTTACAGCGTTATCGTCAAACAATACAGAAGAGAGATATCTTGCTTCGTTAAGACCATTATTGTTAACTCTAGACAAAATGGTGTCAACAAAAGTCTTGGTTTCCTTTGCTTTTGCCAAAGTGGTCTCTATTGATTCATACAGCAACAATGAAGTGGCAAGGTTTCTGATTAAGCTCTTTCTGTGAGCATTTTTTCTACTAAGCTTTCTCATTGTTTCCCATCAAATTCTTAATTTCTTCAATCCCCTTTTTGCCTAATCCCTTAACCTCAGAAAGTTTTAAGTCTGACAATCTGGTTAAACCTGCATATGTTTTGATCCCGGACGAGAGCAAAGCATTGGCGGTCCTAGGAGATAATCCAACATCTTCAATTTTAGTTTTTGGATCAATTGAGTCGCCCTCGTTACTGCTTGCATATTCTGGATCAGAGGAATATTCCGGAAGATCATCTTCAACAATGTCGTCGTCTTCCATTGATTCAACTAATGTCTCTTTCGGTTCCTCGCTGAAAGCAAATACCTTATAGTGTTCAATCAGAATATTTGAAGCATCTACCATACAATCGTGAACTGATATGCTGCCGTTAGTTGTAATCTCCAAAACCAGCTTGTCATAGTTGGTCATCTGCCCTACACGAGTATTTAGAACGTCAATCTTGACTCTTTCCACGGGAGAAAAATTTGTGTCAATTAGAATTTTGCCAAGTTCGCCATCTCTCTCAGCATCATCTGTTGATCGAAAACCGCGATCAGTCTCAACAATAACTTCCATATCAAACTTAGCGTTTTTATCAAGAGTGGCGATTACCTGCTCTGGATTGATTATCTCTATATCACTGTTTTTAGAAAAATCTGCAGCAGTTGCGACACATTCATCTTTTTTGCTCAATGTTAATCGAACAGGCTCACCGGAGAAAGATTTAATCTTAAGAGATTTTAGATTCATCATAATCTCGATCAGGTCTTCTTTCACATGGGGTAAAGAAGTGAACTCGTGAGGAGCATTTTCAATCTTAAATGAGGTAACAGCTGCACCGGGAATAGAAGACAACAAAACCCTTCTGATTGAGTTGCCAAGGGTGTGGCCATAACCAGGGAAAAGAGGCTCAATAGTTACCCTTGAGACTGTCTCGCTAATCTTTTCTTCGCTAATTTTTGGTAAATTAATTTTTTCCATAATTCTCCTTAAGCTCGTTCCATGTGGATTATCTGGAATAAAATTCCACGACAAGTTTTTCGTTAATATTTAGGTCAATTTCCTCTTTGTTCGGCAGATGAAGCAACTCGAAAGAGCGCTTTTTTTCATCTTTTTTAAGCCAAGGCGAGGATTTAGTTTTTTTAATATCAATTTTTAATTTGTTGTCAATTTCAATAATCTGACCCGGCTTAACCTGGGCTGAAGGAACATCGAGTTTAACACCATCAACCTTTACATGCCCGTGAGAAACTATTTGACGGGAATCACTTCTGGAGGCTCCCACCCCGGCACGGTAAACGAGATTATCTACTCTCGATTCAATCAACTGCAATAAGATATCAGAGGTGCTAGCGCTCGACTTGTCGGCCATATCGAAAAACCTTCTAAGACTAGCTTCTGATAAGCCATATATTCTCTTCAACTTTTGCTTTTCTCTCAATTGGCGGCCGTATTCAGAAAGCTTGGTTCTAGAATTTGGACCCTGTTGTCCTGGATGATAAGGCCTTCTGGTCATTGCACACTTTGCACCGAAGCAACGCTCCCCTTTGAGCATTAGTTTATCTCCCTCTCTTCGACATTTTTTACAAGCTTTTATCATCTCTTTACCTTAATCTGATTAAACAAAAATTAGATTCTTCTGGATTTCTTAGGCCGACAACCGTTGTGTGGCATGGGGGTTACATCCTTTACCAACTCAATATCAAGACCACTATTTGAAAGTGATCTTACGGCTGATTCTCTACCAGCACCAACACCGCTTACAAAGACCTGGACCTTTTTTAAGCCAAATGATCTTGATTTCTCCATTGCGTTTCCACAGGTCATCTGCGCCGCATAAGGAGTGGACTTTTTAGTGCCTTTAAAACCAAGCGATCCGGCAGTTGACCAAGCTAAAACATTTCCTTCGTCATCGGTGACTGACACGATTGTATTGTTAAAAGTTGACTGGATATAAACTCGTCCAGAAAACACAGATCTTTTAATTTTCTTCTTTGTGGTTGTTTTAGCTGTTTTTTTCTTTGTAGTTGTAGCCATTTTGATAATCTAAATTATATATTATACCTTTTTACCTGGTGCTGGTTTGCCTGAACCGTATGTAACCTTCTTACCTCTCTTAGTCCTGGCATTGGTTTTGGTTCTCTGTCCTCTAGCTGGCAAGCCCTTAATATGCCTTAATCCTCTGTAACAATTAATTTCTTTTAAACGTTTAACGTTTTGAGATACCTCTAGGCGAAGGTCACCCTCAACCTTTAACTCGGAAGATATGGCTCTTCTAATCTTTTCGATATCAGCTTCTGACATATCCTTAACTCTAACATCTTCGCTTATACCAATCTTTTTAAGCAATTTCTGACTGGTAGCAAAGCCTATTCCATAAATATATGTCAAAGCTCTGTTGATTTTCTTGTCATTTGGGATGTTTACGCTTGCGATTCTGGCCATTTTTTGCCTTAGCTTCTAGTCTTTGGTTGGAGTAGCTCTCCACTATCCAACAACTAGCAACCAACTCCTTAATTATTATCCTTGCCTTTGTTTATGCTTTGGGTTGGCGCATATTACAAAGACTCGCTTCTTAGAGCTGTTTCTTTTGCTTTTGCCCTTTTTGCTCCTAGAAACGATCTTGCACTTGTCACAAATTTTCTTTGCTGATGCACTAACTTTCATATTATTTTCTGTATGTTATTCTTCCTTTTGATAAATCGTAAGGTGACAACTCCACAACCACGCGATCTCCAGGCAAAATTGAAATCCGATGCATACGCATCTTGCCGCCAAGAACTGCCTTAATTTTGTGGCCGTTATCAAGCTCGACACTAAAAAGAGCATTTGGAAGCGATTCTTCTACAACTCCCTCTAATTCTATGGTGTCTTTTTGATTCATATTACCCATATAAGATAGCACACTTTGTAAACATCGTCAACACTTTTAGGCTGTAATAACGATCGGTTTTTTATCGGTGATTAATATTGTATGTTCGAAGTGAGCCGAGTTGCTTCCATCGTATGTTTTTACCGTCCACCCATCAGAAGCCGTTATTACATCTCCCGCACCAGCATTAACCATAGGCTCTATAGCAATAGCTATGCCAGGAAGCAACTTAAAACCGGTTCTTTTCTTGCCAAAGTTCGGAATTTGTGGTTCTTGGTGGGGATTTCTGCCTATACCGTGGCCGACCAATGATTTAACAACACTCATACCGTTTTTTTCAACATAGCTTTGAACTTCATATCCAATATCTCCGGTAAATACACCGGGAGCCAGAATGGCAATAGCTCTGTTTAATGAATCTTGAGTAACTTTTAGCAATTTTGGATCGGAATTATTTTTTGCTTTTCCAACAATAACGCTCTTGGCCATATCAGTGCATATGCCGTTGTACCTAGCGCCAATGTCTATTGATACAACGTCTCCCTCTCTGATTATTTTCTCTTTGGAGGGAATACCGTGCACAACTTCATTATTGATAGAAAGACAGATGGTCGCAGGATAGGGGTTTTTAGCGTCTCCATAATTTAAAAAAGAGGGGGTAGCCCCCATACGACGAATTGCCGTTTCGGCCACCTTATCAAGAGACAAACCAGAAACTCCCGGCTTTAGATAGTCTATTGTTTCCTGTAGCGCGGATGATAGTATAGAGCCGCACTTTTTTAAAGATTTAATTTCGTCCTGGTTTAGTATCAAAGACATTATTTTATCTTCTCTTGCACTAAATTTGCAACTTCTTCTATGGTGCCATTTCCATCTATAATATAGACCTGACCAAAATTAGAGAAATAATTCTCCACCTCTTTAATACGAGGCAAATAGTTCTTAATTCTCTCTTTAACGGTTTCTTCGTTATCATCGGCTCTTGTAACCATGGCCCCGCCGCATTTCTCGCATATCTCCACATCAGTATCACTGCTAATATGAGAACAATCAGCACAAACTTTCCTGTATACTATCCTTCGGATCGAAGTTTCTGGGGTAATATCAATTACAATTAATTCTGGAAAACTAACATTGAGTTCTTTACAGATCGAAAAGAACAAATCTGCCTGATTGTGGGAAAATGGAAAATTATCAAATATTATATGATTATTGATTCTTTGAAGTCTTTTTTTAACGATGTCTATTACTACCTCATCTGGTTGAGGCACGCCCTGATCATATAAAGATTTCATGGTCTTGTAAAAGGGATCATTAAAATCAGCACTCTCCAGCTCTTCCCTAATCTCCTCGCCTATTGAAATTACCGAAGCATTAAGCTTCTTAGACAAAATTTCAATCTGAGTACCCTTACCAGATCCGGGCAAACCCAAAAAACAGTAAATTTTATTATTAGTATTTGTCATATGTGTGCATTACCAATTGAGCGTTAATTTGCCTCATGGTTTCTATAACCACAGAAACCATAATTAATATACCTGTACCACCCAATACTAGTGTATCAATATTAGTGGCAGCTTGTACAATAAATGGCAGAACAGCGATAACGCCCAAAAAGAGCCCACCGACAAACGTAATTCTAGAAACAATCTTTGATAAATAATCTCTAGTTTCAGATCCCGGTCGGAGACCAGGGACAAAGCCTCCCTGTTTTTGTAAGTTCTCGGCAATCTGTTGTGGTTTAAAAACGACGCCGGTGTAAAAATAGGTAAACGCAAAAACCAGAACAAAATATAGTACGGCATAAAATGCATCATTCTGAAATAATGTTTCGGTATACTTGGAAGCGTTCCTGATCCATTCGGTCTGAGCATTTTGTAAATACTTAGCGACAACGCCCGGAACAATCATTATTGACATAGCAAAGATGATTGGAATAACGCCGGAGATGTTCACCCTAATTGGTAAATGAGAATCTATTGCGCCATAGGTCTTGCTCCCCGAGTTACGGCGAGCATAAGAAACTGGGATATTTCTTTGACCTTCCGTAATATAGATTATGGCTGCGATGGTAACTAAAAATATAATTAAGAAAAGAGCCACGCCGATTATCTTACCAATATCTCCACCTTGTAACAATACAGCTGTATTTCTAATCTGACTAGGAAAACCGGACAATATGCCAAGAGAGATAATTAGTGATACGCCATTGCCAATGCCTTTTTCTGTAATAATCTCACCTATCCACATCAAAAGAATGGTGCCAGCTGTAGCAGATATTAGCATGACACTTAAGTCAAAAAAGGTCCATTCCGGTATAATGCCTTGACTCTTGAGCAAAATAAACATGCTGTAAGATTGAATTATGGCAAGAGGAACAGTAGTAATTCTAGTATATTGACTGATCTTTTTTTGACCAGATTCACCCTCTTTTTGAAGGTTTTCGAAATACGGAACGACCATACCGAGGAGCTGGAAAATAATCGAAGCAGTAATATAAGGTCCGACGCCCATTAAGATTATCGAGAATTGGCTCATGGTGCCGCCAGAGAACATATTCAAAAGGCCAAAAATCTGATTAGAATCAAAAAAGTCTTTGAGCTTAGGCAGATCAACTCCAGGCAAAGGGATATGTGCCAAAACTCTCGTAAGCAAAAGAAGCGAAACTGCAACAATTACTTTATTACGTAGATCTTTAAAATTCCAGATTTTGCTCAATGTAGACATCTTAAGTTCAAGCTCTTATTAACTCTAATATTTAAAAGTCAGAATCGGGAATTATTTTTTGTTTTTCTCAATGGTATTTTTTGCACTCTCAGAGATACCAACACCCTCGATCAATAGATAGAAATCTATTTTGCCGTTATTCAAAATCTTAGCAGTTTGGCCAGCCTTAATAACCCCTTTATTTACTAAAGTCTTATAATTAACAATCTCATCCTCTTTATATAAAGCGGATAGCTGGTCAAGCGAAACAGCAACTGTTTTAACAGACTGTCTTTTAAAACCCCTAACTTTAGGTAGTCTTAAAGAAAGGTTAGATTGTCCACCCTCAAACTGTCTTGGTATATTGTGACCGGCCCTAGACTTCTGACCCTTGGTGCCACGACCCGCAGTTTTACCACATCCAGCAGCAATACCTCTTCCTGGTCGGCTTTTCTTCTTTTTAGTCGATAGCTCAGATTTGTTTGATATTAAATCCATAATATTTATTCCTATTTCTTACTCTTCTTATCGATTTCTGTATTGGCAGGTTTGTCTTTCTTGTTGCTTACCACCTCTTTTGCTGGTTGATCAACTTTTTTCTCCTCTGCCTTTTGCTCTTTATCGGTCTCTTCATCTGCTTTTGTCTCAGCAACAACTACATTTTTATACTTTTCAAGGCTACTAACAGCTCTTTTATTAAAGGAGCTAAGAGCAACAATAGTAGCTGCAATATTGTTTATTTTGCTACGACTACCCAAAGATTTAGCAAGAAGATCAGAGATCCCGGCAAGCTCTGCAACCACCCGAACAGAACCTCCAGCAACAACAGAAGTACCATCTGAGGCGGGTTTTAATAATACCTTAGCCGCTCCGAATTGACCAATAACTTCATGGGGAATGGTGCCGTTAATTATTGGAACTTCAATAATTGACTTTCTGGCTCTGCTGGCAGCTTTTGAGACAGCTTCTGAAACCTCACCAGACTTGCCCATACCCATTGCAACTTTACCGTTTTTATCACCAATCACAACCAAAGCCCTAAACCTGATTCTTCTTCCGCCCTTGACGGTTCTGGAAACCCTGTTAACCTCAATTACCCTCTCTTCAAAGGCATCTTTTGGTCCTTGGTCGTTGTATTTTCTTTTCGGTCGCATGATGTTTTTTTCTAGTGGTGACATAGATAATCCTTTAAAATTTTAGTCCGCCTTCTCTGGCTCCTTCAGCAAGTGCTTTAACACGACCGTGATATTTATATCCGTTACGGTCAAAAACTACTGCTGATATCTTTTTGGCTGAAGCTAATTTAGCGATCGCCAACCCAGTTTCTTTAGCCAACTCGATTGGTTTAAGCTTATTTTTAATCTTCTGTGAGCTAATACTAACAATAACCTTGTTGGTGTTGTCATCAATCAAGATGGCGTATATGGCCGTATTTGATTTCTGAACGGCAAGCCTAATTAGCTTTTGATTTGATTTGTTTAGCATAACCACTTTTTTTGCAATTGTAGATTTAGTCATTTTACGCCTTTCCGCCAGAGGCAGCCTTACCGTCTTTTCTCTTAATTGTTTCTGTAGAATATTTTATGCCCTTGCCCTTGTACACCTCAGGCTTTCGAACTTCTCTAACCTTAGCCGCAAAATTGCCAACAATATCAGACGAATAACCAGAAACCGATATGGTGTTTTTATTTACGTTAACAGCAATTGATTCTGGTATATCAAGCGAAATTTCATGAGAGTAGCCCATATTCAAGATTAATTTATTAGATTCTACTTTAGCACGATAACCGGTGCCTTTAAAGTCGAGGTTTTTGATAATGCCATGGCTTAGGCCGGTGATTGCATTTGCAATTAACCTAGCATACAAACCATGCAAAGATCTTGCCTCTTTGGTGTCTGTTACTCTTTTAACTAACAACCTGTCGGCAGACTGCTCTATCGATATATCTGCAGGCAATATGAAAGACATTTCTCCCTTGTTTGAAGAGATCTTTAAATCTTTTCCGGACTGTGCAATTGAGACACCGTCGTTTATAATAATTGGTCTGTTTCCTACTCTACTCATTACCAAACCTCACAAATTAATTCGCCGCCCAAGTTTAGCTTGGCAGCATCTCTGCCCGACAACACTCCCTTCGGAGTAGATATAATAACTAAGCCCATGCCTCGGAGTGGTTTTGGAATAAACTTTTTAGCCACATAGCGCCTCTGCCCGGGCTTACTGATTCGTTTTATATGTGATATCTGTGAATTCTCTATGTGAATGACAAGATCCTTATGCCCTGATTCGGACTTTATTTCGATTTTATCGATAAAGCCTTCTTTTAACATTACGTTAAGAACGGCTTCCTTAAATTTTGAATAAGGAGCAGTGACCGCATTCTTTTTTGCGGCTTTAGCATTTCTTAATCTTGTTAATAAATCTGAAATTGGATCTAACATATTTTTTCCTTAATTTATGACCGATTATTACCAACTTGACTTGGTGACTCCTGGTATTTCGTTTCTGTTTGCAGCTTCCCTAAAACAGATACGGCACATTTCAAACTTACGATAATAAGCCCTAGGTCTTCCGCAAAGTTTACATCTCCTTACAATGCGAGTGCTAAACTTTGCTGGTCTGTTGGCTTTTACAATTAAAGATTTTTTGGCCATAATATATCTTTTTAATACCTTTTACTTTTTAATTATCTTTCTCAAATCTAAAACCTAGTTTTTCCAACAAAGCTCTCGACTGGACGCTGTCGCTGGCACTAGTTGTAACATTAACCTGAAAACCGAAAATTCTGGAATTGCCTTCATATTTTGATTCTGGCATGATCATCTGTTCGGTTAAACCAATAGATAAATTTCCGTTACTGTCAAATGATGTTTTTTTAATTCCTTTAAAATCTCTAACGCGTGGCAAAGCAACATTTGTTAGCTTGGAAATAAAATCATACATTCTGTCTCCACGCAAAGTTACCGTCAAACCCACAGGTTGACCGATTCTCAGTTTAAAGGCTGAAACAGCCTTTCTTGACTTGTTAATCTTGGGTAGCTGACCTGTTATTTCTCCAAGGTCTTTTCTGATGTCTTCGATGGCTTTTGCATCCTCTTTGACTGAACCGGTTTTAGCACTAACTGTCACCTTTAAAACTTTCGGAACAGCATTAATGTTTGCAATTCCGAGTTCACTAAGTAATTCATGTCGGATGGTTTTATAATATTTTTCTTTTAAATCGCTCATTTGGCTCCAATCTCAACGCTTTTTTGACATTTCTTGCAGGTTCTAATTTTGGCGTCCTTTTCTATGCTATATTCAATTCTTGTGGTTTTTCCGCAATTTGGGCATACCAATAAAACATTCGAAATATCCAGCGCCTTATTGATGTCAATTATGCCTCCACTTGGGTATTTTTGGCTCGGCTTTACATGCTTTTTGAACATGTTTATGCCCTTTACCAAAACTTTTTTCTCTGTAGCAAAAAGCTGTTCAACAACACCGGTTTTACCGCTGTCTTTGCCGATTAATATTTTAACCGTATCACCCTTTTTTAGTCTTAAAGTTTTCATACTATAATACATCTTGAGCTAATGAAATAATCTTCATAAATCCTGATCGCAATTCTCTAGCAACAGGACCAAAAATTCTGGTACCACGAGGAGCGTTATCTTTATCGATTATAACAGCGGCATTTTCGTCGAATCGCAAGTAAGAACCATCTTCTCGGCCAAACTCTTTTTTTGTACGAACGATAACAGCTCGGACAACCTCTTTTTTCTTGACGTTGGCTCTAGGAATCGCCTCTTTGACCGTCGCAGTTATAATGTCACCGATTTTTGCGGTTTTGAGTTTTTTGTGACCTAAAACTGTAATACACTCAATAACTTTTGCTCCGCTGTTATCAGCTACAACCAATTTTGTGCCTTGTTGAATCATTTTAAGAAATCTTCCTTATTACTATATGGTTCTTGTTTTTTGACATAGGCTTAACCTGTGCAATATCAACAACATCGCCGTTTTTACAACTGTTATCCAAATCATGAGCTTTATATCTCTTGTTAACGGTGAATTTTTTATGATACAAAGGATGAGTTTTTACCCTGGACACACTGACAACTACGCTCTTATCCATTTTGTCAGAGACAACCACACCTCGTATTAACTTGTTGTTAGTTTTTTCTGCCATATATTTCCTATGCCTTGGTGTTTAAAACCGTATTAATTTGTGCAATATATTTTCTTTTTTTACCAAATTCAGATGTCTTTTCGCTTTTTCGGCTTTCAATGTTCAATTTAGCCATTAAAGCATCTTTTGTGGCATGCTCCAGCTCTTTAATAAGATCTTCCTTTGACATTTTATTCAGTTTTTCCATTGCTTCACGTTTTTTCATCTTTATTCCTCTTTGTATACGAAGCTAGTTTTAACGGACATTTTATGAGAGGCTAGCCTTAAAGCTTCTTTTGCAACATCAAATGGAACTCCATCCATCTCATAAATAATCTTACCCGGCCTAACAACGGCTGCAAAATGATCTACTGCGCCTTTGCCACTACCCATAGGAGTTTCAGCTGATGTGGACGTAATAGGTTTATCAGGGAAGACTCGAATCCAAACTTGTCCACCTCTTCTAATGTATCTAGTAATAGCACGTCTGCCAGCCTCGATTTGTCTTGCTGAAACCCAACCGTTACCTTGTGCTTTAAGAGCATACTTGCCAAAAACAATCTCGCTTCCACGGTAAGCTAAACCACGCCTTTTTCCGCGCTGCTGCTTTCTGTATTTCATTTTTTTGGGCATTAACATGAGATTGTCTCCTTACTTTCTAAAACTCTTCTTATCCTTGTTCATGTCTGCGGTCCTGCCTTTGTAAACCCAAACCTTAATCCCGATAATACCGTATGTGGTCAAGGCGGTTACATAGGCGTAATCTATAACTGAATCAAAAGTCGAAAGAGGCACGGTGCCATTAGCAAATTTCTCGCTTCTGGCAATTTCTGCACCATTTAATCTGCCAGACACTTGGATTTTTACTCCCTTGGCGCCGGAATCTTTTGCTCTCTCTAATAGCTGTTTTACAGCTCTTCTAAAAGGAATTCTTTTCTCAATCTGACTTGCGATTGATTGAGCAATATACATGGCATCAATATCTGGAAGCTTAACCTCAACAATGTTGACTCTAGCCTTCATGCCGGTCGATTTCTCGACTAGTTTTTTGATCTTTTCGCTACCTGTGCCACCACGTCCAATTAATACACCGGGACGAGCAGTATGAATATTGACCTCAATTTGATTAGCGTTGCGATTAATCAGAACGTCAGAAATTGAAGCGTTTCTAAAATCTGCGATTAATTTTCTTCGCAGAGCGATATCTTCAACTAGATTTTTACCAAATCCAGCTCTACCAAACCAGAGAGATTTCCAGCTTTGGTTGATCTTTATTCTTAATGCTTGTGGGCTAGCTTTTGATCCCATATTGATCCAATTAATTAACTGTTATTCGTCTTTTTTATTATTAACGTCTTTTTTGTCTTTTACAGCTACAGTATCTTTCTTCATATCTTTCTCGACTGGCTTGTCTAATGTAACCTCAGGCTTTTTTTGGTAAGAATCAGAAAGAGATAAAGTGATGTGAGATGATCTTTTTTTAATCTTAGTAACGCGACCCCTTGCTTTGAATCTGTGTCTTTTTAGGGTTTGAGCTTGATCGCATTTTGCTACACTCACCACCAGCTGATCTTTCTCCATCTCATGTTCGACTGCAGCTGCTATACCGGATTTTAGCAGTTGATATAAATCTCTGGCACACCCCTTATTAGAAAATCTTAGGATATTAAGTGCATCTGTCGCGGATTTTCCTTTAATAATTGGCAAAACCGGTCTGACTTTGCGGGGAGATGTTCTTAAATTGTTTAGTTTTACGCTTACTTCCATATTGTTTGCCTACTATATAACTATGAAACTTTTATGCTTACGATAGTCAGCCTAATGATATTATTTACCCTTTGCCTGCTCTTTTGCCATTTTACCACCATGACCCTTGAACTTTCTGGTAGGAGAAAACTCTCCGAGCTTGTGACCGACCATATCTTCGATAATAAACACTGGGACATGCTCTTTGCCGTTGTGAACTGCGATAGTTACGCCAACCATATCTGGAGTGATAGTCGCGGCTCTGGACCATGTTTTAATGGGAACACGGCTGTTTGAATCTTTTGCCTTAACTACCTTATTCAATAGGCGATAATCAATATATGGGCCTTTTTTTAGTGATCTAGACATTATTTTCTACGCCTTACGATTAATTTTGAAGTCGGTTTCTTCTTCTTTCTCGTCTTATGTCCAAGAGCTGGCATACCCCATGGAGTCTTTGGTCTTTTAAGACCAATCGAGGTATTTCCTTCTCCACCACCATGAGGATGGTCACATGGGTTTTTTGCCTTACCACGAACATGAGGCCTAACACCCATATGTCTCTTACGACCAGCCTTAGAAATTACAACTTTGCTGTGGTCAGTATTTGAAACAATACCCACCGAAGCAAAACACTCCGATGAGACACGTCTGACTTCTCCGGAAGGCAGTTTAATCTGCGCAAAATCATCATCTACAGCTAAAAGTATTGCGCGACTCCCTGCGGACTTGATAATTTGACCACCTCTTCCCGGATCAAGTTCGACATTATAAATCTCAGTAGACAATGGAATGTTCTTAAGTCTCATGCGATTGCCAAGCCTAATAGGAGCCTTTTCGTCACAAACAACCTTGTCTCCTTCTTTCATGCCGTGAGCCGCAATAATATATGATTTTTGCCCATCTTCATACTGAATTAATGCAATATTTGATGTTCTGTTGGGATCATATTCAACCGCCGATATTGTAGCAACCTTTCCAAGAAAAGAAGTTTGCTTAAAATCAACCATTCGATAGACTTTCCTTGCGCCGCCACCACGATTCTGAGCAGTAATTATACCTCGATTGTTTCTTCCGCAGCTCTTAGCAATGCCCAGGCACAAGCTCTTTTCTCTCTTCTTCTTAGCTACCCCAAAAACCAAGACAGAGTGTTGTCTTAATGCGTTGTTAACTGGTTTTGTTTTAATTACTGGCATAATGTATTGGATATTTGCTAATTTATTATAAAACTATTTATTATTCTCTTTTACTTCTTTTGCCTTGGCAGTTTTTTTGTCTTTCTTGACATCTTTGTTTTCCTCTTTTTCTGCTTCAAAAAGAGCGATTTTCTGACCTTTCTTCAATGTGAACACAATCTTTTTAAGATCGCTTCTTTTGCCCTTTTTCCCTTTAACGGATTTAACTTTACCTTTGACGATTTGGGAGTTGATCTTCTCGACATTTACCTTGAACATTGATTCAACCACCTCTTTGGCTTGCAGTTTGTCGGTGGTTTTCTCGGTCACAAAACTGTATTTACCAACACTACTCATGGCGAAACTTTTTTCTGATATTAAAGGTTTTTTGAGTGATAATTTCATTTATCTCCTTCTTCTGTTTTGCCATCAATATCATTAGAAAAATAATCTTTATATCCACTCTTGGAAAAAATTACGTTATCAGATGAGGATAATGCAACCATGTTCTGATTGGTTTTGGTCATAATATGTAGATATGGCAGATTTCTAAAGGCTAAGACCTTGGACATTTCACTATCAGATACGATTAAAGTAATTTTACCCTCAATGTTATATTCGCTCAAAAGAGTTTCGGCTTGTTTTGTTTTGGTAATTGCGCCAAGATCATCTTCGATTACTGATAGCTGGTCTTTCTCTGCAAGGTAGTTAAAAATAGCTAACCTAGCATACTGACGGAACTTTTTGGGATAGTTAAGCCAAAAATTTCTTTTGCTAGTGGGTCCGAAAGTTACACCACCGCCAACCCATAATGGGGACCTGCTTGAACCGTGTCTGGCATGGCCTGTGCCTTTCTGACGCCAAGGTTTTTTTCCGCCGCCGGACACTTCGCTTCTGTCTTTTGTGTCAGCGATTGGCATTCTGCTTGCACTGCGCACATAATTAATATATTCCGACACAACAGTTAAATTTGTTGATTTTAACACCTCTTTAGGCAAATCAAGCGTTTTTTTGCTATCTGTTTTTGATAATACTTTTATCTTCATAATACTCATTATTTGCAATAAACCTTCACTGTTGAATTATTTGAGCCGCTAACTGATCCGGCAACCATAATCACATCGTCTTTGGTACCTACGGAAACTATCTCCAAATTCTTTATAGTTGAATTCTGGCCACCCATTCTGCCGGCCATCTTTTTACCAGGAACGACTCTCTGTGGATAACCACCACCGATTGAACCGGGCTTTCTGATATTGTGAGAACCATGAGTTACAGGACCCCTGTGAAAACCGTGTCTTTTAATGGTTCCAGCAAAACCTTTACCTTTGGTTTTTGACTCAACTGTAATAAGGTCTTTCTCTGAAAACTGATTTATGTCTATTGCATCACCAACTTTATAATCTTGAGGATTATCAATTCTGAATTCAACGATATTGTTTTTTGCTTTTTTGTTATCTGAGATTATACCAACAACACATGAATTGTAGCCATCTTTTGAATCTTTTGTCTTAACTCTAATAATCTCAGCCTTTTTAAGCTGTAAAAGAGTCACTGGAATCATTTTCCCGTCTTGATCAAAGATTCGACTCATACCAATTTTTTGTGTCAGGGCAAATTTCATAAATAAATTTTGTGATTATGATTGCAAAAACAATAATCGGCCTCGGAACCTTCCCGATATATCGGGACGTTATCCATGGCCAAGCTGTTTTCCAGCTGGCAACCGCTAGATTTTTTAATTTCTAGCAGCTGCTAAGCTAAAAACTAGCTTACTACATTTTTATCTCTATGTCAACGCCGGCTGGAAGATCTAGACCCATTAAGTTATCAATCGTTTTAGGTGTGGGATTAATCACATCGATTAATCTTTTGTGAACCCGCATCTCGAACTGCTCCCTGCTGTCTTTGTGGACATGCGGCGACTTAATGACTGTTACTTTGCCTATCTCAACAGGCAAAGGAACAGGACCATTGACGTCAGCACCTGAGCGCTGAACGGTGTCGATGATTTGCTTAGCTGATTTATCGAGAATACGATGATCGTAAGCTCTTAACTTGATACGGATCTTTTGTTTGATCTCCTTCGTAGCTGGCATTTTGACCTTCGTTATTTAATAATCTTTGTTACAACACCGGCTCCAACTGTTTTACCACCTTCGCGGATAGCGAATTTGAGACCGCTGTCCATAGCGATTGGAGAGATAAGTGTAACGCTAATATTCAATGTATCACCAGGCATAGCCATCTCTTTATCGAACTTAACATCACCTGTAACATCAGTTGTTCTAAAATAGAACTGTGGTTTGTAGCCTGGGAAAAATGGTGAGTGACGACCACCTTCATCTTTGGTTAATACGTAGATTTCTGCTTCGAACTCGGTGTGAGGTGTAATGCTACCAGGTTTGGCCAAAACTTGACCTCTCTCAACATCATCTCTCTCAATACCGCGCAACAAAACTCCAACATTATCACCAGCTTGACCTTGGTCGAGTAACTTCTTAAACATCTCTACGCCGGTAACAACAGTCTTTTTAGTAGGTCTAATGCCAACAATTTCTACCTCTTCGTTGACTTTTACGATACCTTGGTCGATTCTACCGGTAACTACTGTGCCACGACCTTTAATTGAAAAGACATCTTCAATAGACATAAGGAATGGTTTGTCGATCTCGCGTTTTGGTTCGGCGATTGCTTCATCTAAGGCAGCAACCAACTCCTCAATAGCCTTAGCGGCATCTGCATCATCTTCTAGTGCTTTAAGAGCTGAACCGCGAATAATTTTAGCGTTGTCGCCATCAAACTCATATTTAGTTAGAAGCTCTCTGATTTCCATTTCAACCAAATCAAGAATCTCCGGATCATCAACCATGTCAACTTTATTCATAAAAACAACAATGTTTGGAACGCCTACCTGGTTTGCCAATAGGATGTGCTCTCTGGTTTGAGGCATTGGACCGTCGGCAGCAGAAACAACCAAAATTGCACCGTCCATCTGAGCAGCACCAGTGATCATATTTTTTACATAGTCAGCGTGGCCGGGACAATCAACATGAGCGTAGTGTCTTTTCTCTGACTCATACTCTTGGTGAGAAGTAGCGATGGTGATACCGCGCTCTCTCTCTTCTGGGGCGTTGTCAATGTCTTCAAATTTCTTTTCAACGGCCATACCTTTTTTTGATAAAACATGGGTGATGGCAGCTGTTAATGTTGTTTTACCGTGATCAACGTGACCGATGGTACCAACATTAACATGTGGCTTTGTTCTTTCAAATTTTTCTGCAGCCATTTAGTCTCCTTAAAGATTTAGTTTATAATCACTTAAAAATTTGCGATCTATTCGCTATAGGCTATAATATAACATTTTTCGAAAAAATGCAATAAAATAACTCTTTTTATTTGTTTTTTCCTTCAATAATTTTACCTGCAATATGCGAAGGCACCTCTGCATAGTGCTCAAACTCCATTGAGTATGAGGCTCGGCCCTGTGTCATGGAACGGAGTGAAGTTGAGTATCCAAACATCTCAGCAAGCGGCACAATGGCTCTAACCACCTTGGCGTTGCCTCTATCGGTCATTTCCTGTATCTGGCCTCTCTTAGAGTTCAAATCACCCATCACATCACCCATTGATTCCTCTGGAGTAGTAACTTCAACCTTCATAACAGGCTCTAACAATACCGGATCGGCACGCTTAAAACCATCTTGAAAAGCCATAGAACCGGCAATTTTAAAGGCCATTTCACTCGAATCAACGTCATGGAAACTACCGTCAAAGAGTTCTACTGCCACATCAACAATTGGATAGCCAGCAAAAACACCTCTTTGCATGGCTTCTTCTATGCCCGCATTAACCGGGTTAATAAACTCTTTAGGTATGGCTCCACCAACAATTTTGTTAATAAACTCATATCCCTTACCAGCCTCTTGTGGCATAAGTTTAATAACAACGTGACCATATTGACCACGACCACCAGTCTGGCGAATATATTTGCCTTCTGACTCCACTTCTTTGCGACAGGTCTCCCTGTAAGCAACTTGTGGTTGGCCAACATTAGCCTCTACCTTAAACTCGCGTTTCATTCTATCCACGAGAATCTCTAAGTGTAACTCTCCCATGCCCGAGATGATAGTTTGACCCGTTTCTTCGTTGCTAGAAACCCTAAATGTTGGATCTTCTTCGGCAAGTCGTTGCAGGGCCACACCCATTTTCTCCTGATCAGCCTTAGTTTTTGGCTCAATAGCCACATCGATAACCGGCTCAGGGAAGGTGATCTGCTCCAAAATTATAGGATTGTCGATATCGCAAAGAGTATCTCCTGTAGTTGTACCAGACAAACCGACAGCGGCAGCAATTTCACCGGCATAAACTGCGTCGACTTCCTCCCTATGGTTAGCATGAAGCCTAACAATTCGGCCAATACGCTCTTTTTTGCCGGAGTTGGTGTTTATAATGTATGAACCCTTGTTTAAAATTCCGCGATATACCCGAAAAAAGATCAGCTTGCCAACAAATGGATCCGCTGCAACCTTAAAAGCTAAGGCGGCCAAAGGCTCGTTGTCGCTAGCTTTGACTTCTATATCTTCACCGGTTTTAGCATCGGTAGCCTTAGCTGGTGGGATATCAAGTGGTGATGGCAAATAGTCAACAATTGCATCCAATAATGACATTACGATCACTCCACGACCGTCGCCACCCAAGATAGGATAAAAACCACCGCTTAAGGTTGCTTTTCTAATAAGCTTCTTTAGCTCGTCTACAGCTATCTCGTCACCACCCAGATACTTCTCCATCATTGCGTCGTCATATTCAACAACTTTTTCAATGAGTTCCTGACGATACTGATTGGCTTTCTCGAGATGATCAGCAGGAATATCACCCTCTGTAAGTTCCTTATCAGTATACTCTTTATAGGTATAGGCTCTCATAGAAACTAAATCTATCACGCCATTTATTGCCTGTTCAAAACCAATTGGAATTTGTATCGGGTAAGCATTGGGATTTAATCTCTCTCTTACTGATTCCAAAGAACGATAAAAATCTCCGCCAGTTTGGTTGATTTTATTTATAAAACACATTCTTGGCACATGATATTTATCTGCTTGGCGCCATACAGTTTCACTTTGCGGTTCAACGCCCATTTTGCCATCGAAAATAACTACGGCACCATCTAAAACACGCAATGAACGCTCAACCTCCACTGTGAAATCAACGTGGCCGGGAGTATCAATAATATTGATGCGGTGATTCTTCCAGAAAGCAGTAGTAGCAGCACTAGTAATAGTAATACCACGTTCACGCTCCTGTTCCATCCAATCCATGGTGGCTTCACCTTCATGTACCTCGCCAATCTTGTGAGTTTTTCCGGTAGTGTACAAAATTCCTTCGGTTACTGTAGTTTTGCCGGCATCAATGTGGGCAATAGTCCCAAAGTTTCTTACTTTCTCTAACTCATAATCACGTGCCATCTCATCTCCCATTATTTAAGTTCTGCAATAGATCAAATATATTTTCAGAACTTTTGTTAAGTAATATTAAATACAATAAAGGGTATAATACCCCACGATAAGCTATGGACTCTGCACAAAAAAATCGATGCGTAACAGCCCCAATCAATCGGGGTAGTATTAACCCTTTGTTACGCTTTGATTATTTACCAAGTTTATCTTGTAATAAAAAATACCCCCTTTTCAAGCTCAATAATAACACATGAAACCTTAAAGTGTCAAATATTAAACGACCTTCTTGGCAATCATTTTTACAACAAATAATAATATTCCGGTTAAAGATTTATTGTTGTTTATGTGTCATATATATATAACGTATCGGCATATCTGATGTTTTGCCACTTCCTTTAAAGTTTATAATAGAGTGGCAAAATGTGGCTTTAGCCCTTGCAGATATGCCGTGTTATCTGATGTTTCTTTTTGGCTTTTATTATAAATCACTTTTCCCTATGTTACATTTTGAGCAAAGAGTTTGTAAATTTTCCATTACTGTTTCACCACCATTGGCCCAAGCTTTTATATGATCAACATGAAGGATAATTTTCGGGTCAGCCGCAGGAGAAATGCCACAAATTTTACACTTAAAATTATCACGTCGCATTACTAAAAAACGCAATCTCCAATTTATACTACGCTTTGTTTTGTGTCTCGTAGTTATTTCGTCCACATTATTTTCAGGCGTTACATCTGAAGAAAATTGTCCTTCATCGTTAATAAAGTCGACAAATTTTTCTAGTGCTTTTCGCCAAGAACCGAATCTATTGTCGTAAGTACCTGCACTATACTCAGAAAGAGGTCGTTGCATGTCTGTATAACTTGGTTGTTTACCAAGCTTGGCCCACACCTCCTCAAGATTTTTAAACAACTCCTCGTCTGGGATATTTAATAAACTTCTTGATTTTTTTAGACCGGCCAAGCTTAAAACTTTGAACCAACTACCAAACCTTCTTGTCAATGTTGTGCTATGGACAAGACCTCTTTCGTTATATTCTTCAAGTGTAACAGATTCCTTACCAAGTTCTTTGGCGACTTTATTAACATCAGATAAAAGCTCTTCGTCTGATAGTCCTCTATTGTTTGGTGATAATTCAAATTTCATATTTTATGATTTTAAAAGCCAAAAAGAAATTTCAGATAACTCGTTTTTATGCTGGGTATTTGTTTTATAGTATTACTAATCTGTATGTTATGCAAGTTGTTTGATATAATTATATTATGCATGAATTATTAGAAAAGACCGAAAAGATTTTAAAACTTCGGAACTATAGCGCTAAGACCGTTAAGTCTTACCTCTTCTATATTAATGATTATATCATTTTCTCGAAAGACAAGGGCATCAAAGATAAACAAAAAGCAATTGAGGAATATTTGCTATCGAGACACAATAAAAAGCAATCCTCCCAAACAATTAATTTAGCACTCAACGCCATCAAGTTTTTCTACTCGGAAGTTCTTAAGAACCCCCAAAAGATTGACCTTAAATTTGCCAAAAGATCGCAGAAACTGCCCGTAGTATTGTCGAGAGAAGAGGTTGAGAAGATATTGAATGCGACAAAAAACTCCAAATACCGTCTTATGATCGCCCTCGCTTATGGTTGCGGTTTGCGAGTTAGCGAGGTAATAGATTTAAAAGTTCTCAACCTAAATATTGACGAACTAACAATCTCAATTCATGAAGCAAAAGGTAGAAAGGATAGGATAAGTGTTTTACCAGAGAAACTCTTAAATGATCTGAGAAATATTATTGCGGGGAAAAAGCCAAACGAATATCTCTTTGACTCTATACGAGGTGGCAAACTTACTACCAACTCACTGCAAATAATGTTTAAAAAAAGTTTAGCGAATACAGATATCAAAAAACCAGCCACTTTTCACTCTTTACGCCATAGCTTTTCGACGCACTTGTTGGAAAATGGAGTTGATGTGCGATATGTTCAAGAACTGCTTGGCCATGCCAATATCCGCACTACCCAAATTTACACCCACGTTACAAACCCGAGTATAAAAAATATTAAAAGCCCACTGTAAGAACAGCACACTTATCGCTGATCGAACATCTTGGTAATCACTTCCTCAATATCAACATTATTAATGGCGATATTTTCGGCTGGGAATAGATCAAAAAGGTCTTTTGCAACTGTTGCTATTTGGCTGTTGCTACACCTAATTATGCCATCTCCATCAAGTAAAGACTTCTTGTGGTGTAAACGCGAGAACTTCTGTCTGTCCGACACATCATTTAACACAACTTTTACAATCTTTTCAGAGGAGAACTTACTTAATAATTCTTTTATATCTCCGTCGTAAACCTTTTTGCCTTTATTTATTATAAATATTCTTTGGCACAACTCCTCTATGTCTGCCATGTAGTGGCTGGTTAAAATTACGGTGCAACCGTTGTCTTTGTTTATCTGCTTTAAAAACACCCTAATGGCTCTTGCCGAAACGACATCTAAGCCTATAGTTGGTTCATCTAGGAATATTACTCTAGGATTATGTAGAAAGCAGGCCGTAAGCTCACATTTCATCCGCTCTCCCAAAGACATTTCACGCAAACGGCTATTCACCAAATTGTGCATTCCAAGCATGTCCACCATTCTATCAAGATTCGTTTTGTATTGCTTTTCGGGAATACTATATACTTCTCGTAATAGATTAAATGAATCTATGGCCGGAATATCCCACCAAAGCTGGTTTTTCTGCCCCATAACGATAGCGATTTGTTTTAGATATTTATAATTTCGCTGCCAAGGCGTATAACCCAGAACTTCAGCCTCGCCACTCGTTGGATGCATAATACCGGTCAAAATCTTGAGGAAAGTAGTCTTACCCGCGCCGTTAGGTCCCAAAAATCCAACGAATTCCCCTTCCATAATCTCTAAATCTAGATCAGTAATAGCATTTTTAACTGTGATCTCTGGTTTAAGAAAATTACGAAACGAATAGCGTTTTTTTTCAAAGCTTTTACAAATTTTGTTACTTGTTATAACCTTCATTTTATTACTTTCATTTTTAGCTTGAAGCGCTACCGTAATGCTTTTCGCCGAGTCTCCACAATTTAGTTGCGATAAATCCAAAGAATACTGTTACCAAAACCATATATATAGCATAACGGTAATCAATCGGATTAAACAATACCCATGCGGGAATATATGTGACTGCAAGCACTGGAAAAACCACAAAAAGAAAGGCTTTTAAAATATTTGAATATATTCCGGCGGGATAGCGGGCAAACTGCAAAAAACGATTCATAACATCGTAAAGTGAATATAGCCGAACAAACCAAAAGGTAGGGACTATGCTGATTACAGACAAAAAATAGAACAAAATTTGCCCCAAGATAAAAAAAATGCCAAAAAATATTATGTTGATCATAGGAATTGCCACTGTGGATTTTATAGCGGAAAAAATAGCAAGAGTAACAACTGCAAACAGTGTAATAATCTGATATATTTTTGGTTCGCAAAGCGAGACCATAATCATGGGATTAACGGGTTTTGCAAGGTGAAAGTCGTAATCTCCCATTCTCACCATCTCATTTGCCATCTTGCCCAAACCTTTACGATAAATTAGACCGCTTAAAACACTGGTTAGCTTCATCATCGAGAAAATAAACAATACTTGGTAGTAGTTCCAACCAGCTAAGGATGTGACATTTGCAAATATTATATTAAATAAAATAATGGTCATTATAATTTCAAGCAAAGAAATTACTAAGTTGAAAATAATAACACCGCCAATTATTGAATCTCGCAAATAGGCATTTATCAGAATTATTCTGAATATTTTAAAATATTTAATCATCTACCGGTTCCTTCATATTTCTTAATTCCGGTTAAAAACACAACTCGATAAACACCAAAAAATATTAGACTCCATGTGATGATAATGGGCCATGAGCGAATAATTTGCTCTGAAGTCATCTTGCCTAAAAACGTTTCTATAGGAATATAGAATAGATATTTAAATGGAAGCGCCAAAAAGATATCTTTTATTGTGCCGCTCAGAAATGCCAATGGAAACATTGAGCCAGCCAAAAAACTAATGATAAAGTTGATCAATTCAATCAATGATCGTCTGTCACCATAATGGAAAGTTAAAGCATGGAAAATCAAATTGAAAAAGAAATTCATCACCATGGCGAGAATCATGGTGATAATAAATAAAAGCACATTTTGTGCGGAGGGCAAAGTGATCAGCCAAGAACTGGAAAAGTACATTATCAACAAGAAGGGAACAAAGGTCAAAAGTCCCATAAATATATCTGCCACAGAAGCAATAAAATGTATAAAGGTAACGTTCCATGGTTTAATATAGTCATTAGTGAATTTGCCAGTCCAGATTTCATTGCCAAGATAAATTACATTAACCATGTCAAATCTAAATATCAATGTAGTAAGCAAGTAGTAGGTGATGGTATTAGAGATGGTATAGCTATTAATCTGATCCACCCCACCTACTTTGTATATCGTAAGCCAGAGTGCGATAGAAATATAAAAAAATACGGTGTTTATTGCCATATACAAAAAATAGTCCGCCTTATAGGCTAACATTGATCGCACACACATATTAAAGTAGTTGGCGTATTTGCTCATTATATTATTATATCAATTACTAATCACCTAACAAAAAAAGCCCCGCAGGGCTATTTTTTATCGAAAAGGTAAATATGCTAGAATCTGGCGAAATGTGCAAAGGCTTTATTAGCCTCGGCCATTCTATGAACCTCATCGCGCTTTTTGATAGCAGCGCCCTCATTATTATATGCCTGAATAAGCTCATCTGAAAGTTTAACATACATGGCTGCGCCCTTTCGAGAGGAGGCAGCGTTTACAATCCAACGAAAAGCTAAAACGACTTTTCTATCTTTATTAACCTCAACAGGAACCTGATAGTTGGCACCGGCAACCCTTTTGCCTTTTACTTCAACGGCTGGACCGACATTTTTTAGAACTGCGGCGAAAATATCCATGGGTTCGGCTTTTAGCTCTTTAGCTGCACGGTCAAATGCATTATAAACAATTCTCTCGGCTACGGTTTTCTTGCCGTTTTTCATGATGTAGTTTATGAGTTTGCTTACTAAAACACTACCGTAACGAGCATCCGGTTCTAATGTATGTTTAGGTGTTTTTGAATTTCCTCTGGACATATTTTACAATTTTCAATTTAAAAATTTAATTTTATTATTATTCAGTTGGTTTCTTAGCGCCATACTTTGATCGGCTCTGTTTTCTATCTTTAACCCCGGTAAGATCTAGTTTGCCACGGACGATGTGGTATCTCATACCTGGAAGATCTTTAACACGACCGCCTCTAATTACAACAACTGAGTGCTCCTGTAATTGGTGACCTTCACCGGCAATATAAGCGTTTACCTCCATACCATTTGTTAGTCTGACCCTGGCAAACTTACGAAGAGCTGAGTTTGGTTTTTTAGGAGTCATGGTGCCGACCTTAACACAAACACCTCGTTTTTGAGGGCAACCCTTATTAAGCGAAACTGGCTTATTGCTAAGATAATTAAAAGTAGTCTTAAGTGCAGTTACCTTAGACTTCTTAACAATTTTTTTTCTGCCCTTGCGGACTAGTTGGTTTATAGTTGGCATAGTTTGGTAAATCTTTTAAAATTGACTTTATTAATTTATCAGATAATTCTCTCTGTGTCAAAGGTTTTGGGAGCTTATGAGGGTTGGCAATATTGCAGCCAACCCTCAAACAGCCTTATTTTGTATCAATGAAATCAGACCTAATGCCGGTTCCTGCCGGAATTAGCTTGCCGATTATGATGTTTTCTTTTAATCCTTCCAGTTTATCTATCTTGCCGGATATGGCGGCGTCTATCAGAACTGATGTTGTCTCCATAAAGGAAGCAGCAGCCAAGAAACTTCTTGTGCGTAATGCAACCCTAGAGATACCCATTATGATATTCTCATACTTTATAAGCGGTTGATTATTGCTCTTGCGCTCCGCATTCTGCCTTAAGACTTCAGAAAGTTCAACAATTTGTCCGGCAAGATGTTGCGAATCAGCAGGATCCAAAATCTTTATCTTTGAGCACATCTGTCTAACAATAACTTCAACGTGCTTATCATTAATATCTTGTCCCTGTGAATCATAGATTTGCTGAACTTCATCAATGATGTAGTTCTGTGTGGCTATAACACCCCTTAGTTTTATAGATGAAGCCAAATCCAAGTGTCCTTCTGTTAGAGGCTGTCCGGCAGTTACTTCTTGATTGTCAGAAACCTTAAGCTGAACAAGGTTTGAAACCATGTAGTCTCTGCTGGATACACCTTCACCGGAAATAGTCGCTTTGTTGTCGGTAATTTTTACAACGCCGTTAGTATTGGCCCTTATTGGTTTTTGGTCTTCCGCCTCTGCAATAGGTTGTTTTACTTTTACTTTGTCGCCGTCTTTGACTGTCCATCCATAATCAACAGGTAAAACAATCACTTCTGACTTCTGGGTTTTGCCGGTAACATTGATAACCGTATTGTTCTCTTGTCTGGTTATGGTCACTTTACCATCGAAGTCAGCCACAACTGCCGGAAATTTCGGAGTGCGTGATTCAAATAGCTCCTGAACACGAGGCAGACCGGTTGTAATGTCCTCACCGGCGGCACCTCCTGTGTGAAAGGTTCTCATGGTCAACTGTGTGCCAGGCTCACCAATAGCTTGCGCGGCCACAATACCTACAGTCGTGCCGATTTCTACTAAATCTCCAGTGGCGGGATCTTTTCCATAACAAACCTGACAAATACCCCTCTTAGACTGACAGCCGAGAAGCGATCTGATCTTAATCTCTTTTACATCGTTTTGATCGAAAGTTGCAATTACCGATTCATCAATCATCGTGCCGGCGGTAACAGAGCCACAATCTTCGGCTAAAACTCTACCAAGTATGTGTGAATTCCAGCTTTTACCAGCATTTTCGTAAAAATCTTTAGACATCGTTCTGTATTCAATTGTGCCACAATCATGTTCTGTAACCACAGTGTCTTGAGAAACATCTACAAGCCTTCTTGTCAGATAACCTGCCTCGGATGTTCTAAGTGCGGTATCAGCACGACCCTTTCTAGAACCATGAGTAGATACAAAGTATTCAAACACACTCAAACCTTCTTTAAAGTTGGATTTTATCGGCAGTTCGATAATGTTTCCAGTCGGGTCGGCAACCAAACCTTTCATGCCGGCAATCTGATTAAGCTGTGAAACATTACCTCTGGCACCGGAGTTCATTATGATAAAGATATCATTTTCCTTATCAAAACTCTCCATCATAGCGCCTTCAACTTGACTGGAAGACTCCATCCAAAGTTCAACTGTTTTTGAATATCTCTCCTCTTGGGTTAATAAACCCCTCTGGTAGAGCTGTTCGATTTGATCCAATTTGCTATTGGATTCTGAGATGATTTGGTCTTTCTTCTCTGGAACAGTAATATCTTCCACTGAAAAGGTTAAACCGGAGAACTCAGCATAAGTGAAGCCCAAATCTTTGAAATCATCTACCAATTTAGCCGCGGCGGCCTTGCCATATTTCTGATAAACTTCAGAGATACTTTTCTTAACTTTTTTCTTATCAAATACTTCGTTCTGGTAAGGAAAACCCTCTGGCAGGACATCGTTGACTAATAATCTGCCTGCTGAGGTTTCAATAATTTCACCATTAATTCTAACTTTTATGATGGCCTGAGGATCGATAAGCCTGCTATCATAAGCAGAAATCGCCGCCTCTTTTGAAGCAAAAACTTTGCCTGCGCCCTTAGCATCTTGTTTGTTGTAAGTTAGATAATATAGACCCAAAATCATATCTTTTTCCGGTGTAACAATCGGATCGCCAGAAGCCGGTTTTAAGAGATTCTTTGAGGAAAGCATTATGTTGCTTGCTTCTAGCCTTGCCTGTTTTGACAGAGGCACATGAACTGCCATCTGGTCACCATCAAAGTCTGCGTTAAAGGCAGCGCAGACCAAAGGATGAACCTGTATTGATTTACCCTCAATTAAAACCGGCTGAAATGCTTGAATACCAAGCCTGTGAAGCGTTGGAGCACGGTTTAACATAACATGGTGATCTTTTGTAATCTCTTCTAGAATATCCCAAACAAAGTCTTCGCCTCTCTCGATAAGCTTTGTAGCGTTCTTTACATTGTGAACGTAACCGTCTTTTATTAGTTTTCCAATAACAAACGGCTTAAATAGCTCTAATGCCATAACTTTGGGAATACCACATTGATTCAATTTAAGCTGTGGGCCAACCACAATTACAGAACGACCGGAATAATCAACCCTTTTGCCCAAAAGATTTTGTCTGAAACGACCCTGTTTTCCTCTTATCATGTCAGAAAGTGATCTGAGTTTTCTTTTGCCTCCGGCGCTCATGGCGACTTTACCCTTTCGAGCGGAGTTATCAATTACGGCATCAACTGCCTCCTGTAACATGCGTTTCTCGTTGCGACAGATTACCTCTGGAGCACCTTGAGAAAGAAGTCTTTTTAGACGATTGTTTCGATTTAATACTCTTCTATAGAGGTCGTTCAAATCGGAAGCGGCAAATCTTCCACCATCAAGCTGAACCATCGGCCTTAGATCTGGTGGAATAACAGGAAGTTTAGATAATACCAACCACTCAGGCTTGATCTCGGCGTTCTTCATTTGAGTCAAAACCTTCATCCTTTTTAGGACTCTGCGTCTGTTGTCACCAAGATCTTTTTTGAGGGTTTCGTCGGTGTCAGCTATCTCTTTATCTAAGTCAACATTTTGCAACAGCTTTAGGATTGCTTCTGCTCCAATGCCAACGTTGATAATGTGACCGTATTTTATGGTCAGCTCGTTATATTTCAATTCAGAAATTATTTCTCCGGTGCGTAATGTGTTCAACTCGCTTTTTGCTTGCTTGTAGGCTGCATCAATTTTTTGTCTTTTTAGCTCTTTTGAGGCTTCAGAAACAGAGGCATCGTCATTCTTAATTTCAAGCAACATGTCTTGATACTCCTCTTCGATTGCTTGCAAAGACTCAGTTCTTACCTCTTCATTGATCTCCATAATGATAAATGAAGCGAAATAGATAACTTTTTCCAAATCTGTCGAGCTAACACCAAGGATTTGAGCGATAACCGGTGATGTGCCCCTAGAGTACCAAATATGGGCTACAGGAACAGCTAAGTCGATATGTCCAATGCGAATACGCCTAACAGACGAACGGGTAACCTCAACTCCGCACTTGTCGCAGACCACGCCCTTATAGCGAATCTTTTTATATTTACCACAATAGCACTCCCAATCTTTGGTTGGACCAAAGATTTTTTCACAGAAAAGTCCGTCACGTTCCGGTTTTTGTGTGCGATAGTTGATTGTTTCCGGTTTCAAGACCTCACCATGTGACCAAGCTTGAATATTATCAGGGGAAGCAACAGATATTCTAACTGCTTCAAAATCTGATACATTTACTTGATCTCTAATTTCTACTTTCTCCTTTGGCATATTAGCTCCATCTATTATTATGTCTCCCCTGCCGAATATATTGCGTTATTTAGTTAAATTATTCTTCGGCCATCTCTTCTGAAATAATATCTTCATCTTCTGACGTCTGTTCGGCAGCAAGCTCTGTCAATATTTCATCCATATCCTCAGATTCATCTTCTTCAATCTCTTCTTCTTCCTCTTCGCTAGCATCTTTTGGAGTATGGCTTGGTCGAGGAGACTCCTCTATATCTAAAATATGATTTTGATCTGAGATTAGATCTACCTGTAAACACAGGGATTGAAGTTCTTTAACCATAACATTAAAGGCTTCTGGCAGCATCGGCTTCTGGATCTCCTCACCTTTGATAATCGCTTCGTATGCTTTGCTTCTTCCAATAACATCATCAGATTTTATTGTAAGCATCTCCTGAAGAATATGAGCCGCGCCATAAGCTTCCAGCGCCCAAACTTCCATTTCACCGAAACGCTGACCACCAAATTGAGCTTTTCCACCAAGAGGCTGTTGAGTAATCATGGAGTATGGACCTACACTTCTGGCGTGCATCTTGTCGTCAACCAAATGGTGAAGTTTTAATACATACATGACACCAACCGTAATGTCTCGGTCAAATTGCAAACCGCTTCGACCATCATAAAGCTTGATTTTACCGTTTGTTGGTAAATTTTGCTCCGCCAAACGTTGTTTTATCTCTTGGTTTGTGACGCCTTCAAAGGCCGGAGAAGCGATTTTATAACCACCCTCTAAAGCAGCCCAACCTAAATGAGTTTCCAAGATTTGACCGATATTCATACGAGAGATAACGCCCAACGGGTTTAAAATGACATCGACAGGACGACCATCGGGAAGATATGGCATATCTTCTTCAGGTAATATCATTGAGATAACACCTTTATTACCATGACGACCGGCTAATTTATCTCCAACAGAGATTTTTCTAAGCTGAGCAATAGAAACCTCTACCATTTGGTAAACACCGGTTGGCAATTCGTCACCGCTTTCTTTAGAAAATATCTTAACTCCAACAACCTTTCCTCTTTCACCGTGAGGCAATCTTAATGAGGAATCTCTAACATCTTTAGCTTTTTCGCCAAATATTGCTCTGAGCAGTTTTTCTTCCGCCGTTAATTCGGTTTCACCTTTAGGTGAGATTTTCCCAACTAATATATCTCCGGCAGAAACCTCAGCACCCAAGCGAATTATGCCATTCTCATCAAGATTAGATAAAGTTTCTTCGGAAACATTTGGGATATCCCTCGTTAGTAACTCTGGACCTAGTTTAGTGTCTCTAACCTCCATTGAATATTTTTCTATATGTATTGAGGAAAGTGTGTGGTTTTTTACCAGCTTACTAGACAAAATAATCGCATCCTCGTAGTTCCCACCGCCCCAAGACATAAAGGCTACAACCAGATTCTGGCCTAGCGCCAATTCTCCGTCTTTTGTAGCAGAAGAGTCTGCAATTACTTCTCCAGCTTCAACCTTCTGACCGACTTTGACAATCGGTTTTTGATTGATGCAGGTGCCTTGATTTGATCTTGTGAACTTGTCTAGTGGATAATCTCTTTCTTCACCTTTATTATTTTTAACTCTTATGAGCTTTGAAGAAACATGCGTTACTTCACCGGCTTCGGCAGCGCTTAAGATTTGACCAGAATCCCTGGCGGCGGCTTTTTCAATTCCAGTGCCAACAAATGGAGAATCCGGAGCAATTAGCGGAACGGCCTGCCTCTGCATGTTTGATCCCATCATAGCTCTAGCAGCATCGTCGTGTTCGACAAACGGAATAAGTGAAGTTGAAATTGATACAATCTGTTTAGGTGAAACATCCATGTACTCCACATCTTTTGCATCTGCGATATCCGGCTCAAGATTTTTTCTGACCACGACTCTCTTGTCTTTAATAAAACTCTTGTCATCTAGTTCAACAGAGGCAGGAGCAATAATTGACTTTGCCTCTTGAGCAGCATCCATATATACAGTCTCGTCGCTAACAAACGGCTTGCCGTCTTTCATTACCACTTTTCTAAAAGGAGTTTCCAAAAAGCCGTATTCGTTTACCTTGGCATAACTAGCCATATAACTCACCAAACCAATATTTGGGCCTTCAGGTGACTCAATCGGGCAGATTCTGCCATAGTGGGAGACATGAACATCACGAACTTCAAATCCGGCACGTTCTCTAGAAAGACCGCCGGGGCCTGTTGCGGAGAGAGTTCTCTTGTGTTCAAGTTCACTCAAAGGATTGGTTTGATTCATAAATTGAGATAGCTGGGATGAAGCGAAAAACTCCTGCAAAGAGGCCCCGATAGGCCTAGAGTTTACCAGTGCGGCTGGAGCAATATCAGTAGCCTCCATCACACTCATTCTGTCTTTAACTATTCTTTCTACTCGCAACAAACCGACTCTGACACGACTCTGAACCAACTCACCAACGGCACGAATACGACGATTTTTAAGATTATCGGTGTCGTCTGGTTCTGCTCCGGGGGTATTATTAAGATTAATAATCTCCTTTAAAATTGCCACAAAATCATCTAAGCGGAATACTCTGTTTTCGATAGTATTTTCGATATCCAGGTTTAATCTACGATTCAATTTGTATCTGCCGACCCTGCCCATATCATATCTCTTGGAATTAAAGAACATTGTTTCCAAAAAGACTTTTGCTGACTCAGCAGTGGCTAAGTCGCCGGGGCGGATTCTTTTATATGTTTCAACTAAACCCTCTTCGTAGTTCTTGGCAGGATCTTTGGCAAGAGTTGATTCAATGAAAGGCTGTTCTTCGTTTACATCTACATCGGAGAATAAGTCTTTAATTTTTTCGTCGGTGTCTACACCAAAAGCTCTAAGCAAGGTAGTAACGGGTATTCTGCGTTTTCTATCAATTTTTACAGAGAGAACATTTTTTGAGTTAGTTTCAACTTCCAACCATGCGCCTCTAGAGGGAATAACTTTGGCACCAAACAGTTTGCGACCATTAACTTCTTCTGCGGTAAAAAGAACACCGTAGGAGCGCACAATCTGAGATACTACTACTCTCTCTACGCCGTTGATAATAAAACTACCGCGATTAGTCATCAAAGGGAAATCTCCCAGGAATATCTCTCCCTCTTTTATTTCTTCGGTTCTTTTATTAAGCAAAGAAGCTCTAACACGCAAAGGAGCTTTAAAAGTGAGGTTTTTATCTCTGGCAGTAGCCTCGTCTACTTTAGGTTTGTCCAAATAATATTCACCCAAGGTTAAAGAGTAGTTTTCAGCAGTAAAGTCTTCGATCGGCGATATTTCGTCCAGCAATTCGCGGAGACCTTCTTTAAAAAACCATTCATAAGAACTGGTCTGAATTTCTATTAAATTTGGTAATATTTCCAAACCGCTTTCTTTTCGTGAGTGAATACGATTTGGATGAAGATTGTCTTTACCCATTAACGCTCCTTATATTATTGCTGGCTAAGTGCTCTTTTTACAAACTTTTAAACCAATAACGCAAAAATCCCGCTGTTATCGGGTTGTTAAAATTGTATTCAAGAGCTATATTTTTTTATCTATATTCATCCTGCGCAGTGATGAATTATTATATACAACAAAAATAGTGTAGCACAACAACACTTACCTGTCAACACAAGCATTTATGCATATTAAAATCACAATATAATTCTATAAAATTCATTTATTTCTGTCAATATCCAGGTTAAACATACGGGCATTATTTGAATCTAAATCTTGGTTTTGCGTTTTAATTCTCTTTCTAAATCACGATTTTTTAAATCTTCTCTTTTATCAAACTTCTTTTTACCTTTACCAACCCCAATTAAAATCTTTAGCCTACCCTTTTTAAAATATGCTTTTAGTGGCACAATCGATACTTTTTTTTGTTCAACCTCAGAAAGAAGCCTCTTTGTTTCAATCTTGGTTAAGAGTAATTTTCTGCTGCGATCTTTCTCATCACTGGCAACAGAAATATTGCCCCCAACCCAAAAAGGCTCAGATGACAAAAAGCGTACATATGAACCGGTTAAATTAATTTTTCCGGCCCGCACTGCTTTTATCTCCTCACCCGTTAAAACAACGCCGGCTTCTAGGTCTGACTCAATATTGTAATCAAATCTTGCCTTACGGTTATAAAATTCTTTTGGGGCATTACTCTTCATGATTTATTAGCATCTTTACACTGCCCCAATCTTCAATTAGGACCATTATAGAGGCAGCCATAGGAACAGCCAACACCACTCCCAGCACGCCGTAAAGCTTAGCACCGATTAAAATTGCAAAGATAATTATCACAGGAGACAAGCCCACAGCCTTTTGCATAATCTTGGGCACAATTATTATATTTTCTAACTGCTGGATTAATATAAACCAGGCAACAACTATAATTGCCTTTAGCGGCGAAACGCCCAGGGCCACTAACCCCGCTAATATGCCGGAGACAATTGGGCCGATTGTGGGCACGATTTCTAAAATACCAGAGAGCACCGCCAAAGTTAAAGCGTAGGGCACGCCGATGATTGTAAGTGCTATTAGGTTGACGACTGCAATAATAACACCCAAAAGCATCTGTCCGCGCAACCAGCTTCCGGCCTTAACAGCTACCTTACGGCAAATATCCAATGCAATGTCTTGTTTATTATGAGGCACAAAGGAGAGCAGAAATCTCTTTAGTCCCTGTTTATCCATTAGAAAATAAACAAACAAAACCACAACCATAAGCAAGGTGACCAACCCGCCAAAAACACTGGAAGTAAAGGAGATAATCTGCTTTGGCAGGTCACTAAACTGATTGCCGATTGAAGAAAAGTTCTGTTTTATTTGAGGGATGTATTGCTTAACCCACTCAATTCTAGATAAATAATCCGGAGCGTTTTGAAACAGTTGCACTGTTTGTTCTACAAAAGGAGGTACGATCATCATAATAACCAAAGTAGAGGCGGCCACAACAATTAATATCATAGCAAAAAGCGCACCCGGTCTGGTAATTTTTTTTGCCCACCTGTCAACAGTTGGAGAAAAAGTTGCAACTAAAATCATAACGATCAAAAAAAGAACTATAATGTCTCTAATCATAAACATCAGGTAAAAGCCAAGCAAAACCAGAACAAACTTTATTATTGTGAATGAGGAGATCTCGACTCGAACTTTTTTATCGCTCATATTCCTCCCTTAGTTATCTAAATAATTTAGTTGTGGCAGAACCGAGGCCGATAGTTCCATATTCTCTCTTGATAATATATTAACATCTATTGAGCGGATTTGTAATTGCTCTACAATGCCGCCCTTCCTGCTTAGGGCGCTGGTTAATAAGCTGTTATTACCAACAACCTCAATGTTGTAAGGTTCTGAGTATCGATTCAAGTCAATCGGCGAAAATAATGATAGCCGTTGACCATTTATTGATATAGCGTCACAACCGATATTTTTTATGGCATTAATTAAATCGATAAGTTGAGCCTCTAAAACACGGCCCTTTAAAACGATTTCTACTCCGGAACCGTTAATTGCCGACACGGCATTAATTATTTTTAGATCCCTAAGCTCGCTTTGAATTTGCGCATCTAATAAGTTTTGATCATTTAGGGAGTCTTTATAGTTTTGATTGTTTTTTGACATTAAAGAGACCTGATTTTTCAAATCAGTGTTTACTTTAACCATTTTTTCAATTTCAACGGCCAGAGTTTGATCGTCGGAAGGAGTGCCATTAGGCCTCACCAAAGATGAGTAGTGCATGGCCATTGCTAATCCTAATATGAGGGCCGCGAAGCCCAAAATTAACCAGTCTTTTTTTCGGATGAAATAATTCATTGCTTCTGTCCCGATATGACTGTAAATGAACCGACATATGATTTAATTTTAAGTGAGTCGCGACTTTTCACAGTAAACAATACTCCATTGGCCTTAACCCGTTTTTTAAGATCGGACAAACTTAGGGAACTGCTTAACAATGCCATCATCTTTTCGCTGTTACCGATGGCGGTTATTTTAAAGGGATTACTCAATTTAACGTTATTGATTAATATTGTATTAACCACGCAATCGATTGCTGTTGTAGCAACGATCCTTTGGTCGTTTATTGAGATTGCTTCGGCACCGCCTGCCCACAAATAGTTAACCACATCTCGTAAATCCGAGGCATGGACAATTGTATCTTCACTAACCGGCCCAGAGTCGCTATCGTTTAAAGTAATTTCCACGCCACGCCCTGAAACATCGGAAAGTCCGGCCAATTTTCTCTGCCACTCAAGCTCAGACATCTCCACATTTATAAAGTTTTTGGATTTTATTTCATCATTTAATTGCTGATTCTCCTGCGAGAGTCGTTTAATTTCGTCATTAAGTTTGATTTGCTCGTCGTAAAGGATATTTCTGGTTTCCCGTAAGCTTAGCTTAGGGGTTTCCGGATTGGTAATACGATCCGGCACAGTGCGGAATTGGGCGATTATTAGCAAACCCATAGCAATGCCAATTATTATATAGACAAAACGAATGGAAACGAATTTTAATGATAATTTTTGCATTTTTTTAGTTTGTGACCATCTGGTTTCACGAATCCGAATCACCATTTTCCAGGCACTCAATGGATACTCCGCTGATATATTATTTTAGCTGGTCGGGGTGCGCGGATTCGAACCGCGGACCTCATCGTCCCGAACGATGCGCGCTACCAGGCTGCGCTACACCCCGCTTATTATGAGGGGACCCAAAAAGCAAGAAAAAATAATACAAACATGCTATCTTCCTGATCATTTTTCTTCCGCCAAAGAGTTGGCAGGACGAACTGGTACCCGCGGTAGGAATCGAACCTACGACGCCCGCCTTAGGACGGCGGCGCTCTATCCACTGAGCTACGCGGGCTATATCAAAAATAGAATCTTTGATGCTGCAGAAATCACTAATCGAACATTATAAAAATACCCTAAAAATAGATTATTATCAACTTTAAAAACAAAGAACGGCTCAGGGGGTGAGCCGTTCCTTTTGAAATATTCGCTGTATTTATTTTATAGCACTTCTAAGCGATCTACTTGGTTTAAATCTGGGCATTTTTGAGGCAGGGATTTTGATTGCCTTGCCGGTTCTTGGGTTTACTCCGCTTCTGGCTTTTCTTTTGCCGACATCAAAGGTGCCAAAACCGGTAAGCGTAACCTTACCGCTCTTTTTCAGTTCTGCGGAGATCAAATCTAACATATTCTGGATACCAACCTCAGATTCGCGCTGCGAAAGGCCGGTCTTTCTGGCAACCTCAGAGATCAACTCGCTTTTGTTCATATTTACTCCTTAGTTTTTGATTAGTTGATTAATCCTTTTTATTTCTGTTGCTGTTTTTGTCGATTTATTTATTGTTATTAATATCGCATTAAAAATTGTGTCTCCACTTGCTACTTTATGGGACTTTGGTTGCTGTGTCAAGAACTTTTCTATTATTATCTCTTTTTTAACACCAAGTACGGAATCGTAAGGTCCGACCATGCCGATATCGCTAATGTAAGCTAAGCCCTTGGTCAGAATCTTTTCGTCGGCAGTTTGCACATGCGTATGGGTACCCAAAAGAGCCGACACCTTACCATCTAAATAATATCCTAAAGCAATTTTTTCACTGGTTGCCTCAGCATGAAAATCGATAACCACAGGCTTACTGCTGTTATTAATAACGTTTAGTGCGGATGTAAAAGGGTCGGAAACCTCGTCCGGCATAAAAACTCTACCCTGGAGATTAAGCAACATCAAATCATCAAGCTCCACATAGCCCACACCAACTGATCCGACTTGGTAGTTATAAGGACGAAGTATCTTTACCTTACCCCTTTCCATGTAAGGAATAATATCCTTATTGTTCCAAATGTGGTTGCCTGAGGTAAAATAGTCGATGCCACAATCAAGCATTTCGAGATATTTTGCATAGGTAACACCTTTACCGGAAGCAAGATTTTCAATATTGGCAAAAACATAATCGAGGCAATGGGCTTGTTTTAGTTCCGGTAAATACTTTTTAACCGCGTTCCTGCCCGGTCTACCCACAATGTCACCAATGAATAAAATTTTAATTACACCATTATCCAATTTTCACTTTCAACTTTATGAACCATACGAACTTTTGTCTTACTTAGCATATTCAACGGCCCTGACTTCCCTAATTACATTAACCTTTATCTGGCCAGGATACTGTAATTCCTCCTCAATCTTTTTGGCAACTTCCTTTGATAGCTTTGCCGCTCCTAAATCATCTATTTCAGCAGGCATAACTAAAACGCGGATCTCCCTTCCCGCCTGAATAGCAAAAGATTTTTCAACGCCACTAAATGAATTGGCAACTCTCTCTAGATCTTCCAGCCTTTTCACGTAATTTTCAGTTGACTCTCTTCTGGCACCTGGCCTCGCGGATGAGATGGCGTCGGCGATTTGGATTATTAAGGCCTCTAAAGAATCGGCTTCAACGTCTTGGTGATGAGCTTCAATGGCATTTATCAGGTTTTCCGGTAATTTAAATTTTCTGGCAATGTCGGCAGAAATTACGGCATGAGACCCTGGAACCTCGTGATCCACTGCTTTACCCAAATCATGCAATAAACCTGCTTTTTTAGCCAAAACTACATCTGCCCCTATTTCATCTGCTAAGGCGGCAGATATCCTAGAAACCTCCATGGCATGCTGGAGCTGATTTTGGCCGTATGATGTACGGAATTTTAATCTACCCAAAATTCTGACAATCTCTTGTGGCACACCAGTTACCCCCAACTCCACCACGGCCTCTTCGCCGGCTTTTTTAATCTCGGCAGCTACGTCTTTCTTAGCTTTTTCGTATGCCTCTTCGATCCTCGTTGGGTGGATTCTACCATCGGCAATCAAAGCTGTTAAGGCAACTTTAGCAACCTGACGACGTATCGGATCAAAGGAAGATAAAACCACGGCTTCCGGTGTATCATCAATTATTAAATCTACCCCGGTAACCTTTTCAAAAGCTTGAATATTTCTACCCTCACGACCGATAATCCTGCCTTTTAATTCATCGGAAGTTAATGGCACAGTAGAAGTTGTAGATTCTGATGCAGTATCAGCCGCAATTCTTTGCATTGCCGTTACGATAATTTTTTTAGCATATTCATCTGCATTGTCTTTAACGTAATCATCAACTTCTTTAATCTTTTTAACAAGATCATCTTTGCCTTCTTTCTCCACAATCTTTAGAAGCACATCCTTGGCTTCCTCTTTGGTCATTTTTGCGATTTTCTCCAAGGATTGCTCCTGTTTTTTGCGCAAAGTCTGCAATGTTTCCTTGACCGCGTTAATATCCTTCTGTTTTTTCTCTAATTCTGCTTTATTCTTCTCGATGTTTTCGATTCTCTGATCTAGGGAGTACTCTCTTTTTCGCAAATCTCTCTCTACGTCTTCAACATATTTCTGCTTCTTTTTTGTCTCTTGTTCGATATCTTCTTTGATTCTGATTGCCTCATCTTTAGCTTGTAATAAGATCTCTTTTTCTTTTGTTTTAGCTATCTCAATAATCTTTTCTGCTTTCTCTTTCGAATTCTTGATCTTTCTACCATAAGTGGCATTCCAAAGCAACACTCCCAAAAAAACACCCACCAGCAAACCTGCCATGGCAAATAGTGCCGTCGTCATAGATAATCCTTTCTAGTTTTCCCTTATCTGTATAATTCAATAGTTCGGTGCCTTGTAGCGCACAAGAATTAATAGTGGCAAATATGCACACTTTGTTTTATAGATAAGGGTTTGATGCTTAAATAAATGATATTTTACCGTTTTTTATAGCCACTCTGTAATATTCTGAATATAAAAACGCGGTAATGGTGGATCGCCTGGGACTCGAACCCAGAACCAATGGCTTAAGAGGCCACTGCTCTACCATTGAGCTAACGATCCTGAAAAAATACAAAATCATCGTATCAAAATATATGTGTCTTTTCAAGAATATGCTAATTGACCTGGTGATGTTTTTTGTGTAGAATAATACTTGTTCGAATGGCACAGGCGAGCAAGCATTATGAAATTATTTTTATACTAGCCCTTGTTTTCAGCTTGGTTTAGTGCCGTATTGTTCTTGACTTTTTACTTTAAACTTTTAACTTTTGCCTTTTTATCGGGGTGTGGCTCAGTTGGCTAGAGCACCGCGTTTGGGACGCGGGGGTCGTCGGTTCGAGTCCGACCACCCCGACCAAAGGAAGGAGTGCAGGACGAGAACCGCGGGAAGGGGTCGGGAAACAGGAGTTTCCCGTTTGAGGAAATTATTCAAAACCGCTGTGCTCCTCGTAGTTCCATTACATCGGGACGAAGTGGGGTGGGTTTTGAAAAGCGAAGTGCGTTCTTATGTCCGACCACCCCGACCATCCTTCGCTAAAGCTACGGATGGCGGGCCATGTTATATCTGAAAATTGTAAATTGATAACTGAGAATTAATATTTGCGGGTATAGTATAGCGGTTATTATGCGAGTTTTCCAAACTTGAGATGGGGGTTCGACTCCCCCTACCCGCTCCAGAATAAAAACACCATATCAAAATGGTGTTTTTATTATGAATATATAGTAGGGGGGAAGTCGAAAAGCGAAAGCGCGACTGGCGCCGAGCCGGGGTCTAGGCAAAAATCAGCAGATTTTTTACCGTGACCGACTCCCCCTACCCGCTCAATAATATCTTAATATATATTTCGATTACTATAATTATATAAACAATACTACTTCTGTGTTATAATCTAGTTTATGAAAAACATTATTGAGCTAAA
Source organism: bacterium ADurb.Bin212 (assembly GCA_002070055.1). Classification (GTDB taxonomy): domain Bacteria; phylum Patescibacteriota; class UBA1384; order XYA2-FULL-43-10; family XYA2-FULL-43-10; genus MWCM01. The sequence goes on along the minus strand of MWCM01000007.1, from coordinate 5,800 downwards.
AAACTTAGCAAAAACCTATCAACTTAAAAATCTTGAAGTGCCCGTCCTGCACGACATTAATCTCGAAATCAAGTCAGGAGAAATGATCGCAATTATTGGGCCGAGTGGATCTGGTAAATCAACATTAATGAATATAATCGGGTTGTTGGATCGACCCACAAGCGGTGAATTCAAACTTAAAGGCGAAACAATTACCCTAAATATGCCCGACAAAAAGCTGGCTGGCATAAGAGCAAAAACTATTGGTTTTATTTTTCAATCATTTAATTTGCTTCCAAAACAAAGCTCTTTAGCTAATGTTTTACTGCCAACTGCATATTTAAAACAAAAAAATGCAAACAATAAAGCTCTGGAGTTATTAAAGAAGGTTGGTTTAAGTCATCGCTTAAATCACAAACCAACCGAGATGTCGGGTGGCGAAAAGCAGAGAATAGCCATTGCTAGAGCATTAATTAATGACCCAGAGATTATTTTAGCAGATGAACCAACCGGAAACCTAGACAGCAAAAGCGGTCAACAAATTATCGATATCTTAAAAGATCTTAACAAAGAGGGCAAAACTATAATAATTATCACTCACGACGAAAAGATTGCAAGACAGTGTATGAGAACAATACGACTTTTTGATGGTAAAATCTCAGGAGATAACAATGATCAATAATATTAGAGGCGCCTTTAGTAGCATTTGGCATAATAAAGTTACCAGTCTTTTAACGATTTTAGGTGTAGTAATTGGCGTTACCTCCGTAATAGTTTTAATTTCGCTTGGCCAGGGGCTAAAAAACGACGTTTCCTCTATTATTCAGGGCATGGGAAGCAATATTTTGGCAGTAGTTGGTGGCAAGATTGATACAAACAATATCCAAAGCCAACAGCAAGTCAATCCAGCCCAGTTTATTGCCGGAGACATATTAACAAGTAAAGATGTTGCCTCTATCGCCTCTTTAGATTCAATTGATGATGCCGTGCCAATGGGTATGGTTTCACTGCCACTCAAGAACGGCGATAAAGTTGCTATGCCTATGGTTATTGGCACAACATCAGGCTTTTTGGACAGTGTCGATTTGGTCGACTTGGAGTTTGGCAGTAATATTGATGATACTAAAATTGATAAAACCGTAGTTCTGTCTGCTAAAACCAAACAAGCACTATTCGGAGATCAAGATGCACTTTCTAAAACCGTTAACATCGGAGAGCAAAGTTTTACTGTGATCGGATTACTCAAGCAGCCGGAAGCTAGCATCATGAGCAATGATTATGAAAATCTTGCAATAATATCGTTTAATAACGCAACCATAATCAACAAAAATCAAGAAAAGATTTTTAGAATCATCGCAAAAGCTAAAGATGAGACCGATATCAACAAAGTAAAAGAGGATATAAAAAATACTCTTATTGAAAACCACAACGGAGAAGAGGATTTTTCGGTACTCACACAAGAAGATCTCTTGGGCCTAATGGACCAGTTTTTAGACCTAGCCACCACCATGGTCACAGCAATTGCGGCCATATCACTAATAGTCGGGGGAATAGGAATTATGAATATTATGCTAATAACTGTTACCGAGAGAACAAGAGAAATCGGTTTGCGTAAGGCGATTGGCGCCAGCCGAGGAGCAATCTTATCGCAATTTTTGGTAGAGGCGATTATTATTACGTTGCTGGGCGGTATTATCGGTTTAACAATTTCCTTTATTACAAATTACACTATCAGAAATAACTCTACATTGAATCCAGAAATCAACGCTTCTATCGTTTTGTTGGCACTAGGATTATCCACCGTAATTGGCGTTCTATTCGGAATATGGCCAGCGCTTAGGGCAGCCCAAAAAGATCCAATTGAAGCACTTAGACACGAATAACTCTGATCATTTAAACACAAGTTGCTGTTGATATTTTTTGTTGTCTGTAATATATTTATTAACCCGATCATTTTTGTTTTGTCTGTTTCGAGCCACACAGGGCCATAATAGGCGAAGTTGATAATAAAAAAATATGGGCAATATATATATTACTATTTAATTAGAAATTATTAATCAATATTTTAAGAGGAGTCGAAATGGAAAAACGTAAATGGTTGATAGTGGTTGCAATTATAATCTTACTGATTGCCGGATATTTTCTATTTTTCTTTAATAAAGATGACAATGTTGCCTCTGTTACAGATGACTCCAAAACCGAGAACGAAATCTCTGATAACGAAAATACTGAAACTGTTAACAAGGAGCCTATTACATTTGAAATTACCAGCCCAGAAGAGGAAACCTTTAAGCCAAGACAAGCAAGGATGTGGAAAGCAGAGCTAAAAAACTATGTGAACGATTATGGTACCATGGCAGAGTGTAAATGGAGTTTTTACCTGAACGAAAACAATGAAGAAAGTTTGTATCAACAACAAGATGGTAGAGCCGTGTTAAGCACCGATGGAGAAAACAGTTGCGCCTTTACTTCGACATTCATAGAAAAAGTCGGCAAACTTAGAGCTGTGATTGATTTAAATGTGACTGACGCTTCAGGCAACGTTAAAGAGAACTACCACGCAGAAAGAAGTTATATCGTTCAGTAAACCACCTCATTAACACTGCTACTTCTTGTGGAATAACGACTTTTTTGTTACAGTATATGAGCAATGGGGCGTTTTTTGTTATGGCGGCTATAGTGAAGTGGTTATCACGCTAGTTTGTGGCACTGGAATCATGGGTTCAATTCCCGTTAGCCGCCCCAGAAATAAACCGATAAAATCATTATCGGTTTATTTCTGGGGGGCGAATTGAACCGAGGAAGGGGTCGGGAAACCTGTGTTTCCCGCTGCAGGAGATTATTCAGAACCGTCGGTTCTGAAAAGCGAATGAAATGAGCGCGTGAAATTCCCGTTTTAGTAATGCGCCCTTAGCTCAGTGGATTAGAGCGACTGGCTTCGGACCAGTAGGTCGGGGGTTCGAATCCCTCAGGGCGTACCATAGATAATTAAAAAATAAAAAGTTAAAAATCAAAATTATTGTAAGGCATTTTGTTTAAAACAATAGCCGCATATAATCCATTATTTGCAGTGTTTGATGTTATATTTGCCCGCGTAGCTCAGTGGATAGAGCAACTGCCTTCTAAGCAGTGGGTCGCAGGTTCGATTCCTGCCGCGGGTACCAGCTCGTTCTGCCAAACCTTTGGCGGAAGGAGCTGGTACAGAATCTAACGCGAAAGGGGTCGGGAAAACAGCTGTTTTCCCGTTCTAGGAAAATACTAAAAACCGTGGGTTTTTAGAAGCGACCACCGGAAGCGCGTGAGATTCCTGCCGCGGGTACCATTGATTTTGTAAAACACATCCTGTATTATCGTAAAGTTAAAATATGTTTTGGCCCCATCGTCTAGTGGTTAGGACAAGAGATTTTCAATCTTTAAACAGGGGTTCGATTCCCCTTGGGGCTACCAAACGAGATAAAGTCATTCTGCAAGTCTAATATTGCTTTGTAGAACTTACTAATTGGGGTGTTCGAATAAGCATTTCGCTCAAATTGCAAACCTTGGGGGAATATCGAACACAACAACATTTTCTTCTGCCCAAGCTCGGCATTTTCGTAAGTTTCAGAGAGATTATTTAGCTTGCTTTGGATGAATTCAAATATATTTTCCAGCTTATACTTTGTTAGCAGCTCGTCATCTTGTGCGATCTTAATGGATTTTATCTTATCTTCAATAATTGCATTTTGTTCTTTAAAGATCTCGTCGGAGTAAGTCCCCTCGAGGTTTTTTTGTATAAGGGCTTGTCTAAAGTCATACAACTTCTTAAGTTCCGCTTCAGACTGCTCCCGCCGCTTGCTCAGAGTAGCAACCCGATCAAAATACGTCCGGCGAATATATGCGTTTAGCAGGGTAATGGTTTTCTCATCAAGAGAGATTTCCTTCAGCTTGGTCCGGGTGGCATTATGAAGTGTCTCTACAGCAACATTCGATCCGGCACAACGGTTCCGGCAAAAATAGTATTTAAACCGCTCTCTTTTTCCTCTGCTGGCTGCACCAGTGAAGGATGTGCCGCAATGACCGCATTTCACAATTCTTCTAAGTGGGAAGTCCGGATTGTCACGATTGTATCTGGCGATTGGAATAAATGCTTTCGTGCTCCTACCATCGATGACAGCCTGAACACGGTAAAACAGCTCCTCGCTGATCATGGCGGTGTGTTGCCCCTGAATCTCAATTCCATATTTTTTTGAGACAACCTTACCAATATAAAATTTGTTGCGAAATATTCTGCTAAGTGTCTGAAGACGAAGCATGAATTTTTTGCTGCCGGGAGCGCCACCTCTTAAACCCTGCTCGTTCAGAATTTCTGCCATTTCTTTTAAGGTTTTCGTCCCACCAGCCATAAGCTCCCAGGCGGCCTTCATTTTATCGAATGACTCCGGGTCTTTAACTGCATATCCGTTTCTGTTTATATATCCCAGCGGCACATATCCCGTATTTAAACCTGCAAGAAGCCTTGCTTTCATACCGTTTTTTGTACGTTCGCTTCTGACATCGTTATCCATCTGGGCAAAACCCGCCAGCATGGTTTCGATAAACTTTTCCGTAGGTGAATTTCCCGTTGGTTCAGTGGCTGAGATCATCTTAATATCACATTCAGCAAGTTTTTTGCGGATGGCAAGATAGTCAGCCGTTTGTCGGGATATCCTATCAAGGCGGTAGATAATAATAGCCTTGACCTCTTTTTTGTTTTTTCGACAGAATTCCAGCATCTCTACAAGTTGTGGTCTGCCATTGATTGTTTTTGCTGACTTACCTTCTTCGCGGAAGATTTTCAGAACCGAAAGATTCTTTCTCTCTGCTTCTTTGCGACAGATATCCTCCTGTGTATCAAGCGAATAGTTATCGCACTGCTCCTCTGTCGAAACCCTCAGATAGATCACAGCACCTGCGGATGGTTTTGTTAATGAAAAATTTGCCCCTTCCATATTAACCCCCATTTAATATTTGATTTAAAGTCTTACCTTTAAAGATCAATTTTTCGTAGTCATCAAACCAGGACTCAAGAAGATGTTGAAATTGGGCTAAACTGCTTATTAGTTCATCGTCATTCATCTCGGTTGCAATGTTTCCTAGAATTCTTCTAGCTCGAGCGAGCCTGGTTTCCTCTTTCGGCTCCACGAAAATAGTGTCAAGCGCATTTTCAAGTGAATGATGTTGGCGGGAGCTAACAATAGTATCCTGATGTAGATCTAATGGAATAATAGCCTTTTCCTGAGCAGGCAAGGATCTATTCCGTTCTTTAAATAATTCAATTTGCAATGACGACATCCACCCTCCAATATATCCCTATATTGATAGTATAGTATCACTATAGGGATAGTGTCAAGAGAGTGTTCGACTTTTTTTAGTACAAATATATAGTGCTGTATAGGATATTTAAGGGTTGCCTGTTAAGAAGATTCTCGGGTTTACTGGAATCCCATAAATATTGGTTTGAAAGTGCAGGTGTGGGCCCGTTGACCAGCCGGTGGTGCCCCTCGTCCCGATGATAGTTCCAGCAGGAATTTTATCTCCGACATGAATATTCGGGTCTATTGTACTCAGGTGAGCATATATTGATGTAATATTGTGTCCATTGTCTATTTTGACATGCTTGCCGAAACCCCACGATAGTTCGTCCGCATAGATCACCTTGCCATCCATAAATGATATAACCGGGTCACCTATTGGCCCGGCTATATCTATACCGGTGTGGAAAATCTGATAAGGGGAACTTTCGCCGAATTCAAGGCTTACATTACCCTGAATCGGCCAGGCAACCGATGCTTGAACATGGTCG
>MWCM01000006.1 GCA_002070055.1 bacterium ADurb.Bin212 | reverse complement strand
TGATTACGACAATTCCTACCTGCCGCAGGACGCGCCTGACCACTTCACGGTTCTGTCTGGCGCCTACAAGATCGTGGCGCTCAGACAGGCCGAAGTCGGTACCATGGATGCCGGCACTGTCCAGACCATGGGCGGCATCGATTGGCCTGCCACCGTGTACAAGCACGGCACGAGCCAGGTCGTTTCTCCCACCCCGAACGGTTGGGTGCTCGGCCCTGGCGCCTACGATGCTGACGTCAGCTACCCCGGAGGCACCATTCGCGTTACCATCGAAGTCAAAGCCGTCGACTTGGACGGCTACACCGTGCGCATGGTCGCCGTGGACCCGAGCGGTAAGGCCTATGCCAAGGACGCGGACGGCCACTACCAAGTGGAAGTCTGGCAGCCCTTCAAGTGGGCTGCTGTCTGGACCAAGGATGGCGTGGTTGTATCGGCTCCCAGCCGCTACAACGCCTACGCGAGCACGGTCTCCGGCTCCGAAGACGTCACCTGGCTCGAGGGCAATTACATGGCCGGCAAAGTAGTCAGCCGTGCCGCCTTCGCGGTGATTGTCTACGACATCTCCGCCGCTCAAGGAGACGGTGGCACCACAGTGGATACGACCATCGTGGACTTCACCCCCGAAGTCACGATCCCCGCCAAGGGCTAGCGCCCCTCACAGCGCTAAGAACAAGAGCCGCCCCAACACGCCTTAACCGGCAGGGGCGGCTCTTCGCATTTAGAAAACAAATTATTACCAAAAGCAGTAGCTAATTTCTTTATTCTTTAATTCCTTAATTTATTCCTTACATTATTTCGCATATCGCATTTTGCATTATAAAAGTTTGGTTCATTGCTTTAGCTATCAAGCAGCTCCTTATAAACAACCAGCGTTCTTTTAGCAGTATTCTCCCAGCTATACTTACCGGCTTGTTCTAATCCTTTTTGGGAGTAATCTTCCCTTAGATTAGTATTATCTGCCATTTGCCTCATTTTTTCAGCAATATCACAAACATCATAGGGGTCAAAATACAGAGCAGCATCGCCCAAAATCTCCGGCATGGCGCTAATATTTGAACTAATGACAGGTGTGCCACAGGCCATAGCTTCTAAGGGCGGTAGACCGAATCCCTCGGAGAGCGAGGGAATAACGTAAAATAGCGCTCCAGCATAGGAAATAGGTAGCTCCTCCTCTTCCACAAAGCCAGTAGTAATAACTGGAAGGTAGGCATTAGGCCTTAGCTTATTAGGTTGGGAATTTGAAATTTCATTGGATGTTGGATATTGGATATTGGATATTTTGTTATTGATTTTGTTTGAAGATCCTTCGACTCGCTCTGCTCGCTCAGGATGACAAAAACGCTTGTTAATTTCCTCAATCGTTTTTATCACTTCCGGTTCGTTTTTATCCACCTTCCCTACTAGAACCAATTGAATATTTGGGATTTGATAATTAGAATTTGTTTGGTTATTGTTTCTTGTTTCTTGAAACTTTTCGAAGGCTTTTAGTAGCCTAATTAAATTTTTATGCTTCTTCCACATCCCAGTATATAAAATATAATCCCCCACAATCCCGTGCTTCTCTTTAAACTGCTTTATTCTTAATTCATCATTCTTAATTCTGCAGTTGTACTTCCCGTCCACTCCCAAATATGTCACAGCGATTTTATTTGGATCAACATGATAATTATCTATAATATCATTTTTACTGGTTTCCGATACGGTGATGATTTTGGCCGATTTATTAACTGCCGAACGCATTACCTTATCGAATGCGATTTTTTTATGAAGTTTTTCGCGATATAAATGCCCAAAAAGCGTTAAATCGTGGATTGTGACAACATATTTGCCTCTATACAGAATTGGATGATTGAATTGGATAAAATGCACTAAATCAAATTTTTCTTTATTTAGATAACTAAGCAACTTCGTTTGCTCCCCCAATGAATAATGCGGAATATCCAGAACTTTTATTGTCAGATTATTAGATTGCCACGTCGCAAAACCGCTCCTCGCAATGACACTTTCTGTGCCCTTTCTGTGAAGAATTTCTGTGGATGTCACCTTCAAAATTTTCTCTCCTTCTGGCCGAATCAACAAAGTATACTCATTATCTTTGTCCTGATCCAAAATTCCCTTCACAATTTCCAGACAGTAGCGGGTCATCGAATCACCCACTCCAATGAACCTACCATCAATTAATATTCTTTTCATATTATTTTGTATCCTTGTTGTTATTTTGAGTATTTATTGCCAAGCCCAATAAAAGCATTACATACCAAAAACCGGCCTGACCGGTGTAAATGTTTATAAAAATGCCGGAAATGGCAAATGCCCACAAAGCAAGACTTGTAGCTCTACCTAAATTGTTATTAATTTTGCTCGTTTTTACTATCAAAACAATAATAAATATTATAAAAATTATTGTACCAACAAGCCCTAGCTCCTCAAAAACATCTAAATAAACATTCTCCGTCCAGTGATTCTCTCCCCCATCTAACCTATTTATTGAAGATGGACCGGCTGTACCCAAGCCCCTGCCGATTAAACCAATGTTATATTTCTGTTGCCAAATACGTTGGTATTGTTCGAGTCTCAAGCTGCTTGAGGAGTTGTGGCTTATTACCTGCTTCCCCCAAGTTGTTTTATTGATTACAAAGCCGGCGCAAACCAACAAAAGCAGTAGTGCCAAAGAGATGATAATGGTTTTTATGGAGCCGATTTTGTCTTTAGCTTTTTGCCAAAAGAGTAACAAAACAATTACCAGCAAACCTATTAGAGCGCTTCTTGAAAAAGTTAAAACAATAAGCATTGCTAATACTAATGATAGTATTTTGGGCCACAGTGACTTGCTAGGCCAAGTTATACTTATAGCAAAGGCCGGTAGCAAGAATAATCCTAGTGCATTCGGTCCGGCCATTATCCCTTGCGCACGTTTTATCATAAGTAGCCCTACATAATGAGCACTTTCCAAAGTGCCCGATCCGGATAAAGATGTGGTTAAGGGTAGAGGAGAATTAAAAACATCGAGCAAAGCCGTAATAGCAATCAGAATCGCCGCCAAGCACACAGCATTTACCAGAAAGGCAAGACGCCTTAATGGTATTTTGATTTGGCTCAAAATCAAAAACAGCACAATTGGTGGCAAGGTAAAACGCAGACCCCTAACCCACTGCTCTAAGCTCGGCTCCCGCCATATTACAGATAAAAGCGCCCATGCAACGAATAATAATCCAGCTAGAAATTGGGGCTTATGTTCTAGTTTTTTATTACGGAGTAGCACAGGCAAGGCAGATAATAATACTAAGAATAAAAGCACATCACGAATAAGGGATATCTGTGTTATTCCGGTTAGACTAACCAGCCACGAGCTAAAAGGCAAAAAAGCAATTAATAAAAACAGGAAAATTATGACGGCTCTTTGTTCCAGAAAATATTTTTGATATAAAGTTTTCATTTATCGCTTAAACTACTGGCGCGACCTGCCAATTTTAAATCGGTTTGTGTTAATATTAAGGCTATTGTCACCCAAAAAATTGCCGAAAGATCGTTTTTGAAATATGTGGTATCCAAAATACCATGTATTAAAATCGAAACTAAGGCCAAAATCATAAAAATTCCAGCGTTATTGAGCCTCTTTTTGCCGGGATTGTTTACAAAATATTGCCCAATAACACATACTACTATGCCAATAAATGATATTAGCCCCAGCAAACCAACATTTAACCATAATGACATGTATAGATTGTGAGGGTGATAAGCATATGGAAGTATTATCTCCCTAAATGAAACAGATATTGGTATAGCGGATAAATAGTTTTGAAAACCGCCCAAACCGATACCAAAGATCGGGTTTTCGACGATCATCTGCCATGAATATGAGTATATTTCGAATCTGGCAGAATCAGTTTCCGGACGCAAACCGTACTTTGTAACTAGAATTAAGAATACAGAATACAGAATTAAGCTACCAGAAATTATAATAACTTTTCCCGCTTTGGATTTGAGGTTTTGGTAAATCCAGAAAATTAAGAGTAGTGACAATGATACCGCTAAAGCTATAATTCCAGCCCTTGATTTAGTAAAGATCAACGCAATCAACGGCAAAATCAAAGTTAGATTAAACATTACCTTCCAAATTTTTTGCATTTTGCATTTTGCATTTTGCATTATCCCGATCGTTAAAAACAAAATCGGCACGATATACATCGCCAAATAATTTGGTGACTCAAATGGTCCAAAAGCGCGGAAATTGTCTCCAAGATATTGGTTGAATGATATATCGCCCACTTGATAGAAAAGTGTTGTAAGTATGCCAAACTTTTGCAAAATCGCCCAAAGAGAAACAATTAGCAATGAGAGATAAAACCCAAAGAAAATAGGTTTCAGGTTTTGGGTTATAGGTTTTGGGTTTATGTGTCCCCTAAAGGCTGATAGCTGATAGCTGATAGCTAAACCCAATACCACTGGCACAACAAAGTAACTTTTGACAATACCCAATGAATCAAGGCTATAACCAGCCTTTGATGACCCCATTAGAAACGACAAGAAAAAAAGAATTATAAATAAAGAATAATGGTTAAAGGTTTTGTGGTTTTGATCTTTTTGAGTTTGGTTATTAACTGGATATTGTTTTTTGGTTATTGTTGCTTGCATTAGCGTAGCTATTAGCAACAACAAAACTCCAAGCTCAAAGATATTGGTTGGTATGCCCAAAATTTTGAATCTGATAAAATAGAACGGTATCAAAAATATCGTTAGACCAAGTAATAAATCCAACGTTTTATAACCAACTATTTTGACATTTTTCTTTTCAAGCAATTTGACGCCTGCAATCAATTATTTCTCTTATAACCTGATATTAATTATATTGCCTGAAGCTAAATAAAGCAACGATAGTAAACATGGCCAAAAAAATCAAAAAATATAAATTCCGCACCTTTTGGGAAAACCGCTGTGCATGGTTGATTATCCTAATTTTCACAGCACTATTTTTAATATTTGAATTCGTATCTTACTATAACTTTCGCTTCCCCGTGTTGGATTTAGGGCTATATAATAGGCATTTTTGGGGCATGTCTAACTTTGATTTTGGTGCTAATCCACTTAAGGGCTACAATTTATTGGGAGACCACTCGCATTTTGTGTTATTGATTTTAATACCGATTTACTCCCTGTTTAAACACCCTCAAACTTTACTTGTGATACAAGCTTTAGCGGTAGCTTTAAGTGGCTATCCGATTTACCTTATCGCCAAAAAATATTTTGGCAACAAAACGATCGCTTCTTTGTGGCTTATTCCATACTTTTTATATTTCGGTTTTGCTTCCGCTCTAGACTACCCCTTTCACGTCTCCGTTTTAGCAGTTTTGCCAATGGCATGGGCCTTTTATTTCTTATTGGAGAAAAAAACATCTCCTCTTTTAATATCTTTGGCATTTTTATTGCTAACAAAAGAAGATATGCCGTTAATCGTAATATTTTTTGGACTTTACCTGATGTTTTTCTACAGAAAATACCTACTTGGATCAATTATTGTTATTTTGAGTGCCATCTATTTTGTCTATATAACCAAATATTTCTTGCCCAATATGAGCCAAATACATTATTACTACTCAGACGCCGGGCAACTCGGTCAAACATGGTCAGAAGCCATTGTTAACTCTATCAAACAACCTCTGCTTTTTTTCAAAAACCTTTTTACGCCGATAGTAAAAACTACATCAATGATCTATTCAATACTGCCGTTTGCGGGATTGTCGCTGCTAGCACCAGAAATATTTGTGTTCATATCTCCTCTTTGGCTTGGCAGGTTTCTGAATACCCAAGAGTGGCGCTGGCTTACTCTGCAGCATTATTCCGCCAACCAAACACCTATTTTGATTGTGGCGGCAATCATCGGTTTATACCGTTTGTCAAAGTTGTTTAAAAACAAAAGATCAAAAGATATATCAGTGAAGATTGCAATAACGGCAATGTTTGTCGCTACTATTTATGTGAATTATCAATTACCAGGAAGGGATTTATTTAATCTATTCGATAAAGGGTTTTATATTGTTAATCCGGAGGTAATGTCAGCCAGAGAAGCAATAAAGTTGATACCAAACAACGCCTCGGTGGGAGTGCAATCAGCTTTCCCGCAATTAACCAGCAGAGATAAAGTTTATAATGTGCCAAAGTTCATCGACTCCGGCGAAATTTGGCCCGAATATGTAGTGCTCAGCACAACATTGGATTTCTGGCCGTTTAAATCTGCCGAGGAAGTGCAAAGTTTTAAAGAGAATTTAATCCTCAATCGTTCTTATCAAGAGGTTTTTAATGAAAATGGTGTATTCGTCGTAAAAAGAACTAATGTACCAAGCCCAAAATAGCTTTAAGCTTGTTTCTCTTCGTTTATAGGCCAAATAATCGCCAAAAATACCCAAAGATATAAAAGATATATTGAAGAGAAAGTAAAATACTGCACTATAACCGATACTATCCAGCCCAAAAATACGATATTATCGTATTTTCCCTTTCTAATACCTGATACCTGATACCTGATACCTGAATAAACTACTGCTAAAAATAGCAACAGGCCAACGAGCCCCAGTTCGGTAGCAATTTCCAGATATTGATTGTTAACCGTTTGCCACTCACCAATTTTTCGCAACTCTTTGAACTGTGGCAGGGCACCAAATGAAGCTAGCCCGCTTCCAAAGATAGGATTCTGAACAAAATTTTGAAAGGCAACTTCTCCCGACAACCTCCTATTTTGCAAAGCCTCGATCTCATTAGTTGGAGCAAGATCTGATGTTTTTATGGCGTGACCAACAAAGTTATTTACACCTGTTGTGCCAGACACAGCATAAATTATAACAAGAGAAACAAAAATTGATATTAATGTGGCAACAATTATGCCTCCAAGTTTCTGCCAATTGATTGCTTTGACAAAAGCCAAGGTTGTCACAAATGCTACAAAACCAACCGTTAAACCCAAATATGCTCCCCTCGAGAGAGTTACAATAAACGCTACTAGCATCAAAACCAAAGCTAAATTTCTTTTCAAAATTTGAATATTGAATATTGAATATTGAATATTACCGTTTTCGCCTTTATTCATTATTCTTAATTCTTTATTCAGTTCGATAAAAATTGGGAACAGCAAAAAGTTTGCCAAATAAAGCGGCTCTAAAAATGTGGCTTGGGGGCGGGCAAAACCAAAGAGCTGGCTACCATATTGCTCTCTTAGTAAAGCAGCGCTATGACTAAAATAATGCTCGAGAAAAAACTGAATAATTGCAAACACCGACACCGCAATCCCGGTGTTTGTAATTATGTGTAGTATCTTTTGGCGCATCTCGAAATCCAGCTTACGACGCAACAGCATAAACATCAAAACCATAAAGGCTAATAGAGCAGACATGACCAAAGTTCGTCTTGGCGCCAAAGACCACAAACAAGACAAAAATGACCAAAGGACTAAGATAAGCGTCCATAGCTCTTCTTTCTTAATTTTTTGCATAATTATTGGCACTAAATTTCGGAATAAAGTTTTTCTGAAGTATTTATAAACCACAAAAATAACATAAATAATTGCCAATAAATATGCCGGCTTAACGGTGTAGCCAAATAGATCAAAAGTTAGCAGTCTTTCTAGCGGCAAAAGAGCAACAATTAAATATACTATTTTATTAAAATAATCATTTTTCACTCTTATAAATTAGCATAGATTGGTTATTTGCTCCACCAAACGCCGAAAACAAGATTAATCCATTTCTACAAATTTGCCTGAATATGTTATAATTAACTACACCAAGAAAAGAGGGTTTTATGAAGGGAAAAACAATAAAATTCAAAAGATGGATGTTGCTTGCATCTGGTTTGTTTTTAGTGGTATTACTACTACTTACTTCTTATTACTACTTGTTTCTTAAGGGTCGGCCGGAATCCAACAACCAAGCAGACAACTTTACAACTGATAGCAGTAGCTCGACAGACCAATCCGGAGATAATGGGACCACCGATTCGAGCGGCACAACTGAGGTTAATAGCAATTTTGATGATAAAGGGCAGCAAACCGGTGATGTTCCGGAGGTCAATCTGGGCGAGGCGATCACCCTGTATGAGCAAGGCAACAACCTCTATACTCAAAAAAAGCTTGAAGAAGCCATTGTTTATTACAATAGAGCCATACAGGCAAGCCCTTATTATCCTGTTATCTATAACAAAAAGGCACAAGTCCTTTTTGAATTAAATCGTAAAAACGAGGCTCTCGACACACTTCTTAATGGCCTGGAGAATAATCCGGATGATCCGCAACTACTTAGCACATATGAAATTATCAACGCTAAATAAAAGAAATTCATTTCGACTTATAAGATATGTATTTTATTTTGCATCAGTTTTGATGTTTCTGTGTATTTTTACTGGTGGTCAGAAAGCACTTGCCGTAGACACCTCTGTAGCCAACTTTAATTCAACTGCAGCTTATAACAACCTCATATCGGATGATGCCTTTATTGCGACAAAATCCATGTCTGTGTCGGACATACAATCATTTCTAGAGTTGAAAGGTTCTTATTTGGCAGGATATTCAGAGAACGGCAGAACCGCTGCCCAAATAATATACGATGCTGCACTGGCACTGACTCCAGATTCCCAATCAGCAAAATTTAATGCAATTCCAGCCATTGATCCTTCAACAGGCACGGTTAGTCCCAGAGTCATTTTGGTTGTTCTGGATAAAGAACAGTCTCTAATATCTGGCAAGTTTAGGCTACCCGGACAAGGAGATTTTACCAACACCGAAGCCCTAAACTATGCTCTAACATGGGCTATGGGATACGGTTGCCCGGATGCCGGCTCATGGGATAATTCGAAGGCCGGTTTTTCCAAACAAGTAGACTGGGGTGCTTGGCAACTGCGCTACAACTGGTATAGGGCTCAAGGCTACGGTTTTTTGGACTATCAAGTTGGGCAAACTGTTACTTATTCAAATTGGTACGGCACCTACAATGTAACTTACAACAATAGAGCTACCTCATCCCTTTACCGCTACACTCCCCATGTGTTTAACGGAAACTATAATTTTTGGAGATTATACAAATTATACTTTAGCTCCCAAGTTGTCATAAACGTTTCGCCAGGAGGAAAAGTTAAGATTGAATCCAATGGAACTTATACTTATTGTCAAGATAGATGTTATTTACAATATCCCGCAAACACGACAATAGATTTTTATGCGCTAGGAAATGAAGATGCGGTTTTTTACAGTTGGGACGGGTGTAACTCTTCAGTCTCAAAGTGTGGATTTTTGTTTAGTGATGGCAAAACTGTTAACTGCAATTTTAAACAGTCGGTTACAACAGAGGGGCTCTGGACAAGCGCTCCCGGAGCTTGGGACGCTACAAGGTCAAGAAGCTTGGTAAGTGGTGATTTTGACAATGATGGCGATACAGATATCGCTACTTTATACGAGTATCCGGGACAAATTGCTAGACTCTGGATGTTTAAAAATAATGGTGATTCTACCTTTACACCTAACTTACTCTGGACAAGCGCTCCCGGAGCTTGGGACGCTACAAGGTCAAGAAGCTTGGTAAGTGGTGATTTTGACAATGATGGCGATACAGATATCGCTACTTTATACGAGTATCCGGGACAAACTATGAGAATGTGGGTTTTTACAAACACCGGGAGCACTATGTCCCCCAAGAATTGGTATTTTAGTGGTAATGGAAGATGGGACGCAAAAAGAAGTATGCCCTTAACTTTTATTGATAATACTTTCTCAGAAAATGGTCGTCTTGTTACGATTTACAACTATCCAGGCCATACATCTAGTCTAGCCTCCTTCGCCCCAACAGGCTACGCACACACTAAAAAATAAAAGGTTATAATTAATTGCAAAAGAGATTAGACAAAAAAGCAATCTTTGATAATACCTTCTGGCAAATAGTAGTCCGGCTTTTTACACTCGGGCTTACTTTGGTGTCAATAAAAATTTTAACCAATTATTTGGGGACCGAAGGGGTAGGAAAATACAATACCATTACTACCTACATAAACTTTTTTATCGTTTTTGCCGACTTGGGTTTATTTGCAGTGACTGTTCGTGAGATATCCCAAAAACCGGAAAAAGAAAAGAAAGTTATGTCGAACGTGTTAACAATTCGGTTCTGGAGCGCTCTTGCCGCCAGCCTTGTGGCAATCTCCATTGTTTTATTAACCGATTATGACAAAGAAATAAAATTCGGCGTAATAATAGCTACCGGTTTTCTTTTCTTTAACCTTCTGGCCAGCGTTTACGATATGCTACTTCAAGCAAGACTTAAAATGCAGTATTCCGCTCTGGCAGAGTTTTTAAGTAGGATCATTAGCATTGTTGCACTTGTTGTAATTGTTAACCAAAGAGGAAGTTTTTTGTGGGTGGCATCTACTATAGCCCTGTGGGGGATATTTATCTTAATATTTAAATATCTTTTTGCTAGTCGCTATTTACAATTCGCTTTTGCTTACGACAAAGCCTTTAGCAACAATCTTATGGCGATGGCTTGGCCACTGGGAATAGTATTTATCGTAAATAATCTGTATTACAAGCTGGATACACTTCTTCTATTTGCTATTAAGGGCGCCGCAGCCGCCGGTATTTATACTGTTGCTTTTAAAGTATTAGAGGTAATAACCTTTATGAGCTCATACTTCTCCAGTGCCTTAAAGCCGGCAATTTCACAGAATATAGACAAGGACAAAAAAGCAGTCGCCAACATCATACAAAAAGGCATATCTGTTATGCTAATTGGAGCAACTATTATATCTTTGCTATCGATAGCTTACCGCAACGAAATTATTTTACTCTTATCAAGTCCTGAGTTTGGTGATTCAGCAAGAGTGCTAGTGTTCTTAGCCTTGTCGTTGCCTATAATATTCATAAACACACTTTTAGTAGAGATCTTTATTGCTAACGACTCTCGCTCCGTATTTTTAAAAATATCAATCTTTATATTTATCTTCAACTTATTGCTAAATCTACTGCTAATCCCCCGCTTTTCCTACTTCGGGGCAGCTGTGGCAAATTTGAGCTCAGCCATAACTTTAATGTTAACTTACTTCCATTTTGCCAACAAAATTATTAATTTCCGAATCAACTGGCTAACCGTTGCAAAATTATCAGTTATTGTTGCCATGTTAGCCGCCCTCGCAAAATTGCTAACTGCGTGGCATGTGTTCTTTTTAGGCGCAATAGTGATTATTTTAGTACTATATTTTGTATTGCTATATGTTTTCAAAATACTCTCAATTACAGACACCTTTAAGTTGTTACTCAAACACAAATAATCAAACAAGAGTTCGACAAATTTCTTGAGATTAGTTGGGTAAAATTATGCTTTTAGGTATTTATTGTTTGCTTTTAACATGGCTTTTGTGAGCTCTGGCTCATAACCGACACTCTCCGCCCAAGCGCACCAGCCATAAACATCTTTCGGAATACATTTAGAGTTAAAGCCTCGTTTCTCTGGAAAAACGAAGGTAAACCAAAGAGTAAATCTGGGGTCGTCTGAATAAACCGCATCCCTTATCGTATAGTAATCTACTCCAGCCTTCTCGCAGGCGTCATACAACTCCTGACATTGGGCGACCTTAAAAGCAATCGCACGATTTTCCGAAAGTTTGATAATCTCCGCCTCCAAGCAAGTCACTTGACGAATCGTCATGTTGGCGTTGTAAACCGATGTATATAAATCAATTACTTTACGCCTATCTTTTGCCTCGCCACCCAAAATCACAAATTGACGCGTTCTAGGATCAAGCATAGGATGAGATGGGGTCTCACCAAGATACTCCGGTTGGAAGACGATGTTTCTGCTATATTTTTTGCTCATCTCATTGCAAAAACCCGGTTGCACCGTTGAGCGGATAATTAATAAGGGGCAGCTGCACCATTTGATAACCTCCTCAACTATTGAGCAATCAAGTGAACCATCTTTTTTATTTGGAGTGGGCACAGCGATAAAGGCCATACCACAAGAATTAACATCCTCCTTTGAGAATTTTAATTGCTTAGATTCCCCTGTGGCTTCATTTAAGACCTCTATTGTTGGCTGATGTTTATCATATACCACTGCATCAGGGAAAAGCTTATACATAGCCTTTCCGACCCAACCGTAGCCTATGATGGCAACTTTTTGATTCATTATCATATTCCTTTAAATATAATATTATTTGTAGTAATGTTAGCTATGTCAGATTCTATACAAAGACTCAAGGTATTTCAAGTAAGGATCAAGTGAAATGTTTATATGGTAACATTTATTATAAGTAACAATATGTCGGGATAATACCCATGCACATCCTTAAAAAATACCAGAAAATACTTGCAAACATTTTCTGGTCAAACGTAAAAAATATCACGCTCACGCTTTCTTCTGTGATTATCTCAATTTTTTTTGTTAGATCAGGAAATATTGATCTCTATGGGCAGTACCTATTCGTCATTGGGGTAATTGGGATTGTATCTATTGTATCTATACCTGGGGTGAAAACAGCGATATTTAAAGCGGTCTCACAAGGTCACGATCTATCATACATTACGGGGACTCAATTCTCATTTAAATGGGGTCTTTTGGCCGTACCAATATTATTAGTCGCCGGATGCATATATTTCATTTGGTTTAATAAAATTTTAGGTGGGGCAATTATCGTCTCTGCCATCCTTATACCTTTTATCCATAGTATTACAACCTGGCAATCTTATTTAAAAGGAAAATCACAATTCAGGAAGTTGGCATTATGGGAAGCGATCAAGACCAGCTTGCAGTCCACCGCCGTGGTTATATCAATGATATTAACCAACAATCTAATAATAGTTATTGTTTCGTATCTCTCAGTAATAACAATATTTAATCTTATATTTTCAAAAATCATTAATAATCAAATTGTAAATACATCGGTTGCAAAAAATCTAATTAAGGACAGTTATTCTTTGACATTACTAAACTTTTCCGACCTCATATTCGGCAGAATGGATATTGTTTTGATAGGAATATTTGTTGAATCGTCTCAAATTGCAGTATACGGCTTAGTAATGAAATTTGTAGACATTTTTATAAAGGTAATTTCGAGCGCAATCGTTGCTATCTCTCCAAAGATATGGACAAAAAAGTCTCTGCGTTTGAGCTCTTTTTATAGATTTTTTATAATAAGCGCGATATTTCCGATAATAATATTTCATTTTCTTGAATATCCAATAAATTTGCTTTACGGTTCAGGCATGGGAGATGTCGTAAAATATTCTCAAATATACATGTTTATTGTTCCGATATACTTCGTTCTTTCAACAGTCGAAACGTTCTTGATAAGAAATAATCTATTAAAAGAGATGAACAGAACGAGACTCGCAGCCACCATACTAGTCTGTATCTGCTATATTGTTCTAATCCCAAAAATTGGAGTATTGGGTGGAGTATACGGCTCGATGATATACTATCTGTTTATTGCAATAAGCTATTTTTATTATTATCGAAAAAATACTAAACTAATACCTAACGAGAATCATTAAGATAATTCAGCCAAGCCCTAGCCACTTCGAGATCGAGTGCGTCGTCAATATCAACTGCGTTAATTTTATCTAAAACATATCTAAACGGCTTAGGTCCATGAAAATAGTGCCATTGGATCATTTTAATTCTTGGTGCGAGCAACATCCCAAAACGAGCAAAATATAACTGAGGTAGATTCTGAGAAATTACATGCTTCTTCCCTAATTCATAGTTAAGAGGACCATTCTCGTCCCATAGAAAATCTTTAAAAGGCTCAACAGGCAACAAAGAATCATAACCATTCTCCAAAGCCCAATAATACTTTTTTATTGCGTCAGAATAGTGCTCTTTAAATATCATCGGGCAGGTAACTGTTGCCCACATAATATCCTCTCCCTCGACATTCTCGCAAATATGCCTGACGACATCCCCAAACGGCCTAGATTTATCGTCAGCATATTCGAGGTCCCTTTTGTGGGTTCTGACTCCGGAGGATCTTGCCATATCAAGCATCTGGTCCGAATCGCTAGAAACAACTATGGTATCTATTTCCGGCACTTTCTTGAGTTCTTCTATCTTGTTCACCAGTAAATTATTTTTTCCAAAAGGTAATATATTTTTATTTTTCAGTCTCCTGCTCCCCGCCCGAACAGGTACTATAACAGTAATTTTTCTCTTATTTTTTTGAATGGAATCTTTTTTCATAATACCTCTCGATTGCTTGATTAATCTTATTATAATATATCTTACTTACTTTCGTATCTTTTTCAAAATAAAAAAAATTCATTAACACTTTATTATATTCTTTCATTAACTTGTTATAATTACCTTTTTCTTGCATAGCCGATAAAAGTTTGGTTAGCTCTTCGGGGCTGGAAAAGGTGTCGAAATCTCTCCAGAACTGCCCGTAGCCACTATCTTTATACCGAAGAACAGGAATTCCGTAAAATAATGACTCAGAAGCGACTGCAGTATTATGGACCAATATAAAGTCGGAACAATCTAGAAGTTCTTTGACTGACAAGCCTTTATCGACTACTGTTATACGTTCATGGTTCAGTAATCCTTTGTAATTATCTAATTTATCTAGAGGATGGATCTTAACTTGAATACATATTTCTTTATTATTATCAATAAATTTTTTGGTAATTTTTATTAAATTTATGTTGCTCTGCAGACTGTTTTGCCTCTTGGATGTTTCATCTAAAAATAAAGTCCCATTAATCAGTTTATTAGAATGTCGATTGATATTCTTTTTATATATATATTTCGGGTTCCCTGCTAATATGATCTGATCTGCATCAATATAGCTGCCGATAACATCGGCAGAACTTTTTCCCCAAACCAATATATAATCGCTTTGCATGTTTTCACAGGTTATAAGAGGAACAAAAACCTCTTCAGACAAATCATTAAAAGGCCCGTGCTGCATGGCAAATGTCGGGATTTCATACTTCTTGGCGACTTGAGTCAAAACCATTTCTTCAAAAGTAGTTGCCGGGGAGAAACAAACAATCGCCTTCGGAGGCTGATTTTTTATTATGTTTTCAAACCATTCTACCTGCCTAAAAGCCCTATATGTCAAAAAAATCATCATCCAGTAATATTTTTTGTAGTGTTTTATTAATCCAGACTTGTTAAAATACTTAACAATTCTAATGATTTTTTTTATAGAAGGAAAAGAAAACTTAAAAACATGTAAATAGCTTCCGGCATTATCTTTAAAAGGATCTATCAAGCATAGTTCATTTTTTTTGAAATCTGCCAACGCTGCCATAACGAAATTTCGATGGTCTGATCGGGGCTTAAAGTATGTCGCCAGAATTTTATTTTGAAAATCTTTTTTGGGCAACTTTTTCTCTGGGAAAAAGAGTGATATAATTATCGACTTTAAAATTCCCATATAGCTCTTGTGCGGTTTTTTGCAGTAAATCCGATAAACCTCATTCGCAAATATCGGCCAGAGATTTATGTCACGAAAATTTATAAACTCAAAGAATTCCTTTGAGTCCCTAATCAGTGGCACTGTTTCGTAATAACCTTTAGGTGATCTTTTTTTCATCGCAAGTTTGAAGAAACATAATATCTATCAGCCATTCATTAAATATTTTTTTATGATAGTACTAGATG
Source organism: bacterium ADurb.Bin212 (assembly GCA_002070055.1). Lineage (GTDB taxonomy): Bacteria > Patescibacteriota > UBA1384 > XYA2-FULL-43-10 > XYA2-FULL-43-10 > MWCM01. Next base: position 47,877 of record MWCM01000006.1, on the reverse strand, counting down.
TGTTTTTTGTGTAAGGGAAAAATTTTACAATTGCTCCCCTTTTTTCTATCTCTTTGCTTAGTATTCTCCACTTCTCGCTGTTCATCCAATCGCTTCCTTTAAATATTATGTCATAACCGTATTTTTGGTGATCTGCAATTTCATCCACAACATTCTGACACACTACTTCGTCAACATATTTTAAGCTTCTTATGATTTCTGCCCTCTCTTCAAATGGGATTACTGGCTTTTTGTTCTTCAATTCCAGACATAATTGATCTGACGTTACGCCGACAATCAAATAATCGCACATCGATTTGGCATTCTTAATAATATTCAAATGCCCAACATGGAATAAATCAAAAACACCGGTTGTATATCCTATAATCTTTTTTTTCATAATTTATTTCTAATGTATTCTAATATTCTTTTAGAAGAATTACTATCGGTAAATTTATGAAAGCTTGATTTAAAATTGAGATATTTCTCTTTGTACTCTTTATTAATAAACCAGCTCTGATTTTGGATCATTTTTAATAAAGAGGTTTCATCTCTTGCAAAGGGACCGGGGACAGTATCGGTAAAAGAATAATATGTGTTCCTGCAATTACTAGTATAATGGTCATAATCATAAATATAAAATATCACGGGTTTATCTAAAACAACATAATCGCAGCAAACGCTTGAGTAATCAGTAATAAGTAAATCAGAATCGATTAATAGATCCTGAACATCCTTACCTTTATTAGTTATGTCGAGAATATTATGATATGTCTGACCTTTATAAAGCTTACATATTTTGTCATAAGGATGATTTTTTATTAATAGTTTTTGCTGACTTTTCTCAAGATATTCATCAAGCTTTTTTAAAAATATTCTACTGAAAGGCCTATTTTCGGAATCTTTCTCCCTAAATGTTGGTAAATACAAGATTATTTTATTCTTGTTTAAGGATTTCTTCTTCGCGCTTTCAACTAAATAATCTATTCTCGGGTAACCCAACACCTCTACATTTGAGTTTTTAAAACAATCTTTCTTTCTTTTTTTATCAAATTCGCTGCTGGCTAAAATCAATTTGTAGCTTTTAAACCTGGATTTCATAAGAGCGTATTTAATATAATTAATGAGCTTATTGCCTTTTTGATATTTCTCCGCTTTCAGACCAATATTTTTAAAACCCGTACCATGCCACATTAAAATATTTTTAAAATTTCCATAATGCCAAAAAATACTATCAAAAAAGACTCCATTACGGGAGTCGTCAGAAAAGACAAACTCGGCTCTCAATGCATATAAGAAATGCTTGATTGAATAAATATATGAAACGGGCATATTTTTACTTTTTAGTTCTTGATAAACATTCTTATTCGTTGTCGCCCAATAAGCGTTTAGCCCCTTTTTTTGAAGGTATTGAAAGAAATACTTTGGATTATCCTTGTACTTACTCCCATCAGAAGAAGTCAACAGATATAATCCCTTTTTTTTAGGCATAAGCCATGACAAAAATATCAAAGGGATTGTTATTAAATTATTGATAATGATTATGAAAAATTTACTCAATTATTGGCCATAATATTATTTAATAGTTCAATATATTTAGACACTACTTTCTCCCAAGAGTAATTATTTAAAACCCTTTTTCTCCCCTCTCGGGACAATTTTTCAATTAATCTATGATCCGATATCAAAGCATTGATCTGTCCTCTGATTTCTTCGACATTCTTTGGTTCCACTATCAACCCCGACTCTCCCACCGTTTCAAGACAACCGGCAACATTGCTTGTAAGAACAGCACACCCGGCACTCATTGCCTCCAACAGAGAAATGCTGGCATTTTCTTTGGATGAAAATAAACAGTAGATTGAGGCTTTACCCAGTAATTGTATATATTCTCTACTTTTGTTATCAACCCAACCATGAAAGATTATCTTGGTTTTAGATTGTTTTGCCATCTCTTTAAGTTCTGACATCATGGGGCCATCACCACAAATATGCAGTTTGTATCTCAAATCTTTAGGAGATACTGATTTTATTAGATATTGAAAGCCCTTGAAATTGATAAGCCTGCCGGTTGATAAAATTATTTTTTCTTTTTTGACGGGTAGATATATATTTGGGTCGATTCCATTAGGAATCACCGTTAACTTATGTATAATTACTTTATCAATATTATTAATAATGGTTTCTTTGAGATAATTAGATGGTGATACGATTTTTTCTGCTTCAAAACAGATCCTTTTTAAAATCGGCTTTGTGAATTTATGCAAAAAAACAAATCTCTGAGGGTTGTGCCCAGGTACATCACTACCATGACTAGTAATAATATATTTAATACCGTATTTCCTTTTAAGCCATAAGGAAACTATACCGGTTGGAATAATAAAATGAGTATGATTGATATCATATTTATTATCCTTTAAATGTCGCTTTAAAAACAATTTTGCCGAGATTATATAGCTTAACTGCTCCCAAGGTTGGCAAATCTCTTTTCTCTTACGAATTGATGGGACTCTAAATATTTTAATCCCGTCTATCTTTTCATATCTTGGCAAGCCCCTATAGCCCATAGTAACCACGCAAACAGAATTGCCCGCCTCGACATATCTTTTGGCAATCTCATAAGCAACCGGACTCCCACCGCCGCCAAGTGGTGGAAATTCGTAGTTTAGAATTAGTATCCTCTTCATCGCTTTTGTTCATCTTTCTTTAATAAAGAAATGAATACTACAATGAGTATGGAGATAATAATTGAGATCACCAAAAAATGATACATCTTTTCGAATTTTGGGTCTCCATTGAGGCTCAACCGCGATTCATAAAAAAGCTGGATTAGGTTGGTTTTGTAAATTAATTTAGGGGTTGTCTCAAAATTATTAGGAGTGTTGTTGCTTCCGTGGTGAAATATTTTGACTGTTTCATCAGCCCCAGGCACAAAGAGTAGTTTGTGAGATATTTTAATCCCTTTTCCTTTTAAGTCACTAATGCTCTCATCGAGCATAAGCTTTTTGAAACCTTTTACCGGCAAATTATATATGTTAAATGTTTGTTTAATTGTTTTTTCTATCTTACCTTTTTCATTTAATATATCTATAACGATTTCGATATTTTTATTTTTATAATCTTCAATAAATACCGACCTTTCAGAGCTAACAACGAGTCCAACTAATTGGTCCTGTTTAACGGCGCTAAATACATAAAATGACTCTCTGTGGTCTTCTGCTGCTTCAAATTTCTCCATACTAACAAAAGAAAATTTATAGAAAAAAATTGCCAATAGTAAGACAAATGAGACAAGCGCCAAAATCATCGTTTTATTTTTTCTTGTCATAAAGTTTAACTTTTAGTTGCATATTTAAAAGAATTAGCGACAAAATAAACATAGTATGAAAGACGGTAATTAGTGTCTGATCGGAATATTTGCCTAGCAACTGGAATTTGATCGAAAAGAATGATTTAGCAAAATCAGGATTTGAAGCTTCAAATAGAAGATAGGTTGAGGTATATGGGCCCCAGTAGCTATCAATGAAAACAAAAAATAACACAAACATAATCATCAAGGTATAAATAGATTTTCTCTCGTAATAGATATACATTATTGCAATTGGAGTTAACCACGCGAGCCATTGGGGATGAAAAAATGTAAATGCAAAATATGAGCTAATCATTATGCCCGTATAAAATAGATACTTTTTATAGTCAAGTTCTTGGGACTTCTTATCTTTGATCATAAAATAGATAATAATAAATACTGCGATTGGGAACAAACTAATTGAATTGAATCCCTGACCAAAAGAACTCGAAAATAGATACTCTTGGAATCCGCCGTTTATTCCTGAGTAACTCTCAATCAATAGCTTAGTAAACAAGGAAGTTATAAAATATGGCGTTAATCCGGCAATCAAATATTTAACATAATCTTTTTTGCTATCGCTGATGAATATTATAAGTGGCAAAAAATAAATTAAAAAGTTAATTCGGGAAGAAACAGCAAGACCCGCAAAAATTATTGCCTGCCATTTCATTTCCTTTGATGATGAAATCATTGACAAAAGCATGAAGTATATTGGTATTATCTCAAATCGACCCCATAAATAAGCACTATATAATATAAATGGATTTATGGCCCAAAAAATAATAACTGGTAGGTGCTTTTTTAGCGTGCTCTTTAGGATTGTTACAAGCATCAACAAATCAACCATTAAGAATACTGATTTAACGATAAAAACATACCTATGTGAATATATTGATTCCAAAAAATTAAAATACACACCATGATCGGGCGCAATGGTTAAACCACTATGGGAACCAAGGAGGTCAGGAAGATGAGGCAAGAATGACTTCATGAAAAAGATATATGCAGCCATTATTAACTCCGGCAGGTGGCTGATTCTATATGACCCTTCAAAAACAAGCAGAGTTCCGCGCCAGATTGAACTCAATATATCATGATGAATAGTAAAAGGCATTAAGATGACTCTTAACAGAATACCCAATAGGACTACAATAAGTATGACTCTATTGGAGTAGATCAAATTTACTACACTTTTTACTTTTTCTCTACTTAATATTCTTGCCATTTGCAACAACATAACTTATTTTGTAAGATTTTTTCCCTTGAGATTCATAATAGGTTCGTGTCAACAACTCGGCCAAGATCCCTGTAAGAACCAATTGGACTCCCAATATTACAAACATAATTGCAAATATTGGTAATGGCGTCCTATTAATGGATAAATTATACGCGTATTTTAGTATTAGTGACCATATAACAAATGCAAAGGCAATAAAAAATGACCAAAAGCCATACTTACCAAAAAAATGAATGGGGCGGCTTATATATCGGTGCAGGAACTTCATTACCAGAAGGTCCAGTATGACTTTGAAAATCCGCGAGTAACCATACTTACTTTTACCATTCTTACGAGATCGATGGTTAACTACTACCTCGCATGTTTTGCCTCCCGACCAAGCAGCATAAACCGAAATAAATCGATGCATCTCGCCATAAAGCTGGATGCCGCTTATTACCTCTTTCTTGTAAGCCTTAAGCGAACAACCGTTATCATTAATTTGTACGCCGGTAAGCTTTTTAATCAAAAGGTTGGCGATTTTCGATGGCAGAACCCTAAAAAAAGAATCTTTACGATTCTTGCGCCAACCCGAAACTACCGAATATCCCTCTTCTATCTTCTTCAGCAACTTGGGAATATCTCTGGGATCATTCTGCAAATCCCCGTCCATCGGGATAATAATGTCGCCGCTTGCATTATCTAAACCCGCCGAAAGCGCGGCAGTTTGGCCAAAATTCCTAGCAAGAACAATTGATTTTGTCAGCTTGTCGTTATGAGATATTTTTGTAATAATCTTTCCGGTCTCATCAGACGAACCATCATCGATTAAAATTATCTCGTAACTTCGTCCAATTTTTTTCATCACAGAAACTAACTCATTGTGAAGCTTAGCAACATTATCTTCTTCATTATAAACAGGTATAATTATTGAAATCATAATTTTTCAAGCTTGTGAAAATGACGCACAAAATTATCTAAAAAATATTTTAATACAACATATGAAAAACGTAATCATGATATCATAAAGCTGCCCGCACCGCCACACCCTTTATGTGCTTTTTAACACTTAATCCGAGTGATATAATATTTTTGACTTACAAATCTAAATTCAAGAGTAACGTGTCAGAAAGAATAACGGAAGAGCTTAAAGAGTGCATTAAGTCTGTAATTTGCCAAGAAACCGAATCTGGGCGGATGCCGGAGAGTATTTTTGTGTTAAGCGGGGGTATAATAAGGAAGGATGATGAATATAAATCTCCATCGTATAGTGAAACCGATGATCACGGGCTAATAACTGGAGGTAAGGCCAGATCTATTGCGGCTGCCAAAGTCTCAGAGATATTCCCAGACATCAATTTTGTTACAACTAGCCGTAGATTAAAGGAGGAACCGACGCATGCCTCAGTTGTGGCTGCTGAGATGGAAAGGTTCGGAGCCAAACAAGAAAATATTATACTAGAAGAAAACTCTTGGGACACATATAGTGAGATGATTGAGATGATAAAGATGGCCCAAAGAGAGGGTTGGTCTCGTATAGCGATAATTACCAACGATTACCATGTCCCAAGAGCGAAGGAATTTTTCATCCAACTTGAAAAACTATCAGAACAAGATAAAGAGACCATGGAAAGCATATCAAAATTCAAACAACAAGTTGAGGTCAGCTTTATACCAGCCGAGAAAATACTAGAGAGTACTAGTGGGCACTACAAAAACTTAATTTCAAAAGTTAGAGAGTCAGACAATTATAAAGATAGATTGGCCGCTGAACAGAGAGGAATAGAGGCACTAAGATCTGGTGATTACCAGTTAGGCAAAGATCCCTACCAATAAGCTATCTTATTCGACTCTTGATTTTCGGAAACGAATTTCTGTGATCAGGGCGATAACAAGGAAAAAGAAAGATATTTGAGCTAAGTATTCTGCGTTGGTTCTTCTTTTTACCATTAATAACAAAGGAGAAACTGCCAACGTTATTATGGATATCTTAAGCGCGTCAGATGTTTTTATCGGATTCAACAAGAACCAAATAAAGAGAACGAAAAAGATTGAGGCCATCGGAGTCCAGTTTAAATAGCTGACAAGGGCATAAGCCAAAGCAACCACTACTATATTGACGTTATCCCTGTTTAAATATCTTATTATTGATTTTAGAATCATTTTTTCTCCATGTCTAAATCAGCACCTAATTCAAAATCGTAAATGGCTAGGTATTTATTAGCAAAATCATTTGGATCATCTTTCGGAGATATTGAAACATATATTTCTGATGTTGTTTTGTTCTCTGACATCTCAACGGTCTGAGAAAATAAATATGGGGCAGCGGCATCTTTCTGGTTCTCTATCTCTTGCCAAGTCGTGCCGTCAAGAGAGAACTTAACTGTAGCCTTTGGATATAAACCCATGGCCTGCTTTAAGTTTAGGCGAAATCTTTTTATGGGATATATTGTATTAAATTTGTAGTCTAGTGAATATTTTTTCTCGCCCCAAAAAGTAACTGCCTTGATATATTGATCGTATCCGGCATACAAATTGTATTCTGGGACCAACAAATCACTGGGCTGAGATAATGAGGAGAAATGAAATCTTCCCTTTCCTCCACCCAAATCTTCAATTAGTGAGTTATTTGTTAGCTTTTCTCCATTATAATATTGAGAGTTTAGGAATATCGGAAAAAGAGCTGAAGACTCTTCAAGATAATTCTTATCCTTTCCCTTATAATACAACACGTTTTGATCTTTACTGTCCCAAATACCAATACTTAGGTTATTGGATCTATTCGTCACCGCAGAACGATTAGATATGGACAGATAATATTTCTTGCCTTTCTCTAAGGGGAAAAAGAAAGGTATTTTGTATAAATCACCGCGCAAATTAAATTTGTCAAAATCCGATGTCTGGAAACGAAATGACCGAAAAGGTTCAGCTAGAATATTGATATTGTTTTCATCCGAAACCATATACAGATTTAAAGTATAGTCTCCAACGCCACCATTGCCAACCATATTCATAGATAAATACACGCCCCCTAAATAATCTTCACTTGCCTCGAACAACTGTCCAACTTGCTGATTGCCAGTAGAGAGTGAAACATGCCTCATTGGATTATTGTTGGGCAATTCCGGTATTTCGCTGTCCATTACGATACTCTGCTTTGTAGAAGTAAGTTCTCCAAGTTGAGTATCGCTGCTAATATCCAATCTACTTATGCCGACGTTGCTGATGATAACTTTTTCGAGATCATTAACGTTGAATTTTCTAAATACAACATCGCTATAATTGCCATCAGTCTTAAAAATATATTCATAATATTTTCTTTCCATGCCCTCAATCGAAATCTCTCCTATCTTCTTTTGTTCTCCTGATTGTGAGTTTATTATCGTTTCAATTTTGTATGGATAGTCCATGTTAACATATTGATATTCCGGGCCCTTCTCGTTTGTGTTAGAAACGCTACGACGAATATCCGGAGTTACCTCAGCCACAAATTTCAATCGATAATAATCTCCTTCGCTTGAGTTGAAAATATTTTTGACTGCAAAATATGTAGACTGATTATCTATGCTAAATATTTCGTTTGAGTCGTTAACGGCAATGCATTCAGTGGGCTTAGAATTGTCTTCGTCAATAATAATGTTTTTGCCATACAAAAACACAAGAATAAACATTAACAGAACAATTAAGTATATCTGATTATGCTTTAGCGCATTCAATAAATATTCTATTCTAATCTTCATATTCTCTCAATTTAATTTTACTATAAACAATTATAACAGCTGCAACCAATACTGCTAAAATTGAAATTATTATACCCAGATATTGATAACTCTGTGGAGCAAAATAAAGAGTCATCGTAAAATCAATGGAGCCATCACTATTCTTTTTATAATACTCTCCTTCTGCAAATTTTTTGATTTCATTTGGGTCTATAGACCAAGAATTTGCATAGTTAAACTTCTTGCTGTGTGTAGAATCAAACAGAGGCTCTTTGTTAATATATGAGATATCTCCAGATTGATAGAAAGCATTAATAGGAGGACACTCCTTGCTGCTTTCTGCGGCCAAACAAGGCTTTTGGTAGTTATCTAAATATAGATTCCACTTTGAATGATAGCTTTGAAGAAAATTCAAATCTTTTACATCTTTAACTCCCTTGAAGTGCAGTTTGTATTTAGCAGGGTTAATTTTTTGAAATGTAAGATTGGGATGAGACAGACGAGGAGTTGAGGTTGGTAGCTGGTAGATGTGCTCGGATATTTTAATGACACCGGGATAACTAGCAACGGAATCAATGAAATCCCCGTTAGCTTTAATTATATCAACATCATAGCCAATTTCCGAGAGCTCTAAGTATTTTTCGTAGTTAGTTTGATATATATGGCTAAAATCAAAGACATATTTCACATTCAACTCTTCTAACTCTTTTGTCTGAAAGTCACGTAGTAGTCTATATTGAAGGGACTTATAATAGTCTTTTGAATTAATGTTTTGATTAATGTACTCATAGCCAGAATACATAATATAGCTGTCCCAACCACTATTATTAATTAAGCGACCTCGAGCATAAACGTTTTTAACATTATTCAGAGAGTATTGATTAAAGAATGGGTAAGTAAGCACTCTATAACTACCCGTATCATTCCTTTTAATGTCTTCAAATTCTTCGAAATTCTGCCTCACAAGACTGTATTCTGGCTTCGGCAATTTTACATATCCCCAATATGCGGTCAAATTTGTAAACAAAAAGACAAATAGCGAAAAGACTATTACTATTTGATTACATTTACTCATTGACTTTATCTGCAATAAATAACTCAACATACAAAAAACTAGAATCGGGGCAAAATGACCCACCTCTCGAATCATTGGATATATCTTATTCAAATATGGAATATTAAGTGACTGCAAGAGACCAGTTGCAAGAATAAAATATATAATCACCAAAGCAACAATAAACAACCTATTTTTATTAAATTTTGAAAGATAGAGTTGAACTAAAAACATCACTGAAAATAACGCGAAGATCGCAAAATGAGCAGAAGAATAAAAATACTGCAACAACGTCGCTCGGGAGAAAGACATGTAAAAGACGTCTCTAAAAGTGGCCTCGGTCAAGGTTTTAAAAGAACCAAAAGCCGCCCCTCCGCCCACCTGCGAAATTGTATAAGCAGAAGATATAAAATTGCTCAACCATGGTAAATTTATCAGAATCGGGACGATCAATAATAAAGGCAAATATATAAGCCTAAATTTCTCTTTGTGCAAAATGAAGTAAATAAACATCATTATGCCTGCTATAACAAAAAATTGAATCTGAACCCCAACAAAAGCGAGAAACAAGGATAGAGCTAAATAGCCTTTAATATTGGGTCTAAAATTCTTCATCAAATAAAAATATAGCCCGCTAAGTATGGCTAAAGAAACCATATAATAAGTATGTCCGCCGACAAATTTATAAAATACTGCTGGGTTGATTATTAGAACGAATGAAGCGACAACTACTAACAGATTATTCCCAGAATCTCTTTTGTGCGTCCTATAAAAATAGAAAGAGGATAGGGCAGCAGATGCGGAGAGCAATAAATATTGCAACATCTCCGGCGCTAAACCAAAATATCCGAATAATGAGATGAAATACCTAAAGTAATAATTTGAAGAGTAGCTAAGCGGATTGCCAAGATTGTCCGGTATATAACTCAGCGACATGTTGGAAAAATAATTTGTCAAATGATCAGAAAAGTAAGGAAAAGACCAATCCCAATAGTTTCCCACGCCATCTCTAAAAGAAGAGAACAAAAGTAAATATGCCAACAAGAAAATTATCAGCATAAAGATATTACGGTTTTTGACTATTTTTAACCACATTTAAGGCAATCCCCATTATTATTACTACCAATACTGCTAAAATTGAAATTATTATACCCAGATATTGATAACTCTGTGGAGCAAAATAAAGAGTCATCGTAAAATCAATGGAGCCATCACTATTCTTTTTATAATACTCTCCTTCTGCAAATTTTTTGATTTCATTTGGGTCTATAGACCAAGAATTTGCATAGTTAAACTTCTTGCTGTGTGTAGAATCAAACAGAGGCTCTTTGTTAATATATGAGATATCTCCAGATTGATAGAAAGCATTAATAGGAGGACACTCCTTGCTGCTTTCTGCGGCCAAACAAGGCTTTTGGTAGTTATCTAAATATAGATTCCACTTTGAATGATAGCTTTGAAGAAAATTCAAATCTTTTACATCTTTAACTCCCTTGAAGTGCAGTTTGTATTTAGCAGGGTTAATTTTTTGAAATGTAAGATTGGGATGAGACAGACGAGGAGTTGAGGTTGGTAGCTGGTAGACAGCAAAGTTTTCATTCTCCATTAACGAATCGACGTTATTATCTTTAAAATACTTCACATAACTTAAATAATCTTGTGTATTGATATTGGGTGGCCCTGCAATGTAATCTTTATGGACTAGGACATATTTTATGTCTGAAGCATCAAACAAATAACCAAGTTCATCCACCTTGCTTTCCGAGAAAGAAAAAACATTTGAAAACAATTTGTTGTTGTTGTTGATACTTATCGAGGCACGATTGTAAATTACTGGTGCCTCTAGAAAATAATCCATAAAATAATAATCCTGTCTCATAAAATCAGTTTTTCTATTCTCTGACCATTTGTAAGTTTCATAGAAATAGTTAGGCACCGACAAAACGGAATATGACGAAGAATCAGACACTAATATTTTGTTTAGCTCTGAGTATTCCTGCGGTGGAGTCACCGCTACTATCGTGCCGCTCATATCACCGCTAATTACAAATATATTTAAAAACACAAAGGCAGCGACTATTGTTCCCAAAAGTATTTTTTTATTTCCATAATCTAGCAACTTGTAGGCTAAAGCATAAACATAGAGGTAAATCGGTATTATTACTATAAGAAAACGAGAAAAACTTCTAAAAAAAGAAAAAGCTGGAATACTGCTCCACAGATAACTCCAAATCCCGCCCGAAACGACTGACATCGGTCCCAAAGCTAAGGAAAAGAATACAATATATAGAAATAGACTTATGAGGAAAACTGTCTTCTTTTTTTTAAAGAGGTAATAAAAAGAAATTAGCAACAATGTAGCCAGTAAGACATAAAAAGGATAAAATAAATAGCTGGATTGAACATTTTTTGAGTATAAATTGAAATATTGAAAGAAATTCTGCGCATTCAGATATGAAGAAGCCCTCTTAAACCCTTCAAAAACTCCGTCCAAATTACCGCCATAGGTCTGTGACGCATCACGGGTAACTGTCCCGATTACAAAAGGTAGAAGCCAATACATGTGGATAAGGGCCAAAAATAAAAATGTCGTCAATGTTTTTATATAGAATTTAGCTCGTTTATATAATTCATATCTTATGCCAAAAAATAGAAAGATAATCATCAAGGAAATTAGATAAATCACAAAATAAAAAGGGTGCACCAATAAGACAGAGAGCAGAGAAAAGCAAATAATATCAGCCTTGTTGATGTTTTTGCTCATTATTATCTTATTCAAACGCATAAACAACACACCGAAAGCGATAAGACCAAGAAAATAGTAAAAGAAACCACCAAACCCGACGTGTTCAAGAGACAAATTACACATAATTGCAAAAACCCCAGCACCGAAACCAAAAATTTTGCTGCCAGAGATTTTTTTGAAGATAAAATAATATACTAAAGCGGCCGCCAAAACCAAACCAAAAGACAATATGTATGATATTACCTCTTGACTAACACCAAAACGGTTAAGAGCGTGAGTCAATAATGATTTAACTAGATATAGAAAGGTGATGTTGGTTTGATCAGAGCCAAAATAATTTTGACTCCAAGTCATCGCCAAGTTTACAAAATAGTTTTCCCTTAGCCAAAAAAAGGCACCGTCATTATAAAAAATGGTCCCAAGACTTGGCAAAACACGATATGAAGAAACCAATACCAAGGTGATAAAAACAGATATCGGAATAAAATCACTTTTTGTTGCAGATTTGAGGAATCTAGACATCTTTACCAATTATTCTTTTGAGAAGCTTATTATGTATATCTTCATATTTATTGGCTAAAACAGAAGAGTTTTTGCTGTATAAGCCGTAGTTATTTAGTATTTCTTCCACGGCGCCAATATAGCTTTTTTTATTCATTTCAACCACGATGCCAGCATTATTTTCTCTTATATCTTCGACGGTTGAGTGTGTGTCAGTCGTTATAACAGGTAGCCCGAAACAGAAAAATTCACGGCACTTCATACTGTCTCCAAAAAAGTTGAAATTCCAATTACCATTGTACAGGGCCAGTCCGATGCCAGATTTTGATATATGTTCTAAGGCTTTGTCGTGCTCAAGATGACCGGTAAAAATTATACTTTCTTCTATGGCCATTTTCTTTGCTTTTTGATGCAAATACTCTTCTTTGGGACCATTTCCGATAATTTTTAAAATAAGGTTGGGATATTTTTTGAGTAGATCCTTGATTGCTTCAAATAAATAATCAAACTCAAGTTGATCGCCTAATAATCCGAGCGTCACCATACAGAATTTATTTCTCTTGTTGTCTACGTATTGCTTATAATTAGAAGAAGGAACATTCGGCACCAAGATATTCTTCTTATCTGAAAACCCCATCGATCTTCTAACCTCTTGAATCCTCTTGGAAACATTCCATATTTGGTCTGATCCTAAGGCAGCCATCCTATCAACTTTGAAGAATATCCAATTTAATATAGAATTGTCGAAGCGTCTCTCCGAATAATCACAAGTTACAAATATCAGCTTCTTTAACCTCCGGAATCTCTTTAATAATAATCCTGTGTAGGCGTTCAACGGATCTGCGGCAATCATAACTTCCGCATTTTTGTATCTTAAAAGGTACAAAAAACTTGAGACAATTTCCGTAAAATATCTTAATGGAGATATCCTTGAGATTATAAAAAGCTTCTTCTGTGATACTAATTGACCTTTTTTGTAGCAGTATACTGTTGATTTCAAATTACCATCAATAAAGTGCCGAATGAAAACAAAATCTCTTTTCTGTCTAATTAGTGTCTCAACATAAGTATTGACCGGTGCCTCATATATCTTTTCGTTAATAAGACTGGCATGACCCAGGACAATAATCATAACTCTATCTCCTTGTGTTGTACATCAAAATTCAAAAGTTTATGGGCCTTATCGGTATTAAGCAATAGGTTGCGTAAATTGTTGTTGCTGGGTTTTTTTTCTACAACGAAATCGAATTTTTTCTTATACAGTTCTACAATCTCATTAATAGTGTATTTTATTGGGTTGGAGATGTTAAATACATCAGATCCTTTGTATCTAAGACCTAACTCAATAGCCCTGCAAGCATCATCAACATGTAAGAAGTTTCTTGATTGTTCACCATCTCCGTATACGGTGATTGAATGATTTTCTTGGATTGACTTCATAAACGCCCCTATCACTCCTTTTTCGTTGCCCCTGCCGTATACATTAGGGTATCTCAAAATCACATAAGACATGTGATACTGTCGACAATAGTATTTCAAGGTTTCTTCAGCTAACATTTTGCTCATACTATATTCTGTATTTGGTGAAAGCTGGTCAGTTTCAAAAGATTCTTCTCCAATAGGCTCGCCATAAACAGCACCAGTAGAAGTAAATACCACTTTTTTAACACCATAATCCTTAGCTGTTTCGAGCAAGTTTGCAAGAGTCTTAACGTTTATATCGATCAATAAACCAGTCGGCCCACTGAACACTCCAACCAGATGAATTATGCTGTCGATTTCTTTGTTATTTTCAAAAAAAGAGATAATATCGTCTTGCACCAATAGATCGCCCTCGAAATCGATTTGTTTAATATCACCACAAGAAGACAAGATGCGTGTTACATTCTGTCCGATAAATCCTTGCGACCCGGTTACCGCTACTCTGGTTTGTCCCATAGCCAGCTCTCTTTTTTAAGAATCGAAATGAAATCATCATCGCTGAGTTTCTTTGCGTTTAAAGAGCTAAATTCTTCGTGCTCAATAGGTTGAAGATTTTTATACCTCTCTTCTAAACTATTAGTATTGAATTGAGGCAATATTACATAGTATTGATCGTTAAAAATCTTTGTTCTGGGGGATTCATTCTTGGATACAAGAACTTCATGCATCTTCTCTCCGGGACGAGTTCCAATAATAGTCTTTTTACTATTATTATCCCCAAATAACTTAATCATAACGTTGGCAATGTTTTCTACCTTCGTTGAGGGCATCCTCATAACATAGACTTCCCCGCCAGTTGCGTTTGCTACAGCTTGGAATACCAATCCGATAGCCTCTCTGGTGCTCATCAGATATCTTGTCATATGCGGATCAGTGATAGTAATTTCATTTCTGGTTATAAGCTGCTCTTTAAATAGTGGCAAAACACTACCATTAGTACCCATTACATTGCCACCCCTTATGCAGACAAATTTTGTGTCAGAATTATAGTTCTGGTTTGAATTTATTATTAACTTTTCCCCGCAAGCTTTTGTTACACCATAAAGGTTGAAAGGATCAACGGCTTTATCAGTAGATATATCAACAACTGTTGAAACTTCATTTGCAATTGCACACTCAATCACATTCTGAGTACCGTAAATATTTGTCAGAACAGCTTCCCAGCTGTTTTCTTCGCATACAGGAACATGCTTGAGAGCAGCTAAGTGAAAAACGTAATCTGCACCTTTCATAGCCATACCCAATATGTTTTTGTCACGAATATCACCAATAATGAATTTGATCTTTGGGTTGAAGCCGAATTCCCTCTTCATCTCAACCTGTTTGTGCTCACCCCGTGAATAAATCCTGATCTCTTTTGGATCATGGTTTTCAATCATCTGTTTAACTAACTCATGTCCCCAAGATCCGGTACCACCTGTCACAAAAATTGTCTTGTCTGTAAACATTTTACTAACCTTTCTTTATTTGGTATTACGCAAAGCATTAAATAGTTTTATTTTTAGTTTTTGAGGAATTACTAACATGCTTAATAATTGTGCTAGTGTATAAAAAATATCTGAGAATTTCATAGGGTAGCCATACTCAACCCATGCTTTGAAACGTATAAAAATTGTGAGCCTTTCTTGATTCCTGGATCTTATACTGGATATTGATGAGTTATTCATCCTGTATTTAATTATTGGACAGTCTAAATTTGCGAATTTGCTGATATTCCCAATCCTAAAATACAGATCATAGTCTTCTGCATCGGCAAGATATACATTATATCCACCAACCTGATCAAATATTGATTTTCTGACCATTATTGCAGGGTGGCAAAAAGGATTGTACCGAAACATTTTTTTTCTGATAGATCGATCGGATTTTTCATAAAATCTGGTGCCAATAACTTTAAGATTTTTATCACAAACACGCATCACCCCTCCAACAATACCAACCTTAGGATTTTTTTCTAAAAAATGATACTGCTTTTCTATTCTGTCGGAATATGACCAGTCATCGGCATCCATTCTTGCAACATATCTTCCTTTCGCAATGTTTAGACCTTTATTTAAAGATCTACTAATTTTGAGATTTTTACTGTTTCTTATTATACATAATCTATCATCATTTTTTGCAAATTCCGACACGATCTCAATAGTGCTATCTGTAGAGGAATCATCAATAACAATTAATTCTAAATCCCTAAATGTTTGAGACAATATGCTCTCAATAGCAACACCAATATAACTCTCGGCATTATACGCCGGCATCAAAACAGAAACTTTAGGAGTCTTTTTTTTCATTTTCAATCTTCGTCTTAATTATGTAAACATACCAACTCTACAGACTTCAGCGTATTATACGCCGGCATTAGGACAGATATTGGGGCTGAGTTGGCCATTTTTATTAGAAATTAATTTTTTCAGAGATAATATAGTTTGGTCTTTGCCGTTGCTGGTTGAAAATTCTGCCAATGTAATTTCCAATAAACCATAAAACAATGAATTGTAATCCATTAAGTAAAAAAACTAAAACTATCAAATAGACCCATATAGGGAAATGTGAGCTCCCTATCAGTGTAAGCAAGAGCATTGATAACAAAGTTAAGGTTCCTACGGCCATAATCATTAAGCCAATATATTTTGCAATTGTAAGTGGGAAATTTGAAAAACCAGTTAATCCATCTACGGCAAATTTGTACATCCTTTTAAGAGTGTAAGAAGTTTTACCAAATCTTCGATCTTTTGCATTGTATTCAACATAACCAGTCGGAAATCCTACCCAATTTATTAAGCCCCTATAGAACTTATTTTGTTCAGGAAGTTTTTTTATTGTATCTGCGACGATTCTATCAATTAGCCTAAAGTCGGCTGACCCTGGAATAATTTTTGTATCTGAAAAACGATTTATTAGCGAGTAAAAGAACTTAGCTGTAATCTTTTTAAAACGCGATACACCCTCTGTGTCTTTTCTGATAGTATTAACGATTTTAAAACCAGATTCCCATTTCTCTATCAATTTTTCGATTATTTCTACTGGATGCTGCCCATCACAATCAAGCATAATTACTGCGTCCCCCATTGCATTTTCAATTCCAGCCTCTAATGCAGATTGGTGCCCAAAGTTCCTGCTTAAATTTATCGCCTTTACTCCGTTATCTTTTTGCGTTGTCGCAATAATCTCTGCCCAACTGTTATCGGAGCTGCCATCATTTATAAAAATAATCTCATAACGATATTTATTTTCCAGTGAACTAATGACAGCCTTTATGTCATCAAACATTTGGGGAATATTCTTTTCCTCGTTATAAGCAGGGAGCACAAAAGAAATCAGTTTTTTAACTTTTTTTGTTTCCATTTTTAAAATAAGATAATATTAATTGCTTTCTCTCAAATAGATAATACATGACAATTAAAGCAAATAATGAAACCAGAGTAAATACAAATAGTCTTAAAATCAATTCTATGCTGTTATGGTAAAAAATAAACATAACAATCTGCGCAAAAATTGTTATAGCTAACAGCCACAATACAAAAAATCTTTCAATAGCTAGATAATAATTTATCAACATATTAATTACAGAATAAAGCAACATAAAAGCGCCGCTAAACGACAAAAAACGGTAAGCTTCCGCATATTGAGAACCATATAGTATGGCAATAATTGTTTTTGGAAACAAATAATAGGCGAACAGAATTACCGCCCCCATGGAGATAGTAATCAATAATGTGATAGCAAGGGTCTTATAATGTTTCTCCCCGGAATATTTTTGTTTCGATAGCACTGGGAACATCACCATAACAATCGGCCCAGATATATAAAATATTATCTTCGCAACAGTCGAAATAGCTGCATACAATCCTGCATCAACAGGTGGAAAATAGTATTTAATTACAATAATGTCTAAATTTAATAATATCGTCAATAAAATCATCGCAATTAGTGTGGGCCAGGAATAACTTATTATTTCTCTTTTGCCTATGCCAAGATCCTGTTCTTTTTTTATTTCTACTAAATCTTTCGTTGAGTCAAATAAGTATTTCTTAATAAAATAAAAAGATACTAAATATGACATAAATGTAGCCAACACAACAGATGAAATTGCTCCGTTCAACGAGAAGCCAAGCGACACTAACAGAACGCCCAATAACAACCTGCAAATCATCTCTGATGAGTTTATATAAGATATTGGAACGAACTTTTGCAATCCTTGTAGTACTCCCTTATTAATCATTATTAAAAATCCGGCAAACACGCTCATATAAGCCACAACAAGAGAAATCTTGTTACTCATAGATAACAAACTAGATATTGGTCCAATAAATATCAAACCAATAATTACAATTAACAGCGCAATCAGAAATACATACTTGCCCATTTTCATTATAAAACTATAAATTAGATGCTTTTTGTCTGCCGCAAAGAGCTTGCTGGAATATTTCATCGATATATTCAATATTGCGTTTCCTCCAACATTTACGATTAATAGCAAGGAAAGTAAAGTTACAAGGTCCCCGTACAGTGCAGGACCTAGCTTCCGACCCATTACCATGTTAAACAAATATGAAAAGACGCTGCTTACAACAGTGCCTATTATTACAACAATGCTATTTGAGAATAGTTTCTTATTCGCGCTCATATACTCTTTAAGGCATTAAAAAATGCCCTGGATTAGAGATTAGAAATTAACCACTTATTTTTTTTCACTTTTTTGTCTAAATGTCCACATTTTATTGCCGAAGAAATTCCAGAAAAATACAATAATCACAGCGATCAGTTTAGCGATGTTCTTGTCATGTCCGACATTATTGGCAAAATATAGCACTATAATCTCCGTTAGAGCCAAACCAACAAGTGAAATAATAGCGAATTGACCAAATTTCTTACCCTCTTGTCCTTTGGTATTATATTTAAATGTCCAGCGCGAATTAAAATAATAGCCGTTAACAAGTCCTACGCAAAAACCGATTGCTGTGGCCCAACCTAACGTCTGATTTACTCCGCCCATAAGAGTATGAGAGAGATTCAAAAACAGATAGTCTAAAGCGGTGCTTAACACACCCACCATCCCATATCTAATAATCTCGATTTTAAAAATCTTGTTAATAAGCTCTTTCATTGTTCTCCAAATGTGAATTATTCTGCTCAATAAATAACATAATAATTCTAGCCTAAAATCAACATAATTGGAACCATTAAAATTGACGCGAGATGTAGTTCTATCGTAAAATGGTTTTGGTTATTGTTTCTTGATTATTGATAGTCATTTTTGCAAACATTTATTTTAAATTGAAAATTTTAAATTTTAAATTAACTCGGAGGTATAATGTTACAAGTTAATGTCGATAAAATTTTGCCGGTAACAGAGGCGCGAGATAAATTTAATCAATTGGTTGATAGCGTAGAGGGTACAGACGACCTTTATGTCTTGACCAAAAACGGTAAACCGGCTGCAGTCGTAGTTGGTGTGAACCACCTAGAGAAACTGACGGGAGAACAGAATATTCAAAGCATCGCAGCAGGAGCGGCCGCATCACAATTTAGTGATGACTCCGATCAGAGCGATGACACGCCCAATCAACCGGATGATAGCCAAACAGAAACTGTTTTCGCCTCCGCCGATGATGCTGTTGCATCCAGCAGTAGCTCTTTAGCCACAGAAGATAACACCCCGCTTGATTTGGCCTCACCGGCACCCTCTGCTCCATCTACCGAATTTCAGGGAGCTGTAAGCGAACCGAGCCCTGCACCCACGACCACAGAAGATGATCCTATCCAACCAATCCCCAGCGACTTTAGCGCTTCAATCCCAACTTTTGATAGCAGCGCAGAAACAGACTCAACCGAAAGCGAAGACTTAAATTCTCAAAGTAGCACAAATGCACAGTTCTCCTCCTCAGATATGGCAGACCCCATGCAAGAGGAAAATAGCGAGCCGATAATTGATCCATTTGCTACGACAACCCCTTCACCGGACACCAATGCTGGCTTTGCCACCGAAGATGACACAGAAGCACAAGAAGACAGCAATACCATCTCCGGACAATAAGTCTTTACAAATTAAAAAACCGCTATCATCAGCGGTTTTTTTAATTTATCTCGAGTTCTTGATATGCCTCCAAATATACCAGACCAAAAAAACCACAATCAATATGCCTACGGTTAAATCAAAGTTGTGCAGATACTCTCTTATTCGAGCCCAATTCTCACCCATTTTTACACCGGCGTAAGTTAAGGGTATGCACCAGATAAACGCTCCCAAAAAAGTATAAATAGAGAATTTTTTTAAGTCCATTTTGGCAATACCGGCAGGGAAGGATATAAAAGTTCGCACAATGGGCAAAACTCGACCAAAAAAAGTTGTGGCCGAGCCGTATTTTGTGAACCAATGATCAGCCAAGTCAAGATCGTGCTTAGAAAGCAAAATGTATTTTCCATATCTTTCAATCAAGGGCCGCCCACCCTTCCAGCCGATCCAGTATGCAAGTAAAGAACCGGCCAAATTACCAAGCGCTCCAAGAAGAACAACTAACCAGAAGTTCATACTACCATCGGCTACCAAAAAGCCGGAGAATGGCATAATGACCTCGCTGGGCATCAAAATACCACAACTCTCAACCAACATTAAAACAAAGACCCCAAAATAACCCATGAAGTCGATGATACTTATTACCCAATGTGCTAATATATCTAATATCATTGTAACCATATAACCTCCACAAAAGAATAACTAATATACTAAATAACTAATGACTAATATTTGTGATTCGTCATTTGGCAAACTCGTCATCCATTATTGATGATGCTACCATATTATTGTAATTGATTAATATACTTTTGATAAGTCTATGCAGATATCCAACAAAGACCTTCGCCTTTACATAATCATGTTGTTGGTTTTTCTTTGCTTAATCCTAACCACATTTATTTTACCGCTTCAGCAAGACGAAGGAGTTTTCTTAACCATAGCCGAAGGCCTAAAAAACGGTTTACTCCCCTATCGGGATTTTTTCGATCATAAACCGCCCGGAATCTATTTCATTTTTGGGATTCTGTCGCTAGCAACAAAGAATATTTTTTTCTACAAATTTCTACTAATCACCAGCCACCTTGTATCGTTGTTGCTAATCTTCTTGATTTCGCAAAAGATAAAAATATCTGGGCATTACACTATATTATTTTATCTCTGCCTAATATTAATCTTTGAGGGTCAAAGAATGATTGCAGAGCCTTTTGGGGTCCTTTTCTTACTTTTGAGCCTCTATGTTAACCTATCAGCGAAAAAACTCACTAGCGCCTTACTAACCGGGTTTCTGTTGGGTGTCTCGATCCTCATCAAGCAAACATTTCTACTTTCAGCTTTTGCCTTTCTGGTCTATTTCATCTGGCAGAAAAAACATAAGAAGCTACCTTGGATAATAACCGGAACCCTTATTCCTATAATCGTAACAATATTATGGTTATGGGCTTCGAACATCTTGCCGATAGCATATGAGCAAATTATTTTATATAATTTTAAATTTTATCCAAGCGAAAATATTGTTAAGGTAATCCGCTTGTTAACTCCTTCTTTTCTCTACACACTCCCAATATGGCTATTATCCGGCTTCGCGGCAATCAGATTGCTTCGTCGCCCGCCAAACCAGATGACTATTCGCAATTTCAACAAAGTTGACAATTCGTTATTAGCCATTTGGCAAATTCGTCATCCATTGGTGTTGATTGCTCTATTGGCAACGCTCCCAATCTTCCTGTTTTTTGGCCGTCACTATCCACACTATTGGCTGCAAGTTGCTCCGTTTTTTGCGATCATCGCGTCTGCCACAATGAATAAAGTGAGTCCAAGCACAAGAGTTTTTACAACAATATTTTTAATTATTTTTTGCATAATTTTTACCACCGTAAATGTTAAAGGAAATTATTCTCGACATGTTGCAGAAAAAAATCTTTCTGTTTTTTTAAGACGACAAAATACGGCAATTTATGCCGAAAACCAGTTTACAGGAATGTATTTTTTGACCGGAAATCAGCCCCCTAATAAATATTTATACATTACTGAAATTAGCGACTGGAGCGAACAAGCGGAAGAGAAAACAATTGAGACGATCAAAGATGATGATTATTTAGTAATCTGGCCGGCAGATAGTAACTACGCCTACGCAAAAAAATTGCAAAGCTATGTGCTAAATAATTATAAACCGGTCTATTGGGACGGTGATCTGGGGGTAGTTGCGTATAAAACAAAGTAGTTAAAACACTAATCCACACACAAATAGTCACTAATTAATCATTCTGTTTATTGGTACTTATCATAAAATATATGTGACATTGATTATAAGATTGCTTCGTCGTACCTCCTCGCGATGATAACGAAAGAGCTAAAATCGTTTTCTATATTAATCTCTTTTTCGCTGTGGTACTCATTTTTGTTTATTTGTGTAAAGATTTGTGTTATAACCTTGTCCCCATTTGTGTTTATTTGTGTAAAGATTTGTGTTGTAATCTCCTTCGTTCAAATATCATCTGACTACTATCGCCGTGTTCCCGAACCAGCTCCATTTTGCTTTAAATGTGCCAACATCGTAACTACGTCCCGGATAACCGTAACCCGAATCTGTAACAACAAAAGATTGGGGATTATCGACGGTCCCAGTGAAACCCTTCACCACTTGGACATGCATAGAGTTCACGCCGCGGACACTCTTACCGCCAGGCGTTTTCCAGTCAACTTCATAAGCAGGCCAAACACCGTTTACCCACCAGATTATTACCGGATTGCCGGCCGCAATCTCACTAGCAATCCCGCTTACACTCCAACCACTCTTAACCTCCGCCCCTAAACCAAAACTTCTTATTGCATTTGCAACGGGATTCCAATGCGAGCCATAGCCCCAACCAATATTGTCTGCTTTGCCGTTTATGTCGCCAACAATGCCAACATCCGGATCACCCCAAACTGCACCACCCTCGTTCCATGTGCCACTCCATGGAGTTGAGTCATATCCAATTCTGCTGGATATGGCATCCTCACCAAGAGAAACTCCCTTATAAGCCATTGCACTTCTGGCCGCCGAGCTCATGCAGGTGTACATGTGTGCTTGTCTAAATGCAGAGACATTTAGCTGGTATTTTGGAATCTGCGTGGTAAAGGAACCGGAAAAGGCCTCTTTTGAATCCAAACCATGGACCGTCTTAACCCCTGCCTCAATTTTTAACGTATAACTTTGATAATCGGCAAGCTGGTCATGATTAAAGATTAGGGTATTGCCACTCCAACTAAAACTGCCGTTTACCGTTGGACTAATCGAGAATCTACTTTCAGCTGAACTGTGATCAACATCTTGATTAAAAGTTATTGAAATTTTTGTTGATTTAGACACCTCTTTGGCACCACTCGTAGGATAAAAAATGCTAACCTGAACATAGCCGATGGTAACAAATTCAAAACCGATCTCTTCTTCAATATTGCTTCCATCCGAAGCCTTAGCATCTTTAGAGATTCTAACTGAATACCTTGAGTTTTTTGTCAGGACATTTTCGGGATCAAATACCAATTTTGAATCTCCATCCCAAGAGTACATCCCGGAAACACTAGGGTCAACAGAAAAAGACTCCTCAACGCTTTGCCGGTCCATTGGCTGGTTAAATTCAACAACAATATTGCTGTCGACCAGAACACCTGATCCGGAAGGAGAGGTGCTTTTGACGCCAGGGGCATCAATAGTGCGAAAATTTGTGGAGAATATCTCTAGTTTTTCCGTTTCATTAATCGCTTTGTTCAGCTTATAACTGAATCTGACCAGATTCCTCAGAACCTTAAGGTTGTAGCTGGTACTTTTTACAAAACGATCTTTGGCTCTGATTGTATACTCATTACCAGATTTAGTAACATCTAACTCAGTTTGAGGAACAATCTCAAAATATAGATTGGCTGAATTATCAATTATAGGATCAGTTCTAATAATAATTTTTGCGTCCGGCATAACGTTTATTGCGCCATCTAGAATTGATGTCTCGATAACTTCTGGCGCTTTTGGTGTTTGAAAACTAAATAGATATTCTCTTTTTTTCGAACCCAAATGATTCTTAACGTTCTTTAGGGATACTGTGTATCTCGTGTCTAAATCAGGAGTCACATCAGGTGTAAATACCAGTTTTGAATTTTTAAGTATCAAACTATTCTCCACTCGCCAGTTTCCCTCCAACTCTGGGGTAATTTCATAACTGATTGACTTAGAAATCGGTCTATCAAATTCAACAACCAAAGGTTTGCTCGCTGAAACAATAACAGAATCCATAGACGGCCCAGACGGAGAGGTGACATCGGGAGTTAACATGGCCATGGCAGACGCATTTAGGAGAATTATAAATAATATAATTGATATATAAATTATCCAGTAATTCATTGCTTTTACTATAAAAACCTTATTTAAGGCCTCAATATAATGTCTTTTTTTATAGAAATGCCAAAAAAGCACAAAAAACAGCAACAGAATTAATACGGATATCATTGTCAGTAAAAAATAATAAAGATTTTTTTGTTCAAAAACTGTTGTGATAAAACTCATTATTTAGTCCAAATGTCTAATATCTCCTGACTTGTTACGTAGATAACGGGCCCTGAATCACTAGAATTATTATATTTTGCAATATATCCAAACAGCTCCCTTATTCGACTTTGCTCAGACTGTTTAAACCAGTGAGGATGAGATAAATAGGTGAGTTGCTTCTTCTCTTTTAATGGCTGATTGGTAAAATTTGCGTTAAATCTTTCAATCATCTCTGAAGCGCTAAACCAATAGGAATCAGTGCCATTGTTGGGGATCTCTAATAAATTAAGGTGATTACTAAGGGACGGCGCGTTCTGATCGGTCCGAGATGGAAAATAAGGTTGCGATAGAGGCGATAAATCCCAGTGGCCAGCAATACTGTTTTGTCCAAACTTGTAAGCGGTTCTGCCAGAGCTATCAGCCCCAAAACCCAACTCTTCTAGCGCTTTTAGCGTCTCAATATTGGAAAACCAACCGCCAGCACGATATATTTCCGGCTCCGGCAAGCCTTGATTTTCTAGTTCAGACATAGCCTTAGAAATAATTTGCTTAAGCTCATCTTTGCTATAGGCAGAGGTCAAAACGCTGTAACCATCGCCTTCTGCTTTATCCCACCTCGGCTCTTTTTTGGGAGTAACACCGCTCAACTCGACAAAATCATAAAACATATGCAGATGTAAGCCATAGCCATCACCGATATTCATCCTGTTTCTTAACCAATCTGTTAAATACTGTGCTCTGTCTGGAGTTATTGTACTTGTGGTAAATATCCTGGGATTAAAAAAGTGAGTAATTGGCACACCATATTCTCTTGAAATATCTTCGCTGGCTTTCAAATATGCTCCGCTAACATCATAACCTTCCCAATCATAAGTCCAGGTTATATACAGAGGATAAGAAACATAAAAACCAACCTTCTGACTCAAGAGTATATTGCCGTTATCGTTAAGTTCAATCTGAACTTGGTAAGTTCCAGCTTTTAGCGAAGAGATTTGTATTTGAGCCTCAAAAAAACCTTCCGAATTCACGACCATCATTCCTTTCAAAGGAGTATCTAAAACTCTGTATCTAACCGTAGCTTCCTTGGAAACCTCAACCATTGGGCGGCCATATACCTCTAATTTTCCATCATCCTTTTCAATTAAATTCCATTTTTTTGACACTGAAGCTAAAACGGCATGGGTAGATGTGCTAGATAACTCAACTCTGTAATCAGCGGGAGTAGGCTCCAAATTAAAGTCACCTGGCTCAAAAGAGGCTAAGGTATTGCCAAAATATAGAAAATAAAGAGAATCGTTACTGCCCCCATTTATGATTTCCTGGTTATTAAAGGTGATTTCGGTTTGTTCGCTGCCCCAAGAATCAACGAGGAAGGCGATTTCTTTATAGCCGGATGCGGCCAGATATACCATCCTAATATCTCCCCCATCTGCCTTTGATTCGCCGGCCTCCACCATTTTTTTGTGGTTTATTTGAAATTTTAGAGTTTGTCCCTCAGAAATATTGCTGAATGTGCTAGTGTTCACGACATTAATATTTTGTCTGTAAGCATAACTATCATCCCACCAAGATGCATTTCTGCTATTTTTAATCGATGTTTTTACTTCTTCGACAATAGCAGGCGAAACCAGAGCTGCTACGACCGCGCCAATCACTAAGCCGGCTAGAATATGTCTTTTTTTAATCAGCCTTTTTCTTTTTGTTGTCCCATCGGGAGCCGGGAAAAAGAACTTGCGTAAAAATCCGAGTTCTTTTTTTGTGCCTCTAAGCACCTCTTCTTCTAATTTCAAAACCTCGGAATCCCTTATTTCATCTTCCTCGCAAGACCCTCTAACTTTGCACAACACAAACCTATAGTTAAATGGCAATATAGTAGCTAATATCAGAGAAACCACAATTAGCAGAACAAACATAATAACAAATACCAATAGCGAACTGATTTGTGGACCACTTATAAATTTATACAAAGTGAGCAAGAAGACGTGTGCCCAGAAAAATGCGAATGCGTTTTGTCCAAGTATAAGAAGAAAGTCCTTTAAAACAGGTAAGGATCTAAAATTCTTTGATTTGTATATTAAATATGAAACAAGGAAGGAAATACTAGAAGAGAAGGCCAGAAAGCCTAAAGATGGCGGCCATCTTCGAAGAATTTCTCCGGCACTAACATCAAGAGCATTAGCAAAATACCATATCAATAAAAATGTGATTGCAAATAATAACCCCAACTTAGCGACAAGCTGTTCTTTGAGCTTTATATTTTCCAACCTAATAAGTTGTCGCCCCCAGTATAAGCCGAGCAGGAATACAGGAAAATACTGTAATAAAGGAAACCTGAAATATCCCTCAGCTCCGGCCACCAAAGCTTTCCATGGCTCAAAAAAGCCGGCAAAGGGCAGATTATATACAAGAAAGCCGACAAGATAAAATATTGTAGAAAATACAACAACTAGAAGTATATTTTTTGCAATTTTGCGGAAGACATCTGAAAACACAAACATTATAAGAGGATATATTATGAATGGCACAATATATTCGGTATAAGAAGGCAAATTCCTTAAAGTTATAATATCCAATAATATACTTATTTTTTGCCAAACATCAGCATGTAAAATACTCTTCAGCTCGACAAAAACCGCAATAAGATAATATGATACTATCAACGCTAGGATTCGCTTAATAACCCTGTTCTTCCTGGAATCAGCCAGATCATGGTTTAAATATGCAATATAAGAGACCGCACCAGATATCAGCAAAAAAGTTGTAAAACAAAAGACGTTGCCAGTATTCTCCAAGGAAATAATCAGAGAACTGTCACGATGAGAGAAAAAATAAACAGAATGAGCGAGTAACATCAAAAAAACTGCCAAACCTCGCAGTAGGTCAAGAGCGTAAAATCTGGATTTTTTTTCTTGCATTAAGTTTCCCCTTTATCTGATGCTTATAATGATTATACCCAATTCATCAATAAATGAAAAAAATATCTATTATCTCCCCAATATATAACGAGCAGGAATCATTGCCGAAATTTTATTTCGAATTAAGACGTCACTTAAATCTTTCCGGCTGTCTCTTTGAAATAATTTTCGTTAATGATGGGTCAACCGACAACACTCAAAACACAATCAAACGATTGGCGACCAAAGATGACCGCATCAAACACATCTGTTTTGATAAAAATTACGGCCAACAAGCGGCCATTTATGAAGGATTGATGTATTGCACCGGAGAAGCGGCAATAGTTTTAGATTGCGACCTACAAGACCCGCCGTATCTAATTTTGGAGATGATTGAGCAATGGCGAGATGGAGCTGATGTTGTTTTGCCAATCAGAAAGAACCGCAAAGATCGTCCATTTAAAATAATTTCAGCAAATTTGTTTTATTGGCTGTTAAACAGAGTGTCTAAAACAACACTTGATCCAAGAATTGGGGAGTTCTATCTACTTGACAGAAAAGCGATTAATCAAATCATTAACAAAAGACAGCCCTCGATTTTTTTGAGGGGCGAGGTGCAAAAACTAAATCTAAAAAAGAGTAATATTTTTTATGATAGACAAAGCAGGCAGAGAGGGAAAGGTGGCTATTCTCTTGCCAAAATGACTCGTTTGGGTCACGATGCTTTACGGTTTGCAAACCATATAAACACATTTAAGCCTCGAGCAAATATTTCGGAAAGCAATATGTTAAACAAAAAAATTGCCATAATCGGTGCCGGCATCACGGGTTTAATTTGTGCTTATCGGCTATCTAAGTTGGGCTACACGGTAACCGTATTTGAAAAAGAACCTCAAATTGGTGGGTTATTATCCACTTTTAATATGGATGGCACCAAAATTGACAGACACTATCATCATATATTTACAAATCAACAAAATATCATCAATTTATTTAATGAATTAAAGATCTCGGATCGATTAGAAAAGATTCCCGCTTCAATGGCCTGCTTAAAAAGCAAAACGATTTACTCTTTTAATAATGCTTTTGATTTACTAAAACTTCCCCACTTCTCATTGGTGCAAAAAATGATTATGGGTGCCGGCAACCTTGTGTTCAAATTAATAGATCCAGCAAAGCACAACAACAAAACTGCCAAAAAGCTGATAGAAGCAAAACTCGGCAAAACTGTTTGGAACATTTTTTGGCAACCGGTATTCGAAGGAAAATTCGGCCACTATTCTAAAAAAATCTCCGCCAGCTGGTTTATTAGCCGAGTTAAAAGCCGTGATAAAAAATCACAAATAGAAACCCTAATTTATCCCAAAGGTGGATTCGGAATCTTAATCGAAAAATTAGCTCGAGATATTGTCGGAAACGGAGGCAGAATAATTACCTGTCACAATGTTAATTCAATAAAAAAAAGCAAACAGGGTATAAAAATCGACGGCGAAAGATTCGACTATTGTATTAGCACATTAGCCCCAAATGAGAGTAGCCGAATATATCCATCCTACCGACAACGCGGCATTGAATACCTGGGCTTTGTGGGCGTAATAATAAAAGCAAACACTTCGCTCAGTAAGCACTATTGGATTACTGTCCTGGATAATAATGCACCATTCGGTGTAATTGTCGAGCAAAACAACTTACTTCCACTAAGCAAGGAAAAGATCATATATCTTGGCAAATACTGCTCCTTAAAATCTGATTTATACCAAACAGATGATAATAAGATTAAAGAAATTGCTCTCGATTGGATAAACAGCCTTGCACCAAATTTTTCTGACTCAATAAACAACGTCAAGGTTGTCAAAGATAAATATGCACAACCTGTTATTAAAAATAACTACAAAATACCGCCAATCAAAGCACCCATGGGGGAGTTCTTTGTTCTAAGCATGGCACACATCTTCCCCGAAGATAGAGGCATAGAAAATGCAGTCATTCAATCAAACAACATAATAAATGAGTTGCTTAGAGACACAAAAAAATCCCCAGTTGATAGTTACAAAAGGGTTAAAGATAGTAAGTAGCATCTTTACAAAGAGCTATAATACTACTCCTCTTTATCTCCGCACTCATCGGAATGAGGGCATCCGCAACATCCACCCATATATTCTCCTTAAAAAACTAAATTATTAGTTTATTTATTATAATTAGCCTTATTCCTTGTGTCAACATCCTAGCCAACCAGAAAAACTAACATCAACACCCCAATAATAAATTTAACAACATAAGAAACCGGCAACGCAAATCTTTTAATAACCAGCCAAGGATACCAAGTGGTGTCTTTAGGATTCCACTTTCTAAATGGCCTCTCCGGGTTAAAAACAAACCACATAAAATCTTCAAAAATACTACCAATCAAATATGAAGCTAAAAGTAACCAAAATAGCTCCCAGCTAAAACCTGCTACAAGTAGAGGTAAGGCAATTATTACCAGGGGAAAAAGCAAATAATACGTAACAAGGTGATAGCTGGTATAATCGTGGTTTCTGGAAACTTTAAAACGCCAGACTTTACGATCTTTGGCCCAGCCCTCATACCCCTCCAAAACTGCCTCTGTATAAGAGAAAGAGATCATCGCCAACTGAATGAGTAAAAAGATAAATATCTGTTTATTCTGCTCCATAATAATTTATTCTTTGATGATATTAATAATCAGATTAATTATGCTGTCTTTTTCGGCGGGATCGCTTACGGCCACCAACAAAGCCAAGGCTATTATTGTATTATCGTTGATTTTAACCCCTCCGTTAGTTTTATACAGACATCCGTTGCGCCGTAAAAAGTATAAGAATAACATAGAGCCTATTCTCTTGTTACCGTCGCTGTAAGGATGATCCTTTATGATAAAATAAAGCAGATGCGCCGCTTTCTCTTCGATGCTGTCGTATAACTCTTTACCATCAAATGTCTGGTTAATAGACCCTATTATGCCCTTAATTTTGTTGCCCTGCTCCCTACCGAATAATTCCCCTGCTCGCTTTCCTTTACTAACCAACTCAACAATTTTTCGCTTGGCCTCAAGATATTCATCTTCAGTAAGTTGGAACTTAACATATCGATTGACTTTGCCAATTTTTAGAGCACCTTCGTCATATTGGTTTAAGAGAACCAGAGACTTTGTGTATTCGTTAATGAGTTCTAACAGCTCATGCTCGTAACCGACAAGCTCCCTTTCATCCGACTTAGCCCTAATTAGCGCAACAGTTTTCTGGATTTCTGTCAGTTTTTTCTCTTGTTCGGCTAAACGTTTTTGATTTATTGCATAACCATCAATCAAATATTTACGCAAAGTAGTTGTAGCCCAGACACGGAATTGAGTGGCTTTTTTGGAATTAACCCGATAGCCGACTGATATGATGGCATCCAGATTGTAGATCTCACTTTCGTATGAACGGTCTCTTTTATCAAGTACATGTGCAATTTTTGCACACGTACTTTTCCGCTCTAGCTCTTCAGATTTGTAGATATTGTTAATATGCCTGGAGACCACGGTCCGATCAACATTAAAAAGCTCAGCTATCTGTTTTTTAGTCAACCAAATCGTGTCATGATCCAGCTTAATCTTGATTTCTACGCCCTTATCTGGCGCAGAATAGATGATCATTTTTTCATCTTTTTTATTCATTAAATTCCAGTGTGTGCAAAAAATGCACTATTCCTTATTCAGAAACAGAGGGCCATTTTGAGATCATAATGGACTCCGAGAGAGTAGGACATATCTCTCTTAGCTCCTGCCAAACCGATTCAGTAACATATGGCACAAAAGGATGAAGCATCACTAAACTTTCTGAAAGGATTTTTATGAGAATTTTTTTAGTGTTTTGGGGAAGTTTAGAATTTTCAATTTTACAATTTTCAATTTTCAATGAATGCTCAATATCAAAATTTTCAATGTCCTTCTGCCCTTCTGTTCCACTGTTCTTTTGTTTTTCAGTTTCTTTGTTTTTTTGTTCTTCTGTCTCCAACTGTCTTTTCGCCTGCTCGATATAAATATCGCAAAAGGTATGCCAGAAGTATTCGTAAAGAGTTTCGCCAGCCAAAGAAAATTTAAATTCATCTAGGTATTTTTTGACTTTAGCCTTAACTTCCTGATGTTTTTTCAGTATCTCTTTATCTGCCTCAGTCAATAATTTCTCACTGTATTCTATATCCTGGATTTCAAATTTTCCGATCTCCCCTTCTCGCAAGTCTCCTTCAGAGACACGCAAAACCACAAAACGCGAAGCATTCCAAATTTTGTTGGAAAAATTTCGATAACCGCGGATTTTATTTTCTCCCACCGGTATATCTTGGCCAGGAGCAGACCCCACAACCAAAGCCATACGCAAGGCATCAGCGCCATATTTGTCAATTACCTCTAAGGGATCTATGCCATTACCCAACGATTTACTCATCTTGCGATTTTTCTCATCACGCACAAGGCCATGAAGGTAAACAGTTTTAAAAGGCACTTGATCAGTTAGCTCCAAACCCATCATTATCATCCGTGCCACCCAGAAAAAGAGAATGTCATAACCTGTTTCCATAACCGTATTGGGGTAGAAAGCTTTATAATCTGCTGTCTCGTCCGGCCAGCCAAGAGTGCTAAATGGCCAAAGTGCTGAAGAGAACCATGTATCCAGTACATCCTCATCCTGAATCCAATTTTCAATATCTTTAGGTGGCTCTATGCCAACATAAATATCTTTAGCTTCTAGTTGATAGTTGTCAGTAGCTGAATCATCAGTTCCACTTTTTGATCTTTGATTTTTGATTTTTGATTTCGGGTACCATACTGGTATTCGATGTCCCCACCAAAGCTGCCGGCTAATACACCAGTCACGTATGTTGTCCATCCAATGGTAATAAACCTTTTCAAAGCGCTTAGGGATAATCTCTATCTGATTACTCTCCACCGCCTCTTTGGCCTTTTCTGCCAATGGTTTCATTTTTACAAACCACTGCAAACTGGGAATCGGCTCAATTGCGGTAGCACAGCGATAACAAACCGAAAGATTATTATCGAGCTCCACCTCCTTCTCCAAAAGATTATTAGAGTGCAAGTATTCAACCAGCTTCTGTCTTGCTTCTGCGGTTTTGAGTCCGGAATATTTTTCACCGGCCTCTTCTGTCATTCGGCCACGCTCATTGATAACCTTTACGCGCGGTAAATCGTGCTCCTCGCCCATTCGCCAGTCTACAGCTGAGTGAGCCGGGGTTACACCAACTGCACCCGTTCCAAAAGTGGAATCGACCGATCTGTCAGCGATGATTTGAATATTCCTTTGGACCCCATCCAGGCAGATATTGTAGCTTTTTCCGATAAATTCTTTATATCTTTTGTCGCTGGGATTTACTGCCACAGCTGCATCACCAAATTTCGTTTCGGGGCGGGTGGTAGCTATTGATATAGGAAAGTCCTTATCATATTTAAAGAAGTAAAGCTTGCCTTTTTGCTCGGTATATTCAACTTCGTCGTCAGCAATAGCTGTTCCACACTTTGGGCACCAATTCACGATATATTCACCTCGATAAATTAGTCCTTTTTTATAGAGATGAACGAAAGCTTCATTAACGGCACGGGACAAGCCATCATCTAAGGTAAACCGCTCACGGCTCCAATCACAACTTGAACCAACAGCACGCAACTGCTGGTTGATTTTGCCCCCGTACTCCTCTTTCCATTTCCAAACATGCTCTAAAAACTTCTCTCGCCCAATTTCAAAACGATTAATACCCTGTTTCTTAAGCATTTTGTCTACGACGGTTTGAGTGGCAATGCCGGCGTGGTCTGTGCCTGGGATCCAGAGCGAAGGTTCGCCCTGTAAACGATGATAACGGATCATTATATCTTGAAGAGTTGCAAATAGTGCATGGCCAATATGAAGCTGTCCCGTGACATTAGGTGGCGGTATAGCTATTACGAAAGGGTTTTTATTAGCTTGTAGCGAGTAGTCAGTAGCGAGTAGCCCTTTCTCTTCTGCATTATCTGTGTTTGTCCGTGTAGTCTCCTCAATGTTGACTTCAGGCTTAAAATAGCCGGATTTCTCCCAGTTTTCATAAAGCTTCGCTTCGTGCTTCTTGTGATCCCAAGTTTTATTAATATTCTTCATCATATTTATTTATAAGATTACCATAAAAATTACTTGAATCAAAGCTGTTTTTTATCTAGTAGCAATAAACAATATATGTTAGAATTATTCACAAATTGTATTAATGAGGGGTTAGAGATGAAAATAAAAAATATTAGAATTTCAATTTTTCTGATTGTTGCTTTAGCCGTCACTGCCCTTTTGCTGTCGCTGAATTTTATTGGAGCAGACGAGATCTCAACTAGCGTAGTAATAAAAGGGAAGGTTTTTGAAAGCTTGGACAACACTTCATTCGGAAAGGCCGCAGCCGGTGTAAATGTAATGTTGGTTGACGCTAAGGGCGATTCATCTTCCAGTACCACTGACGCCAATGGTAATTATAGTGTCACTGTCAACAACCCCTTGCCTTGTGGCTACACAGTATTTCTATCAGGTGAAAAATATAATGCCAAGAAAATTAGTGGTTTTATTGTAAAGGCCGCCGCAGGAAGCTCTTTAATGTCAAAAATGTTAAGCCCTGCTAGTTCGACAAATTTTTTTATTGATCGAGAAACAGATCTGATGCACAGCATTTATAATGGCTCTAAATATCAATCTGGATACAACGGTTTTTATCACTTAAGTAAATGGGATGTCCACTACTTAAGAAATAATATCTCGATTAACCAACTCAAGAATAGACAGGCACCAAGTTCTGCCACATTTTCGATACCAGTATCAAGAGTCTCAAATATCTCTATTGGCATGAATAGCACTGCCGTGCCAAAAGCTACCGTAAAGTTCGAGGTGTTTGCGGTTACTTCAAACTGGTCGGCATCAAACAGTATCTCAACTTCAGGAAAAAGTCTGCAGACAATAAATATGCCCTTAGACTCATTATTAAAGACGACTGAAATAAAATTTGATTTTAGCCTTTCTGGCCTTACAGATGAACAAAAATACCAAAGCTGGATCAATGGTTTTTCGATCAAGACCTATGTTGTTCCAGACCCGTTAGTTAAACAAGATATTAACCCAGACATACTGATACCTACCAGCGAGAGTAGAGATTTCAAGATAGTTGCACCAATTACATACTCAGGTCTTACAGCTCTTAAAGACCCATTTGTATGCAATTGTAAAGAAATATTACACACGTCTGTGCGCACAACCACTTTTGCTGGGTGTGGCAGCAATGGCAAGTGTGCTGATAGCGGGGATAACTGTATTGGTTCAAGCGGTATCAGCACCGGATGCAACGCTCCAACTCAATACTTTGCTTCCCTGCCATATTCACAAATTGCTTCTCAATGCAAAGGAGATATTAAAAATTGTATGAAGATAAAAGTTACCAATCCAAACAATGGCAAATCAGTAATTTTAGCCGTAGTCGATTCCGGCCCTTGCAATATAAAAGATGCTGATTATGTATGTGGGCCAAATAGGCCGTCTGTTGAAAGCGGAGTCAATCTTGGAGGCTGTGAAGATCAAGGTTCTAATGCTGCAGGCCTAGATATCAGCCCTACGGCCATGAAATTCCTTGGAGCAAACTCCAGCGAAAGATATAACTGGCAGTTTGTTGGCGGAGGAAATCTGGGCCCAGCATACTAGTATACAAACTATAGCCTGAAATTGGAATCTATCTTGATCTCATGCCAATTTGAGACGTTTTCCCTAATAATATGATAATAAGCGGCTAGCCCAATCATAGCGGCATTATCGCCACACAATTCCATTGGTGGCATTAACAACGCAACACCCAAGCCTTTCAACTCTTTTTGCATATTCTCTCTTAAATAATTGTTTGCCGAAACGCCTCCGGCTAGTACAACATTCTTAGCACCAGTTGCCCTCAACGCTTTTAGCGTTTTATCGATTAAGTGGGCGATCGCAGTTTCCTCGAACTTTGCCGCCAACTCAGCTTTAAATTCCTCAATTTTTTCCGGCTGATTTTCATATTCTTCCTCCGCTTTCCGCCAAACATTTATGACTGCCGTTTTCAATCCGGAGAATGAAAAATTACAGGAATTATCTCTAGACAAGGGTAGTGGCAGTTCAATAGTATCATCACCATTTTTTGTATTTCGATACTGTTTTGCAATTTTTGATACTTCCGGGCCACCAGGGTAACCGAGCCCCAGTAGTTTCGCCACTTTATCAAAAGCCTCCCCCGCCGCATCATCCAAAGTTTGCCCGATGTTTTCGTATTCACCATGATTGTGGACTAATGTCAGCGATGTATGTCCTCCAGAAACCGTAAGGGCTAAAATGGGAAAGGTTGCGGGTGATAGGTTGCAGGTAACAGATCTTGAATTTTGAATATGTGATTTATTTGAAAATTGAAAATTGAAAATTGAAAATTTCTCAGCTAATGCCGAGTATATATGTCCTTCGATATGATTTACCGGAATAATCGGGAGATCCAGCGCGTAGGCAAGCGATTTTGCAGTGTTAAATCCAACAAGCAGTGAACCAATCAAACCCGGTCCAGCCGTCACCGCAACATGTGTTATCTCTTTAAGAGAATTTTCAATTTCTAATTTAGAATTTTCATTGAATTTTAAATTTTGAATTTTAAATTTTGAATTAGCCCTTAATAGGGCTTCTTTAATTACAGGTATCATTGCCTCCATGTGCGCACGCGAAGCAACTTCCGGCACCACCCCGCCCGTTTTTGCGTGTAAATCAATTTGTGAGCTTACAACATTCGACAAAATCACTGGATTTCCATTTTCTACACCAATAACCGCCACGCTGGTTTCATCGCACGAAGTTTCGATAGCAAGTATTTTAATTTGATCATTATGTTCATATTTCATAACTAACGAATTCTAACACAAATTTATCCACTTTTCTATTTCTTAAACTGTTATTAAAATAAGGACAGAAACAGATCTCTCCCAGAGAGGAGGAAACACAATGAGCGAAGCTACTGGATTGGGTATGGGCGACCCGCTCGACGCAAAAGATATAGTCTGCGGCGATTCGGTCACGGTCATGTTGGGAGATGTGCCAACGGACTGCCGGTTCTACCAACAATGCCAAGATGGAACCTGCATAGTCTTCGAGCACAACAAGACACGCCACAACCTGCCGCCGAACGTTCCACTGTTCGCACCACGCCATTAACATCACGCATAGCCGCTCAGGGAGCAGGAGGCCGCCTCGGTGCCACCGTGGCGGCCTTTCTCTTTTCACGATAAATTTGTTAAAATGAACTCATGAATTTATTCCAAAGCCCCGAGTGGGAAGCTTTTAAATTGGCCACCGGATATCAAAAGTCATATCGTATCAATGATATTTTGGTGTTACAAAAAAGTCTACCCATGGGGAGAAACATGCTGTATAGCCCCATGGTGAATAACGAAGAACGAATAATGAATAACAGATTTTTGGAACAAATTAAAGATATAGCTCGTGATAATAGGTCAATATTTTATAGGCTAGAGCTCGATGTCCCGCTCCATAATTCATCATTCATCAATCATCATTCACTTTTTAAAAAAGCATTTGAGGAGATGCAACCGGAACACACACTTGTTCTGGATATAAGTAAACCAGAAGACGAAATACTTAAACAAATGAAGCAAAAGGGTCGCTACAATATTAAAGTCGCACAAAAGAATCAGATCAATATTGTCGAGGAAAAAGACACCAAGAACTTTTTCAAGCTCTATTCCAGCATGTCTCAGAGACACAATATCAGCCATCGCAACTCAGCTTATTTCCAAAAATTAATTGACATACTGAGCACAAAAGGCTATTGTAAGGTGTTTACTGCCGTTGTGAAACAGAATAACGAATTAAGAATAAAGAATGATGCGGAAGACAAGAAGGCAAATCAAATCCCCATTGCTTCGGTGATAATTTCTTTCTACCAAGACAAGGCAATATATCTGTTTGGCGGCTCAAGCGACGAATACAAGAATTTGATGGCTCCCTACCTTTTGCAGTGGACAGCAATTCGCGAGGCAAAATCACGAGGCTGCACCGAATATGACTTTTTCGGTATCGCCCCGCCCAATGAACCCAATCACCCATGGCGAGGGGTGACAGATTTTAAAAAGAAGTTTGGCGGGCAAGAAATCCGGTTGGCTGGAAGTTGGGATTTAATACTGCGGCCATTTGAGTATAATCTATTTAAAATCGCAGAAAAAATCAGAAGGAAATGAAAAAATACTTATCAAAAATTTTATCCCAAGAGACTAAAAATAAGCTTCACAAAGTTGAGGCCAATTTGGCAGTTTTAAAATACGGTAAACCAAGCCGAAAAATAAAAGTAATTGGTGTTACCGGTACTAAAGGCAAAACTACAGTTTGCAATATGATCGCCAGTGTTTTGGATGCCGCAGGCATTAAAAACGCCATGGAAACCACCATTAACACCAAGTTTGGTGAAAAAATCATCCCCCACACCACCAAAGATAAGTGGGTAACCACTCCTCCATCTAACGTTCTGCAAAGATTTTTGAAACAAGCGGTGATTGAAGGTTGCGAATACGCCATAATTGAAACCACCTCCCAGGCCATAGATCAAAACCGCATCCACGGTATAAACTACGATATTTTAGTTTACACCAATCTCTCTCACGAGCACATGGAATACCATAAAACCAAAGAGAACTATTTAAATGCAAAGTTAAAAGTTTTTAAAGATCATCCGCAGGCTATTTTTATAATAAACAGAGATGACGCCAACTGGAACAAATTCTACTCCGTGCCTGGCAAGGAGAAGTTCTTATATTCAGTCAAGAATCCTCCGGAACATGGCGCGGTTGCCAGAAAGATTTTAACCGCTCCTGACTCCTCTACCTTTACAGCCGCTTACGACAACGGGCAAATTACAATTAATCTAAATCTGCCTGGCATATTTAATATCTTAAATGCCCTTGCTACCTTTTGTGTTGGCGTTGCCTTGGAGATCGACCCCAATATTATCAAACAGGGGCTGGAAAATATTTTAAGTATTGCCGGCAGAATGGAATCAGTTAGGGTTTCCCAAAAACAAGATTTTACAGTTATTGTAGATTATGCACATAACCCTGACTCTCTAAAAAATGTATATGAAACGATAAAAGATGGACTCAAAAAGAGTGGTGGACGAATGATTGCCGTACTTGGCGCAACAGGACGTCGCGACAAAACCAAGCGCCCAATTATGGGAGCACTCGCCGGTGGTTACGCCGACTTAGTAGTATTTACAGACGAGGATCCTTATGATGAAGACCCTTTAACAATCATGGAAGAGGTAGCAGAGGGCATACACCGCGGAGGCAATAAACATCAATGGAGATTAAACAGAAATTATTGGAAAGTGATTGATCGTGAACAGGCCATTAAAAAAGCGATTCGTGAAGCTAAAAAGGATGACGTGGTAATAATTACCGGTAAAGGTGCCGAAGAGGTCATGGCTGTCGGGCTACACGAATTTGTGCCATTTTCAGACAGAAAGATCGTAAAAAAAGAACTCGAACAAAGATTTAAGGCTTAAGTTTGTAAGTCTTAATCTGTGCTCGAATAAGGAGGTGATGTCTCACCATGCTGCAAAAAGCTTGCGCTATCGTAAGGACTTTCTTTGACATCGTCGTCGTCCTGAGATGCGCCATACTAAGACCAAGCTGCCCCAACGCCGACGAAAGGGGTAGGCCAACGAACTGTGACGAGTGTATGGAGTGCCTCAATCCCGGCGTCGACAGCCACAACCTGAACTGACTTCGAGCCGAGATCCAGCCCGCTGCCAAAAGAGCTCACGCCACGCGAGCCGGCAGCGGGCTCCCCAGCTATAAATCAACCACCAATACCACAAAATGCCTTGACATAGAGGCGTTTTTTTGATACAATGACCTAATCGCCAAAAATTAGGCGGTTAGAAACACAAAAACAAAATGCAATTAAAAATCAAAAAAGTAGATAAGTTAGATGAAATCCCGATTAACTCGGAACTTCAACGTATAGAACAGATAAAAAGTGAAATTTCAGCCTGCGCCGCCCAACCGGATCTCTGCGAAGTAGAGGTCTTTGATATGTGGGATGACTTGCGCAACAACTCTTAAGCAGTAAAAACACCCATTCGCTGAACTCACTTTATTTAGGATCTTTAATGATCCTTTTTATTTTGATCATCAAAACTGGAATCCGCACTTCTTGCGTCAGTGGCGGAGTCTTCGTTGCTGGCCGCGTGAAAACGACGGTGCACCTCACGAAGATGCTGATCTGTAACATGAGTGTAAATTTGCGTGGTGGAGAGATTTGAGTGGCCAAGCATAGATTGAACACTGCGAATATCTGCACCACCGCTTAATAAATCAGTAGCAAAAGTGTGACGCAAGGAGTGAGGAGAGATGTCCTTAGATATCCCCGCCAGCCTTTTGTATTTTTTAATCAATCTTTCTACGGCTCGGGCATTCATTCTATTGCCACGAGACGATAAAAATAGCGGATCATTTTTATAGGAATCTAAAACAGATAAATTGCTAAATTGTTGTATTGATAAATCGTTAGCAATATTGCTGTTAGACACTTCTCCGATCTGTGCCGATCCGTAGATTAAATCAGTGGAGATAATCTCCTTGTTATCTTCTTTTTGATTTTTGATTTTTGATTTTTGATCTATTACCGCTCCTCTCATTATCAGATATTTAACCAGCCAATAACATGCGCTCTCCGATAAAAACACCACTCTGAGCTTTTTACCTTTACCTAAAATAGATATTTCTCCCTGCTCCAGGTTCAGTCTACCGATATTGCAGTTTACTATCTCAGATACCCTCATGCCGGTTGAAAATAAAGTTTCCAATACCGCCCGGTCTCTGATACCCTCGGCATCTTTAGTGTCTGGAGATTTAAGCAATCTAATATACTCCTCCTTGTTCAAAAAATTGATCTCTCTTTCGCCGGTTCTGGCTAAAGAGATCTTCTCTGGAGGCAGAACTGTGACTCCGCGCGACAAAAGATAACGCAAAAAAGCGCGTAGAGCCAAAACATGGTGATTTTGAGTAGTTAGTTTAAGCTCACCGCCATCGGGAGCGCTCAGACGATTGATATATAGTCGATATTGTCTAACAGTTTCATCGGTTATTAATTCAGGAGCTAGCTTTTTAGTCATTATCTCATCAACTCCCAGCCCTTTAGTAGCTTCACCTCTATTTTCTTGCTCTTTCATGGCTTGATTATCTAATATTCCAATTTCTTGATTTGTGCCTTCCTCTGTTTCTCTATTGCTCTGTTTCCCCATCTGTGTCGATCTGTGGAGTATATCTGTGGTTGTGTTTACATTAAATTCCCCCAGCCAAGACAAAAATCGATCCAAATATCTACCATAATTATCAACAGTTAATTTTGATTGCCCCTTCTCTATCTCGCAATGCTCTAAAAATTCTCTTTTCAACTGCCACAGGTCTTTCATTTTGCTCCCGATGTTATTATTGGGTTCTTGGTTTAATATTTTTGGCTACCCACAAATATTATACGACAAAATATATACACTGCTCAATTATCTTGTTATTATATTGGTGCTATGGAAAATTTATTAAATCAAATTAGAGCGATTGATTTCGGTTGGCTTTATTCGATGTATTTTTGGGGCATAAAGAATTATAAAGTTCAATTATTTTATGTTTTTTTTGCCAAATACGGCATTGTACTTATGTTTCTGAGTTTTATATATCTCATATGGACAAAAAGAATCAACGCTTTAATCTGTTCTTTCTTTGCCATCGGTATAGCTGGGATGATTGATTTGGCTATCTACATCTTCTGGAAACGTCCCAGGCCATATATCGCGCATGCCGATGACATCATAAACACTAATCCAGAGAGATTTACCGTTGATATGGCCTCTTTCCCTTCTAGCCACACCTACATAGTATTTGCTATAGCCGTATCAATTC
This sequence comes from bacterium ADurb.Bin212, assembly GCA_002070055.1. Taxonomy (GTDB): domain Bacteria; phylum Patescibacteriota; class UBA1384; order XYA2-FULL-43-10; family XYA2-FULL-43-10; genus MWCM01. Next base: position 6,409 of record MWCM01000006.1, on the reverse strand, counting down.
TGCTATATGGACATAAAAAATTGGGCTTAACATTGCTTATTATTGCTATTGCGGTAGCTCTTTCGCGCATAGGAGCCGGATTGCATTACCCAAGCGACGTAATTGCCGGAGCGCTACTGGGCACAGCTTCCGGCATTTTATCCTACATTATGGTCCATAAATGGGAGAAATTTTGGTATGAACCGCACCAAAACGGCCTCGCCAGGGTCAAAGATTAAAAATCAAAAATTTATTATTTGGCTTGTCGCTTTAGCTGCGCTTGTGTCCGTTTTGTATTTTGCTCTTTTGCCCTTGCGTAGAGACATGGCGGAGAATTTTTCCGCTCAGGGCGACAGCTTGTTGCTAGAAAAAAAGTATTTAGAGGCCATTGTAGAGTATCATAAAGCGGATTATCTATGTAAAAGCTGCCAAGCTGAAAATAAAATCCAACTGGCTAACAAGGCTCAGCTCAATTTCTTAGAACTTGAATCTTTTTTGAGAGAAAAAAATTCAATTAAAGACCTTGAACAGCTTGCTGCCGCCAACAAAGTCCCTTCTTCTGTGAGTGAAGGACTAGAAACAGTCAAAAAAATGATAGAGGATAATGAACCACAATTAGCCGAGATACAAACAGAACTAATACTCGAAATGGAAAAAGACAGCAAAGAAACTTGGGCATACTTAGGTTTGGCACGGTTACAAACTGCCAGAATTGTGCAGATGTCGGAAAGCAATCGGAAAACAAAACTGTTAAGCGCCAAAGAGGCTTTTGCCAAAGCCAAAGAATTAGATGAAAGTTACGAACTTGCCAAACAATATTTAAAAGAAGTTGAACAACTTTTGTCTTAATGTTTTGTTATTATATTTTTTACAGTATAATTTAAACTGTAATATTGCGTCTGCCACCTAGCAGACTATTAGTTGTATGGAGGGGAAGTGAGAAAAATAGTTTTTTATATATTAGTTTTGACTAATGTTTTTTTTGCTACCGCTCAATCTACAATGGCACAGGTCCCACCAGGTCCTGGACAGAGATGGGTTGAATATTACAACCCAAAAACTAAGAATGTTGAACTCTGGTTCTATAATAATCTTGGCACCAGTGTTCTTATAAAATTTAACCAATATGGTCCCATTGGAACAACCGATTCTTCGGAATTGCCCAAGAAGGTTTGGATATCTTCAGGAGCTGCACAAAAAAAATACTTTGTTATAACGACAGCCGATACAAGCGCCCCAGTCGTCACTGATTTTGCAGTTTTAGATAGTTACTTCCCTTCAGGTGGTGTACCAAGACTGCCGAAGATCACTGTAACTTTTAATATTGTAAGAAATGGTTGGTTGAACGGAGGCACAGCTTCAGATAAATTTGAAGGCAATAAAATATCTTCGGGCTTTGATTTCGCGACTTACGACCCAACACAAGCATCCACCATGAATATTGTGCTAAGCAATACCGCTAATGGCATTAGATTGTTCTCCACGCTAAGAAATTCAACTCCTCCTTTGTCACAGAATATCGAGGCATGTAAATCAAAGGGTCGAGACAAACCAGTATTCTCTGATGCAACCGCCGCAGAAGAATTCATGCAGGAAATAAAAAAGAAGCTTCTAGAAGATCCTGCCAATAAAGACGACACATCGGTCATTGACGAATTTTTCAATAACGCTACAGACCAAAGTGAGGTTATAACTGCAATAAAAAGCAAAGATTCAGACATGTTCCGAAAATTTTATGGTGAAGCCGGCAAGGGATATCCTACTGTGGCCTTAACAGACAACTTGACTCAAGAGTTAATAAACATATATACAACCAATGAATTTATAAAACCATTTGCCATTGAAGAAAAACAACCGCTACTACGCAAAATTGTTACTGGGGCAGCCACTATTGTTGGTGCAGGTACAGGAAACCCCTGGATAGCGGCTGGGGCTGGCGTTGCCGCTGCTCTTTCTTATGAAAAAGTATTAAGCCTTATCGGAGGACACCTTGATAGGGGTTCTTTAAAAAGAATGATACCTCAAGTGGTTGAGATTTGGTCTGCTTCTGGTTATATCAGCGCAAACAATAACTACAATCAGTGTCTAGCCGGCAAAGGTGATCCTTACGCACTAACTAACGAATCATTAGTACAAATTGCTGAATCTCTTGCTATGTCCAGCACAGATATTGGTTCTGGTACTGCCACAGGAGCCATAAGTGCATGTGACAAAATTCAAGAGGGAAACTCTTTTATGTTGTTAGTTAAAAAAGGTATCTGCGCAGTTTTGGAGGTTATGAAGGATTGGGCAGATGCTTTTGTATTATGGGCAATCGGCTGGATGAAGGCATCAATGGGCGTTAGCGACTCCACAAAAGACATGGAAACGCCCGACTTGGAACCAGGGACAGGAGACGTTTTGTCCGGCGGGACCGGTGGCACGGCCGGCGGTGGTGGTAGCGGAGGTGGAGGTAGTGGAGGATCATCTGCACCAGCAACCCTAATAGATCTTAGTAATGATAACTCAGTAAAAATTGATGGCGCAGCTAATGTAACAAAAATCAAAACAGAGGCCGAAAAGAATTCTGGGATAATCAGTGCTAGAATCTTTGCAACTGACTCTTCGGGTAATGTGAAATCAGGTGAAGGAATGGCTGCACAAGTCAAAATTGCTAGCCCAGGACAGGCACAGACTGCAGTAGAAGTTAAAGCTCAAAACGCATTATCCTACACAAACTCCGTGTTAATGTTTAGTGCCGACGGGCAAAATTATAAAATATCAATGTTAAAGACAGGCACTGATATAAAATTCAGTCCCGCTGAGATCAAAAAAATGAGTGGAGCAATCCCTGAGTTGCCAGGTTCAGGGAGTGATTCTACTGCCGAACCAAAAAATGGAGCATCTTCAGATTCGAAAACAGAAACAGAGTATGGTTTTAGAGTTACTGGATGGGCCAAACCAGCCAGTGGAATAAACACGGAGGACTATTACAGAAGATTAACCACTTTTAGAGACACATACAAAAACAATAAGAGCAAGATAACGGTCCAGTATGGTGCTTCCAGCGATGTGCCGAACAAAGGCGCGATTACTGTTTATGAGTGGGGTGTTGATAAATTTAAATTTAAAGTAATTGGCAAAGCCGGTCTTTTGGGACCCATTAACAAAGCTTATATCAAAATAGGAAACGGCAAGGATACTTTAGTCTCGATTACGCTTGACGGAAAAATGGTTAATAACAACAGTTATTCAGAAACATATCCAAGCCAATAGAGTTTAAAAGACATTTAATTTGCGACAATGAAAAAACAATTTACGATAAACATCCCATCCACTGTTAAAACAATATTTGTTGTTGTTCTTTTTTCAATATTCATTTTTTCTGCCGACCAAGCTTCGGCGGCAATTATCAAAATTGAGCCTCTTCACAAAGTGCTGAGAGACGTCCAGAATATAAAAGATCTTTGGGGCCACACCAGGAATCTGGTAAATGTGGTGGTAATTGCTGCGCTGGTTTATGTGGCTTTTATGAATATTTTGCGCTTGCAAATAAACAATTTTGCCATTAAGAAGATTTTGCCAACATTAATTTTGGCCATAATACTAGCCAACTTTAGCTACTTTATCTGCCGGATCTTAATAGATTTTGCCAATATAGTTATTGACCTCTTAATGAACGGGGTTCAGGGCACAACCGGGGCAGGAGCAACGGTAAATAGCAGTAGTGTAGGCGTTGCCGGCGCCTTTGATTTTACCGATCAGTCAAAATTCCCGATTGATCCCAATAATCTCAACCGTAGCTTTATATTTATTCTGGCGGAATTTGCCGGTGGAGTAATGATACTAATTCTGGCCTTTTTGTTTTTTATCCGCAATTATGTAATATATTTTTTAATTGTTCTTGGGCCTCTAGCCTTTATGTCTTTAGTTTTACCACAAACCAAAAAACTTTTTGATCAGTGGTGGAACCAAATGCTTAAGTGGATATATTTACCGGTTATCTCGATATTTTGGCTTTGGCTAGGTGGCATGTGGTATTCCTCCGGCTTTACCAGTAGTGGAGGCAGTGTGGAAAGCGCCAGAACCGGAGATTTGAACTCCGCCGTTTTAGCCTTAGCTTTTGCCGGAGTCTGCTACTACTTGGCAATTACTACACCGTTTAAAGTCGGCGGCGCCATAATGGGCAAATACGGTGACTTGGGTAAGAAGGCGTGGGGACAGACAGGAGGAAGAGCAGTTGAAAATGGAAAATGGCTGGCGACTGGTGGTTTTCAGAAAATGATGACGCATAAAAATCAGATGGCAGCGGCACGCGCGCAGGCAGACGATGATGAAGCTGCTAAGAAAAAATATTTGAAAAGAGCAGAAAGATGGACTAAAGCGAACCCGTGGGCCAGATACGATGCATTCGTGGCTAATAGGGCTGCCACAAGAGCATCCTATGATAAGGCTGCAGTCAAAACTCAATCATATGCTGGTTGGTTAGGAGACCCGGCTGCAATAGACGCAGGTTTTGAGGCAAATATTGATGATTATAGAGCAATGTCAAATACCGCTACAGGAAAAGCGGCCAGAGGAAAAGTAAAAAAACACTGGGCTGACCTCAAAAAGAATAGAAGTAAGTATTACCAAAGATTCATGGATGCCGCTATTGATCCTGAAAACGCAGAAGAATATGCCCAATTAGGTTATTCTGACCCCGAAGCTTACGCACAACATCTCTGGTTGCAGGAAGTCGCAACAAGAGGCAAAGACAAGTTGGCAGTAGATATGAAGGGTTCGGGTATCAGCGGTTTTGACCTGGGAGACATAAAAGCAGTCGCAACAGAATACATGAAAGTCATGAGATCAAACAAAAGAGATGAAGCAAGAAATGTGTTTGAGGACATATCAGGATCTGACGGCGGAGTATTTCATGCTGTCTCCGGGGTTGGAACTGATGGGCCGATCGATCCTGATGAGTTAGCTCAAGCCGCAACTCCACCACCCCCCCCACCAGCTGACGGAGGAGGAGGCCAACAAGCGCCCCAACCGCCACAACCATCACCGCAAACCAGAGAAGCCGCCAAGCAGGTAAATGAGGAGATGTCGGCCGAACAGCACAAAAAAATCGCTGAGGGGCTTAATGGTGGTGGAGTCGGAGTCCTTAATGTTACTGCACAAGATATCCAAGCTCACACGCAAAGCGCCGGTTTAAATATCCCTCCATCGGCGCTAGAAAATTTTGCCAAAGCCGCCACCCAGTCCAATATGCAGATCGCCGATGAAATCAGGGGTCGTGTCAACGAAAAGAATAATCTTGCTCATAGCGAAGCATTGGTCTCTAGCGGTATAATGAGCCAACTTGCCGAAACACCTAGGGCCAAAGACAGGGTTAACGATCTACTGCAAATTGCTAGAGACGGACAAGCAGGACTAGGGCAAAATAACGCAGAGGGGCTAGGCAATGCTGTTGCTGCCGCGCAATTAGTCAATCCAGATTCGGCAGTGCTACTTGAGGGATTACAAAGGAGAGGAGAAACAGACAAACTCGAAGAGCATGTAACGCGTATTTTAAGCACGGCAGAAAAGCAGTTGGACGATTTAAGCAAAAAAAATGGTGTGGTTTTGGCAGAGCAAATTAGTGATTTTAAGCAAAAAGGCGCAGGCGAATGGCAGAAACAGGTTGTAGCGGAGAGTATGAAAGAGGCTCCACAAGAAGCACACAGAGAGGTAATTATTCAACAAAGTGCCGAGCGCCTAGCCAGTTTGCCGGATAATGCCACCAACCAACAGTTAATGGAAACTCTTAACAAAGGCTTTGATGCTATGATCGCCAGCAACCAAGAGCTACACGGAGCCTTGGGACAGCTTGGTGGCGAAGATCAAATTAAAGCCCTAAAAGAAGCCCAGAGTGGCTTAGCAGACGTGCTAGATAAGTCAATTAGAGCAGCTTTCCCCACTATGAACGAGAACGACAGGTTAAGCGGAAGCATACAAAAGGAAGCAATGGTAAAAGCCATGACCGATCCTCAGGTTACACAAGGCTTAGCTCAAGCTTTTGGCAAATCCATGAATAAATCACTAGAAACTACCAACCAGATGCTGAGTAAAGGGGCAAAAGGGGCAAAAAATATGGATATTAGGCCACCAGCAACCGATTAATTCAAAAAAGGATAATCATGACAGAAAGAGCACCACAAAGCCCACCGCCCGCAGAGGAACAAGAAGCACAACCCACAACCCCCGAAGCATCGGAGAATGGGCCAGAGGCAGCCGAAGATGGAGCCGAACAGGGAGAAACCAGAGACGCCGACCAAGAAACAGTTGACGAGGCCGCCAGGAGCAATACGGAAAAAAGGGCAAACAGGGTCGAAAACAGATCAAAACTCAAAAGCATCTTCAAGCTCATTAAGAATGCGGAGATAGACAGTGCTGTCGCCGATTATCAGGAGATGGCTTTTGGGGT
>MWCM01000005.1 GCA_002070055.1 bacterium ADurb.Bin212 | reverse complement strand
ACCGCCGCAATCAACTCCACTTTCCCCTTGATTTTGTTCTTTGTCAGAACAAGTTGGGATAATTGGACAAGAGGAGCATACTCCGCCGCAATCAACTCCGGTTTCGTCCTGGTTTTCAATACCGTCGAGACAACTTTCCGGTATAGGACAGGCGGTGCAGACTCCGCCGCAATCCACAGCAGTTTCATCTTGGTTCTTGATGCCATCAAAACAGCTTGGTTCTATTGGGCAAGATGAGCAAACACCTCCGCAATCTACACCGGTCTCAGTTCCGTTTTGAATCCCATCATCACAAGTTGGGTCGGGGTCTTCCGGCTCACAAGCGGGACATGCTCCACCGCAATCTACACCGGTCTCAGTTCCATTTTGAACCCCATCATCACAAGTTGGGTCTGGATCTTCTGGTTCGCATGCAGAACAACTCCCGCCACAATCAATACCCGTTTCATCCCCGTTTTGTATCCCGTCGGAGCAGGTGGGATCAGAAGCAAGGCAGTAACTGTAATTTGTTGTGTATGAATTTAGAATTGGAGTGCTTGCGCCGTCTGTGTTGGCTAAAGTGGTTTCTACCTGTAAATACCGGTATTGTGTTAGGCCCGATATATCAATTGAGGAGGCATAATTGCTAGACTCGCTCCACTCACCCCAATTTGTAGCATCTGCTGAGGTTCTAAACCTAAAACTTACACTTGTATTGGCGGGAATTGTGGCGTTGGGGCTAAAGGTGGTCCATCCACTAAAATTTTCTCCACCATCTAGCTGGGTTGGAGCAGAAAGGATCGTACCACTTTGGGTGCCAGTTTGTATAGGAAGGTTAACATTCCATGTTTCGCCGTTGGCAAAATTTATCTCAATTACTGGAGGGTAGTCTACGCTTTGCTCCCTCATATAAAACTGAAATCCGTCTAAATGAGTGGCGCTTAAACGAAAGCCAAAACCAGCCCACTTGCTGCCAACTTCTTCTGGGGTGCCCCCTCCTAACTCAAAGGAGTAATAAGTATTTGGCCAAAAATCACTAAAGCATCCACCTTCTTCCATCATACCGGTCATTTGTCCGTAACATTCATTGAATTGAAGCATATCTAAAGTAGCGCTATTAAATGTAGCTCCACCAGCTGGTGGACAGGTCATGGGGTTTTCAAGCCATTGAGAAGAAATGGTGCTAAGTGAATAGGGCACATATCTAGGGTCAACCGGTGTGCCACCTGCCCAGAAGCCGTGGGTCATATATAATTTTAATCTGGCAGAGGTCACATTGTCTGGGAAATTTTCGACATCAATTGGGAATTGAAAAAATAAGCTGTCCCAAGAGTTTAAAGTGTTTGTATATGTTCCTACGCCAGTACCGTTACAAAAACCAAAGTAACCGGACATATAACCATCTTTACCCTGTAACAGCTTCACACTACCGGGAGAAGTTTCTGTATCAATAATCTTATTATTGTAAGTTTGATCTTGCCATTCATCTTTGTCGGTTAATGTTATACCATCTGATTGTTCGGTCTCCCCAACCTCGCATTCCTCGTCGCTGGGACAGGCAGAACAGCTACCTCCGCAATCAACGCCTGTTTCATCCCCATTTTGAATGCCATCACTACACCCGCCAGCAGCCTCTTCATATTCGTAATTGGCGGTATAGGCATCAAATGTTGGAGTGCTTGCACCATCTGTGTTAGCTAATGTTGTTTCTACTTGTAAATATCTTTTAACTTTATCGGTGTCTCCAAGCAGAGTCGCAATATCAATTGATGCCGCATAGTTGGCTAGAGATGTCCAACTGCCCCAATTACTGGCGTCATCGCTACTCCTAAATCTAAATTTAACGGAGGTGTTTTCGGGGATTGTGGCTGTTGGAGCAAAAGTGGTCCATACCAGACTATCGTGTTCGCCTGCGTCTAGTTGTGTCGGTGTTGAGAGGTGCGTTCCTTGGGCATCTGAGAATACATCTGTTTCAAAAAAGTCTAGCGCCTCATCTGGACTACCCCCAGGATTCATCTCTAAAACATACCTCAACTTATCTGTTGTGATTGGGGGTGATATTTCGTGTGTTTCGTATGAATAACCTAAAGCGGTTGATCTTGCGGCCTCAACCCAGCTATCCCCGTCCCAATATGATATTGATACTTCAGGGGAGGTCATCATGTCGGTATCGACCTCAGTGATTAAGGTTGATATCTGAGAAATAATATTACTAGAGCCAAGATTCCACTCAACGTAGTCTCCGGAGCAACCTAGCGATAAAGAGCTCATATCATCGTTGTCGTGTATTACAGATGGCTCTTGGGGTATTACAGCACATGAGCTGTAAGAGAAGGTTCCTCCAGAGATTTCACTAGTTCCAGTTTCATCAATCTTCATGCTACCCGCACTAGAGGTAGTATCAATATTAGTTAGTGTTCCAGCCTCCCATTCCGCCTGGCTGGTCAAGGTTTTTGATCCATATTCTGTAGCAAAAGAGTTGGGAATAAAATTAGAATAAATACCGAAAAAAGAACCAAACGAGAAGATCAGTAAAAACATGATGTGAACTAAAGATGCATATCTAAAAGAATGCCATTTGTAATACCATGAATATTTCATTCTTAGAGAGTTGTGCACCGGAACAAATTGGGGAAAGGTAGTCTTAGTGCTCAGCTCTAACTCGTAGATCTTTTTTTCTAATTCATTTAACATCACAAAAAGGCAATCCTAAAACTAATTGCTAAAATTTGACAGTTTTATACAATTATTGATAATCCCTCCTGTCTTAGTAATATTATATTATAAAATTGTAATTGATACAACTCTTTCATAGCTTGAAGATAGCTTTGTAATATGATAATCTGAGGTGGATATATTGTGCTCATTTAAATAAATTAACAGCGGAGAAACTATGTTTGGAATTTCGATTGCAATTGCTCTTGGTGCAGCCGTTTTAGCGGTTATTTACGGAGCAATTTTAATCGCCGGTATCATGAAAAAGCCGGTGGGTAATAAAAAGATGGCTGATATTGCCAGTGCTATTCAAGACGGTGCCAAGGCCTATTTAAATCGACAGTATTCTACTGTGGCAATTGTTGCCGCAGTGCTTTTTGTCGTTCTGCTTTACCTTTTGGGTTGGAAAGCAGCAGTCGGTTTTTTAATCGGTGCGGCTTTATCGGCGGCGGCCGGTTATATCGGTATGAATGTGAGCGTTCGAGCCAATGTGCGAACGGCTGAAGCCAGCCGAAAGGGCGTTGCAAGTGGGCTAGACGTGGCATTTAAATCCGGAACAGTAACCGGTATGATGGTGGTAGGACTAGGCCTAATCTCTGTGGCCGGCTACTATGCTTTAACTAAAGATCTTAACGCTTTGGTTGGTTTGGGTTTTGGCGGTTCCTTAATATCTATTTTTGCCCGTTTGGGTGGCGGTATCTTTACAAAGGGTGCTGATGTGGGCACAGATTTGGTTGGAAAGGTTGAGGCTGGTATCCCAGAAGATGATCCACGCAACCCGGGCGTAATTGCCGACAATGTTGGTGACAACGTTGGCGATTGTGCTGGCATGGCAGCTGATTTATTTGAAACATACACTGTTACAGCTGTAGCTACCATGTTGCTTGGATCGCTTATCTTCGCGAATTTTGAGAACGCTCTATATTACCCCTTAGTTTTGGGAGGAGCGTCAATTGTTGCATCAATTATCGGCTCTTTCTTCGCCAAACTTGGCAGAAAGTCGAAAAATATCATGGGCGCCTTATATAAGTCTTTGATCGCAGCTGGCGTTGTGGCCGCAATTATGTTCTATTTCGTAACAGACTGGGTGATGAAAGATAATGGCCAATTCAACACATTATATCTATATCTTGCTTCAATCGTAGGTTTGTTAGTAACCGCTTTAATGGTTGTTATAACTGAATACTACACCGCAAAGAATTACTCTCCAGTTAAATCTATTGCCGCTGCCTCAAAAACCGGTCACGGTACCAATATTATTACCGGTTTGGCTGTTTCCATGAGATCAACTGCTGCCCCTGTTTTAGTAATTTGTGCGGCAATGCTTGGAGCATACGGGTTGGCTGGTGTTTACGGCATTGCAGTTGCCGCTATGAGCATGTTAAGCATGGCAGGTATAGTAGTGGCTATTGATGCTTTTGGCCCTGTAGTAGATAACGCTGGCGGAATTGCCGAAATGAGTGAGCTACCAGAGGATGTGCGAGTCCACACAGATGCACTTGACTCAGTTGGCAACACAACAAAAGCAGTTACTAAGGGCTATGCCATCGCTTCGGCCGGCCTAGCCGCTGTTATACTATTTTCTGCTTACACAGAAGAGTTGGTTAAGGTAGGTAAGAATTTAGTTTTCGATCTTGGTGATCCTTACGTGATTATCGGTTTGTTTATCGGCGGACTACTTCCATATTACTTTGGATCATTGGCTATGGAGGCAGTGGGGAAAGCCGGCGGTGCAATTGTTGAGGAGATCAGAAGACAATTCCGCGAGATAAAGGGTATTATGGAGGGCAAAGCTAAGCCCGAGTATGGTAAGGCTGTTGATATTGTTACTCGCTCTGCGATTTCACAGATGATTTTACCAACCGTTATTGCTGTCGCCGCTCCAATTTTGGTTGCATTATTATTCGGTCCTGTTGCTTTAGGAGGCTTACTTGTTGGAACAATTGTTACCGGTTTGTTCGTGGCAATCTCGATGACTAACGGCGGCGGTGCTTGGGATAATGCAAAGAAATATATTGAAGACGGTGAATTCGGCGGTAAAGGAAGTGAGGCACACGCTGCCGCAGTTACCGGTGATACTGTTGGTGACCCTTATAAAGATACTGCAGGTCCGGCTATCAACCCGATGATTAAGGTGGTTAATATTATTGCTTTGCTGATTGTCCCGTTAATTCAGAACGATGTAACACTTACAGTCAAAATAGTAATTGCTGGAGTCGCCGTTATAGCTGCAGTTGCATACGGAATTTTCTCAGGCAAGAAAGATAAAGCAACAGCCTAGTAAGTTTATTACAGCTAATGAATGATAATGAGATAAAAACAACCGTTTTTACTTTAGATCGTTTCGAGAACGGTTCGGCAGTTTTAATAGGCGAGCATTTTGAGGTGATAATCCCAAAAAAATTGGTGCCCAAGTCTTGCTCGGAGGGAGATATACTTCATTTAACTCTCTCCTCCGATAAAGCCGAAACCGAACAGAGACAGAAGAAAGCCAAAGATCTTCTAAACGAGATCTTAAATAGCAAATAGCCGATACAAAAGTTTGTTTAATGGAAATTCAATGTCTTGACGGCGATACTTGAAAAGAGAAAAATGCAAAAACCCCACATCATATGATATGGGGTTTTTGCTTAAGTATTTAGGGTTGCGCCGGGTACCTCGAGAATGGCTCGTGGTGCCCGGCGGGTGCGCTGTCACTTCGGCGGCGCGGGTGTGCGGCGGCTTTTGATAGCTACCGCAACGATCGAGGTAATGAAGAGCCACAGGATCGCTGTAGCGATCAAACTGTTGCCCTGTGGTCCGTAGGCGGTAGCCAGGAACTGGCCCAGCCATGACCCCATGGCGTTCACCATGGTGATCAGCGCCACTACGGCGACGGCCTGTAAAAGGCCGCCAATGATTGGTGCTACAAGAGCCCTGACGTTCATCGTCTCTTCCTCCAGTTTGTAGTTCAGTAGGTGTGACAGCACATTTATATAAACATAAAAAGTATAAAATGTCAATATTTCGGCCTTGAAACAGCCGAATATTTTTTGTATTCTAAGTGGGTGTATAAATATAAATTGCATTTGTAAAAACAGATAAGGAGAGAAATGGAGATCAAATCTTATGCTCCGGGCCGTGTCGAGTGGCTGGGCAATCATACTGACTATAATAACGGATTCGTGCTGGCTGCTGCCTTGGACGTTGGCACACAAATATCGGGCCATAAGACACAAGACGACAGAATTAAACTAACCAGTATTAGATACGACGAGGTTTACGAAACGCGCATTAAAAATATTTCACCGGTTGCCGAAAAACATTGGGCAAATTATCCTTTAGGAGTTGTGGCTGAACTTATCAAATTGGGCTACCAGATCTCCGGTTTTGAAGCTGTAATCTCCGGAAATGTGCCTATCGGCGCGGGACTTGCGTCGAGCGCTGCACTTGAAATTTCTACAGTGGTATTTCTAAAAAAATTATTTAATCTTGATATCGATAATATTTCTTTAGCAAAGATTGCTCAGGCGGCAGAACACAACTACGCGGGTGTTAAATGTGGATTACTAGATCAAATATCGTCTCTTATGAGTAAAAAAGGTCATGCTACCTTTATAGACTTTAAGGATCTGACTGTGAGGAATATCCCTGTGCCAAGCGGATATGATCTAGTAATTATTAACTCTGGTGTCAAACATGCTTTAGTGGCAGGAGAGTATAATGAAAGGCGAGCCAGCTGTGAGTCGGCGGCTAAGGCACTTGGCAAGAGTTCGCTGCGCCAGGCGACAATGCAAGAAGTGAATAGCAAAAAAAAGTTATTGGGGGAGAATTTATATAAACGCGCAATGCATGTTGTGGGAGAAAATGAAAGGGTGCTAACTGCCATTAAGGCACTGGAAATGGGCGATATTAGAACAGTCGGTGAGTTGATGACAGCATCGCATCAGAGCTCAAAGCTATATTTTGAGAATTCATGTGCAGAGCTGGATTTTATTGTTGATCAAGCCAATAAGATATCTTCTTGTCTTGGTTCGCGTTTAAGCGGCGGTGGCTTTGGCGGAGCAACAATAAATTTGGTTGAAAGTAGTTATGTGGCTGATTTTGGTAGAGAGATAATATCAAAATACGAGCAGAAATTTGGTTTTGAACCTGTTGTTTTTATTACAAAGCCTAGCGGTGGAGCAAAATAAGCAAAGATTATTCAATAATTAAACGATAATTTTTACCTTGTCCGTGTTTTTGCTATACTAATGCCATATGGCATCCAAATCTAAACATAAAGATAAAGCCACTGGTTCCAAAGGGCACAAACATAATAGAGTAGTTAAGTTCTCTTTGTTGTCTGTTTTGGCTATTATTGCACTGCTGCTGGTTGCTATTGCTGGCTATTCAATCTCTTATGCCCAAAAGACCTATAGCAATGTTTATATGGGTGGCAAAAACTATGGCGGAATGAATAAAAGCCAAATTGTAGAAGATCTAACATTGCGAAGCCAGGATTTTTTAAAAGGTAATTTTACTTTAAAATATCAGGGCGAGTTGACAGAGGATAAAATTTATCAGATATCTCCTAACGATTTGGGGCTGGTTTTTGATATTAATACAAGTGCGGCGACTGTTTTTGGATACGGCCGAGACGGCGGTGCTTTTAATAATTTTGTTTTGCAGGTAAAAAGTTTTTTTAAACAGATTGAATTAGGTTCCGCTTACACCATAAATGAAGAGGCTCTAAACAAAAAGATCTCCGAGATCGCTTTAGAGATCGATGTTCCGGAAAAGGACTATGAAATTAGCTATGCCGGCGAGGGCAAATTTATATTATTGGATGATAAACAGACGGGTAAAAGAATCGACCAAAAATTTCTTACTGAGAGCATAAAAGATCAGATTTCAAAGATCACAACCAAAGAGACACATTTCGGTATTAATATTTACGAGCCACGAGTATTAGAGCAAAAGGCGCAGGACAGACTCAAATCAGCTAACCAGATACTGGATCAAGGAGTTTTAAAATTGGTCTATTCTGATCTCAGTTTTGATTTCGATGTTGATACCATTGGTGGCTTAGTAAAAAGTCGTCCCAAAGAAGATGATTTGGAGTTGTACGTGGATCGTGATAAGGCCTTAACCCAAATTGATGCCATAGCGCAGACCCTCAATCGTGAACCCAAGAATGCTGTTTTGCAGGCGAAGGATGGCAAGGTGAGTGCATTTCAATTATCTCAGGAAGGTAGAGAACTTGATCGTGAAGGCTCATTAATTGATATTGGAAATGCACTTTTAGCCAGGGCAACAAAAGGAGTCAAAGAAACCGATACCCAGAAGGTCGTTTTAAAGGTAAAAACCACACTGCCAGAGGTGACATCCGATAAGCTGGAATCATACGGCCTCAAAGAGCTGGTTGCCAGTGGAACAACGAATTTTAGAGGCTCTCCTGCTAATAGAATCCACAATATTACAGTAGGGGCTAATGCAATAAATGGCACTCTTATAAAACCGGGTGAAGTATTTTCAACCTTGGAGAAATTGGGAGAAATTGACGCTAGTGGGGGGTATCTACCAGAGCTGGTGATCAAAGAAAATCGCACCGTTCCTGAATACGGAGGCGGTTTGTGCCAAGTGTCAACAACATTGTTTAGGGCTGCGCTTAACTCCGGAATGGAGATTTTGGCTAGATCGAACCATAAATATCGCGTTTCCTATTACGAACCACCCGTCGGTATGGATGCGACCATTTACGATCCAGCTCCAGATTTTAAGTTCAAGAATAATTACAATTCTCACATACTGGTTCAGGCGAATGTGGTTGGCACAAAAATCACCTTTGATTTTTATGGTACAAAAGACTCGAGAGTTGTCGAAATAGGCAACCCGGAGATTTACGACATTGTTGAGCCAGGACCGCCGATTGAGGTGACAAGTGATACACTGGCCCCGGGAGAGAGAAAACAACTTGAAAAAGCGCATCAGGGAGCAAGCGCCAAGTTTCATTACAAGGTAAGTAGAGAAGAAAAGGTCTTGCAGGAGAAGGATTTTCTTTCGAAATATGTCGCTTGGCCCGAAAGGTGGTTGGTAGGCGTAACGCCAGAGATGCCTCCTGTTCCCGAAACCCCGCCCGTGGCCACTCCTTAATATATGTAGCATGGACTACTTGAAGTAGAAATCTATTAAGAGTATTTTAAATAGGTAAATATTATTATGTTGGAGGGCGGAGATGAATCGTAAAATTAAGATTTTGCTCATTTCTTTGGGTATCATCATTCTGGTTTTGGCTGGGTATTTTATATTTGCTTCTCTAAAGGGAGACGCGGGGGTTTCTGCAGACGAGGTTGTAAGTGAGAGTGTCAGTAACCCGTCGGTAATTAATATTGATAACGGGTTGCAAGAGGTGATTATTGGGCAACAGGTAGATTATAATATCAATCTTAATATGTCTGAGTTGCTAATGAATGTTAGCAAGTTATATGGGGATGAAAAAAAGAACAGTAAATCCGAAGCCCAACTATTAAACGAAATTAGAGATAAGATCAAAAATGGTAACCTGTACCTAGCTGGTGTCGTTGGCAATGTTGCCTCAGGTAACGATAATGCAAAAATTGAAAAGACGGGCAACAAATTCAATACGAGATTATGGATGAGTGATGGCGTTGACTTGACTCAAGGTATTACATATAACGTCAAGACAACAGTGCCAAGATTCGAATCAGATGGAAGTAAAAACTATTACAGTAAAATCGGCTTATATTACAGATCAAGTAGCAGTTCAGGCTTTAGTTTCTCTTCGCTTGCTAAGGGCGTTTTCGGCTTAAGCGACTTATTTTCAGGTTCAAAAAGCAAGATGATTCCAATTTCTGTGGTTGAGCATTTCACTCCAATCGCACAAGCAGACTATCGAACCGCTGATTTATGGTTATCTCGAGTTGATGTTGTGAATATTAAATCCAATACAGGCAATTCGGGTGCTAAGAGTCCACAATACGGCACCGCGCTAAAAGTAGTAGTGGCTAATCTTGGCAAATACTCCGCCAAAGATACCCACATAACATTGTCTAGTGCTGCCGAGGTGTTCGACTTTGTGCCATCAGATACAATAGTTGCCAGTGAAGTGTGCGAGACCTCAAAAGACATTTCCAGCTGCAAGTCATCTGTTGATATGAATATCGGGGAATTAAAGAGCGGTGGTTTTCAAGTTTATTATTTTCCGATCAAATTTGTAAGTAGTCCAAATGTAAAATACTCCGATGTGGTTGCTCAGATCTCCACAGCAGACAACACTGTTACTGATCCTAGCAACAACAATAACTTCTTTACTACTCATGTAAGAGCTGGAAACTAACATATCAATTTGATTCTTACCTAAGCTCCTGGAGCATGATTGCGCCAGGAGCTTTTGGTTAAAAGATTGTTTTAAGTTGTCTTGAGCTATATAATGGTATTGATGAAGAATTACGCTTATCATCAGTGGAGTGTGGATGATGTTAGGCGGCATTTTAAGGTGGATCTTAAGGAGGGGCTTTCGACCAACGAGGCTAAGAGGCGGTTAGCCCTAAACGGTCCCAATTCGCTTAGCAATATCAAGGAAATTACGGCATTGACTGTTTTGCTTAGACAGTTTGCCAATTTTTTTGTGGTCTTGTTATCCGTTGCGGCTGTTGTTTCATACTTCTCACATGGCTGGTTTGATGCTGTCATTCTGATATCTATTATCGCACTCAATGTAGCAGTCGGATTCTTTCAAGAATATAAGGCAGAAAAATCTTTGGCGGCTCTTAAAAGAGGTTTTTCTTTTAAATGTAAAATAATTAGAGACGGAAGAATACAAGAGAGCGATTCGGAACAGGTTGTAGTCGGCGATGTCATTGTTTTGGCTGAAGGGGATAGATCGCCGGCTGATATTAGGCTCATTGAGGAGGATGGGTTACGGACGAATGAATCATCCCTTACTGGAGAATCTTTACCTGTGTCAAAAAAAATCACTATACTGCCCCTAGAAACACCCCTTGGAGATAGAAAGAATATGGTATTTGGAGCCTCTACGGTTGCTGCCGGCAGGGGAAGGGGGGTTGTGGTAGCCACCGGATCAAATACCGAGTTGGGGCTGATTGCTACTTTAGTGGAGAAAGAGGAGGACATATCACCTTTAGAGAAAAATATTATATATATTGGGAAGATATTCTCGGTTGTTTCAATCTTTATCTCCTCAGTTATCTTTTTCTACGGACTCTGGAGCGGTTGGCATTATTTAGAGATAACCGCATTTGTTATTGCTCTGCTGGTAGCGGCAGTTCCTGAATCCTTACCAACTGTTACTACGCTCGCGTTGGCCCTGGGAGTTATTGGCATGGTCAAACGAAAAGCAATTGTTAGAAAGTTGGGAGTAATTGAATCTCTGGGCAGAGTAAATGTTATTGCTACTGATAAAACAGGAACTATTACCAAGAATGAACTTAGTTTGGCAAAAATTGCGTATTTTCACAAAGGTCAGCTTTTTGAAAGTGACTCTTCAGAGATGGAATCGATAACAACAAGATCATTGCTGCTTAGCCTTTTGGCTTCTAACGTGTCCGGGGAAGAGGTAAATGAATTTATTGGGGACCCTTTGGAAGTGGCTATTGCGAATTACCTTATTTCTAATTGTCAGGAGACATTTATTTCGAGAACCGAATTCAACAGACTCTCTGAAATTCCGTTTAGCTCAGACAACAAATATAACTCAGTCATATTGTTACACAACAGATCAAAAATTCTCGTTGCCAAGGGAGCAGTAGAAAAGATTGTTGGATTTTGCAAACTTACTTATAAGGAGAGGAAGGACATATTGGCTGAAGCGGAGAGGTTGGGCTCTTTGGGCTTTAGAACTGTTGCGGTTGCTGAAAAAAAGATGAACAGCAACAGTGCCTCTGATTTAAAAGTGATGACTTTCTTATCAATTATGGCCTTTGCCGATGCACCTGTACCGGGAGTCGGAGAAGCGTTGCAGGAGACAATCAAGCTTGGTGTTAGGCCCATCATTATTACCGGTGACCATCCCGAAACCGCCAGATACATAGCCGAGAGAATTGGATGGCACGTTTCTGACCAAGATCTAGTAAGCGGTGAGGATTTTAGCAACCTGACTAAAGCACAATTGAAAAAGAAGTTAGAACACGTCAAAATATTTGCGCGTGTTTCTCCTAAAGATAAATTAAAAATTGTTGAAGCTATGGAAAGTTGTGGTTACATTGTGGCCGTAACTGGGGATGGCGTAAATGACGCACCTGCCTTAAAAGCGGCGACTGTGGGCATTGCTATGGGCAATAGGGGCACAGATGTAGCAAGGGAGGCCTCTGATATCATTTTGGTTGATGATAATTATGCTACTATAATTAATGCCATCGCGTATGGTCGGGCAATCTACGACAACATAAAAAACGCCATGACCTTTTTGATTGCCGGCAATTTTGCGGAAATTCTTCTTATCTCTTTAGCAATGCTATTCGGTTTGCCAGCTCCGCTAACCGCTTTACAGATACTTTGGATAAATTTGATATCAGATTCTTTTCCCTCTTTAGCTTTGGCTTTTGGTGGTTTGCCGAAGCGAATGGTCCGCGATCTGCCCCGCGACAAAGATAAAGATTCGATTAAGAGCTCTGTTAGTCTGTCGCTTATCTCAGGCTTGGTTGTTTTGGTGTTTTGCATGGCTATATATATCTGGGGGCTGTATCAGTCGGTGGCGCATGCCAGAACTTTAGTATTTTTTGCCATGGGCTGGTCTCAAATGGCTTTAGTGCTATCAATCAAAGCCAAGAAAAGGATATGGCAAGATTTTAAAGGATTCTTTTCCAGTCGA
The DNA here is from genome assembly GCA_002070055.1 of bacterium ADurb.Bin212. Lineage (GTDB taxonomy): Bacteria > Patescibacteriota > UBA1384 > XYA2-FULL-43-10 > XYA2-FULL-43-10 > MWCM01. The sequence goes on along the minus strand of MWCM01000005.1, from coordinate 64,617 downwards.
TCTTTAAACATTGGAATTATTTTGGCCTTGTTGGTGCAATTCGTAACTCTAATCCCAAATATTAGAGAGGTTTTTGGTTTAGAGTTGCTAAGCACAAAAGAGATAGTTGCAATAATTGCAGTAGTAATAACCACCCTATTTGGTGTTGAATTTATTAGATACTATAAAGATAAGAAGGCCGCATAGCCTAAGAGGCTATTTATTGGCGGCCGTTTCAATAAATCTCATAAATAGAGGATGCGGGTGTAGCGGGCGCGATTGTAGTTCCGGGTGAAACTGAGTCCCAACAAAAAACGGATGGTTTTTGATCTCAATAATTTCTACTAGTTTTTGGCTTGGGTTAAGACCGGCGATTACCAAGCCAAGTTTTTCTAACTTTTCTCTGTAATCATTATTAAATTCGTAGCGATGGCGATGTCTTTCAATAATGGTATCTTTATTAACTTTATCTGCCGCATGTTTTTTATAGGCTTCGTATGATATTGATCCCCTTGTTAATTTACATTGATAACCGCCCAATCTCATTGAACCGCCGTAGTTATGCTCTGCCATCTTTTTTTCTTGCTCTTGCATTAAATGAATTACCGGATGTGGGGTGTTTGGGTTAATCTCTGTTGTGTTGGCATCTTTAAGACCAGCCACATTGCGGGCAAACTCGATTGTGGCTATTTGCATGCCGTAGCAAAGACCTAAATAGGGGATGTTGTTTTCGCGGCAGTATTTAGCTGTGGCTATCTTGCCCTCTACTCCTCTAGAGCCAAATCCACCTGGCACAATAATGCCATCGTATTTAGAGAGTTCGGCAAGCTTTTCAGGATCCCTCTCGTAGTCATCACTGGATAGCCATTCTATATCACAGGACAAATTATTATTCCATGAGGCATGCTTTACCGACTCAATAATTGAGATGTATGAGTCTGCAAGCACATAGTCGCCGGTGGTAAAATATTTTCCTACTATGCCAATTTTTACGCTTTTATTTAATTTTGAATTGGCCTTGTTCGCAAAATCCTGCCATTTTTTAAGATTAGACGGTCTTGCTTTTAATCCAAGGTGCTTAATGATCTTATTGCCAAGATCCTCTTTTTCAAAATTCAGCGGGATGTCATATATAGACTTTACATCAGGAGCCGATACCGCGTGGTTTGGTTTTATGTTGCAGAAGATTGCTAATTTCTCGCGCCGTTTATCATCAATTGGCTTTTCACTCCGGCAGAGGATAAAATCAGGCTGTAATCCGGTGGAGTTAAGAGATCTAACGGCCATCTGTGTCGGCTTAGTTTTCATCTCTCCAATATGGTATGGAATGGGCAAATAAGAAACCATAACAATGCAAACATCCTGTGGTTGTTGCATCTTTAAAATTCTAATTGCTTCCAGAAATAACACATTTTCATACTCTCCAACCGTTCCGCCGATTTCAGTGATCACAAAATCATTATCATTTTTTTCGGCGGCTCTTTTTATGCGGCTGATAATCTCTTCGGGGATATGTGGAACTACCTGGACGCAGCGGCCTTCGTACTCCAAATTCCTTTCTTTATTTATGACTGATTGATAGACTCTGCCAGTTGTCATGTAATTATCGCGATTTAGATCGACATTCAGGAATCTCTCGTAGTTGCCCATGTCTTGATCTGTCTCATCTCCGTCCAGGGTAACAAATACCTCTCCATGTTCGGTCGGGTTCATTGTGCCGGCGTCTACGTTGATATAAGGGTCTGCTTTGATAGCAGTGACTTTGAAGCCCTTGCTTTTTAAAATTGTGCCGATGCTGGCAGCCGCGACTCCTTTGCCCACACCGCTCATAACGCCACCTACTACGAAGATGTATTTAGCCATTCTGTCCTCCAAAGAACTTGTTACTTATGGTGCCACTGTTTGCCTAAGCACCGAGTATATAGCAACTAATAATATTAATGACTGTTATAAAAACAAAAAACTCCTTAATTTCAGTTTTTAAAGGGGTTTTTTTTAGATTCTATTTTATTATTACGATAATATTGTAACATGAGGTTATGGGAATTGAAAAAAAATATCAAAAGTGCAATATTTTGTCTTTATGAGTAACGATTATTTGACAAAAAAACGTATCAGAGTAGCAAAAATTATATCGACCCTTATTTTTGGGGTGCCTTTTGTGCGTTGTGTAATTCTAAACGGTTCGTTGGCTCAAGGAAGAAGCAAGAGAACATCAGACATCGATCTGTTAATAATTTGTAAAAGTGGCAGAATATTTACTGCTCGTTTTTTGTCTACAATATTGGTTTGGCTAACCGGCTTGAAAAGATCTTCTAATGAGTCCAAGTATCATGGGGGTAGGATTTGCTTGAATTATTTTCTAACTGATGAATTCTTAATAATTCCTCATAATAGGGGAGAGGAAATGGACAGATATTGTGCCAAAAACTATTCGCAGTCTTTGCTAATGGCGGGTGATCATATAGTCTTTGAAAAGTTGATTGAAACCAATCATGGGTGGATGCAGAAATATGTTACAGCCCAAAATATAAGACCCCAAACCCAAAAAATGATGGTTTCAAGCAATCAGCCAAAAGCAAAATTAGTATTCGAAAGATTGTTGTCCGGGATATTTGGACAAAGAATCGAAATGTGGCTCAAAGGGTTACAAATTAATCGTATCAACAATGATCCTCGAATAAAAAAGTATCCTCATTTAATTGTGGTAAACGACAATGAAATGCGTTTCCACCCGCCCAAAAAGAGTAATGCTAATGTAAAGAGGACTTGATTTAGAGCGCAAACAATAGTAGTATGGTATGTGAGGTGCTTGACGTTACCCCCTTGCGTCATCACCTCATCTTAAGTTAATGGCTTGGAGGGCTGTAAAGCCTTTTTTTATTTGAGACTCTTGACATAAATGTAAAGTATGCTTTACAATGGGAAAGCGGTAAGAGAGATTAGAACACAAATCACCACACAAATCGACACAAATAGCTTATAAATATTTCGTTATAGTTTGTGAATATTCGCGTGAGAGATCTGTGTTGTAGTATCAATTAATATATTAAGGAGAAACTATGTTACAGCCACTTGGAGACAAGGTTCTAATCAAACCGGTTAGCGCTGAAGAAAAAACCAAATCAGGTATTTATATTCCTGATACTGCAAAAGAAGAAAAGGCCGAGGGAGAGGTTATAGTTTTAGGAACAGGCAAACAAAAAGACGGTAAAAAGTATGATTTTAGCGTCAAAAAGGGCGATAAGGTTGTTTACGGCAAATATTCCGGCGATGAGATTAAAATTGACGGAGTAGAATATAAAGTTATGAAAGAAGAAGATATTCTTGGAATTTTGTAAATAATTTAAAATATATAATTTAGAATTTTTTTAAAATATTAAAATAATAATCATTTTTCATTAAAACATTAATAATTCAATTTAAATATTAAATTGAAAATTATTGGAGAATTTATGGCTAAACAAATCGCATTTTCCGAGGAAGCAAGAAAAGGTTTGCAAGAAGGGATAAATAAGTTGGCAGATACGGTTAAGGTTACTTTGGGGCCCAGGGGGCGCCATGTGGTTCTTGATAAGGGCTTTGGAGCACCAACCGTAACAAACGACGGTGTAACTATTGCAAAGGAGATTGAGCTTGAAGATAAATTTGAGAATATGGGCGCTCAGCTAATCAAAGAGGTGGCAAGCAAAACCAACGATATTGCCGGCGATGGGACAACAACCGCCACACTTCTCACTCAAGCTATGGTTAATGCCGGTTTAAAAAATGTTGCGGCCGGAGCAAATCCAATTGAAGTGCGCAGAGGTATAGAAAAAGCCACTGCTAAAGTAGTTGAGACTATTAAAAAGAATGCCAAAGAGATATCGGGCAGAGCAGAGATCGCTCAAGTTGCTTCAATTTCGGCAGGTGATACAGAGATTGGTGAATTGATTGCCGAGGTTATGGATATGGTTGGCAAGAGCAATGGAGTGATTACTGTTGAGGAATCAAATACCTTGGGATTAGAGAAAGAGATTGTTGAGGGTATGCAGTTTGACAATGGTTATATTAGCCCATATATGGTTACAGACACCGCTTCTATGAAAGCAGTTTTGGAAGATCCATATATTCTTTTAACTGACAAGAAGATCTCCTCAATTCAAGAGATATTACCGGTTTTGGAAGAGATGGCGAAGACAGGTAAGAAAGAGATGGTTATTGTGGCAGAGGATATTGAAGGAGAAGCTTTAGCTACCTTGGTCGTGAACAAGCTTCGTGGTGTTTTGAATGTGGTTGCTGTTAAGGCACCTGGTTTTGGTGACAGGCGCAAAGAGATGTTGCAAGACTTGGCTGTTTTGCTTGGCGGAACAGTAATCTCTGAGGACACTGGTTCCAAGCTAGAGGATGCCAAGTTGGAGATGATGGGTCGAGCCAGAAAAGTGGAGATTGACAAAGACAAAACCACTATTGTTGAGGGCAAAGGCAAGAAGGCTGATATCGATGCAAGAGTTGCTCAAATCAAAAAACAGATTGAAAAAACTACCTCAGATTACGACAAAGAGAAGCTTGAGGAGAGGTTGGCAAAACTTTCTGGCGGCGTTGGTGTTATAAAAGTTGGGGCCGCCACCGAAACCGAACTAAAAGAGAAAAAATATAAGGTTGAAGATGCTAAAGAAGCGACAAAAGCGGCTGTAGAAGAGGGCATTGTGGCCGGTGGCGGAGTTGCCTTTATTGATGCAATTAGCGAACTTAAGAATGTTCCAGTCAGCGGTGACGAGGCAGTTGGTTTAGAAATTGTTAAAAAAGCTCTCGAGATGCCGATGCGTCAAATTGCTGAGAATGCTGGTGTAGAGGGTTCGATTGTTATAGAAAAAGTTCGTGCCATGAAACCAGGTGAAGGATATGATGCGGCAACCGGCAAATATGGTAAAATGATTGAATTCGGTATCGTTGATCCAGCCAAAGTATCCAGAACGGCAATTCAAAACGCTTCGTCGATTGCAGCACTTATTCTTACTACTGAGGCAGCAGTTACTGACAAACCGGAGAAGAAGGAAACAATGCCTATGGGTGGCGGTATGGATCCAAGCATGATGGGAATGTAAGCCACGCAAACCCAAAACCTAAAATAAATAAAAATCCCCGATTCGAAAGAAGGGGGGATTTTTATTATGAACATCTTGAGGTTAATTAGGCGGTTTCGGGCATGGTAGCGCTGTTTTTTATTAGTTCATAGTCGTCTTCGATAGTATATATGTTCTCTTTAAGTTCTAAAATTATCGATCTGGGAATAATTTTCTCTGTCAAAAACTTTTTGACATAGAGCGAGTATATCAGGCCGGTGCTCGATTCTATTGTGTAGTCATATACAACACCAACAGCAGTTCCTGACTTTGTCACTACCCTTTGTTTAACGCCACAAAGTTTTGATTTTATGGATTTTTCGATTGAGACCAGCTCTTTAAGAGGCAAAATATTTTCGTCTTTTTGAGTCACAACAGCTCTGTTATCTATTTCTAAGATATCACCGAAAGCGATTGCTTTGGGTGGCACAAAAAAGAAGGGAGAGTGTAGCAAAAATCCCTTAATTTTTAGGTCATTTTTTTGTATTACAACGTCGGAAACCTTGCCAACAGTTTTTTGCTCATTTATGGCCAATATCTCGCTACCAATAATTTGTGAGTAGCTGACTATCATCCCCGCTCCATTATTAAACCAAATACATAAAATTCAAAACCCAAAATTCTCAATCAAATTATTATCTAGGATCCAAAAATTCTTGGTTCTTGGTCTTTACTTTTTCTAACCTCTTTCTACGTAGCTCCCGTCCCGAGTGTCTACAACAATTATATCACCTTGCTTGATAAAGATTGGAACGTCGATCTCCCCACCGCCTTCAATTCTTGCTTTTTTGGTGACTGCTCCGGCACTATTGCCTTTTATGGCAGGAGGAGCATCTACAACCATAAATTTCATTTTAATTGGTAGTTCGATGTTTATAGGGGTGTTATTAAACAGTAATATATCGATGTCTGTGCCCTCTTTGAGGTAGATATTTTGATCGCCAATTTGCGAAATAGGAATCGAGAATTGATCAAAATTTTCTAAATCCATAAAATTAGCTTCTTTTTCGTCGCTGTAAAGAAAATTAGCTTTGCGCCTTGCAAGATCAGCAGATTCAAATTTGTCGGCACCTTGGAAAGTTTTTGTTAAAACGTTGCCATTTTTAAGATTTTTAATTCTGACCTTGACCACACTACCACCACGCCCCATTTTACTTTGAGAGTAACTCAAAACTACAAAGGGGTCTCCTTCATAGATAAACTTAGTGCCGTTTTTTAAATCGGTGATTGCTAACATGGTGAATTCCCAATGATCAATAGTCAATTTTCAGTTAATAGCCAACTACTCAATTCCCAAAAAAATCATATTTGATATCTGGATATTTTTTGTAAATTGTAAATTGAAAATTATCTGCTTATGTATGGTAAAAGAGCTAAAAATCTTGCTCTCTTGATGGCTGTTGTCAGCCATCTTTGGTGCTTGGCACAGTTGCCGTTTCTGTCTTTCGATTCAATTTTTGACCAACGGTTCAAATATTTGCTAAGTGTTGGCACGTCTTTATAGTCAACATCTTTAATTTTGTTGACGCAAAAGTAACATTTTTTGTTGAACTTAGGCTCGTTCTGTGATTTTCTGAATTCTCTTTTCATTTAATTCCTTACAAATCCGGTTATTATTAATTAATATTATTAGAATGGAATCTCTTCAATGTCTATTTCGTCGTCTGCGTTGGCATTTTGCGCAATATCTCCCTTGGTATCTGCTTTGTTGCTTGATGATTTACTGATGCTTTCTACAGGGTTTGTCTCATTTTCATATGCATAATTGTCTGATCCGGACATGCCTTTGCTACCCAATACAATAACACTCTCGGCTACTATTTCTGTTTTATATCTTTTGGCGCCGTCTTGACCTTCCCAGCTTCTTGTTTGTAAACGTCCTTCAATGAAAACAGGCTGACCTTTTTTGAGCATTGGCGATACGCTTTCTGCCTGTTTGCCCCACACTACAACATCATGATACTCTGTTGCTTCTCCAGCGCTACCGTCTTGATTTTTCCATCTTCTGTTGGTGGCTACTGCAAAGTTTGATACTGCTTGACCATTTGGCGTAAACCTCATCTCGGGGTCTCTGGTCAGGTTGCCTAATATCTGTGCACGATTTAGATTTAACATTGGACTCCTTAGTTAATTACCTCAACTTTACCATAATGCTTGCGTCTTGGTAAGTTCTGCCTGCCTGGCCGGATAGAAATACCATAAAATTTCAAAACCCGATGCGATCTCTAATTGATTAGAGATCGTCTCCTAAAATGCCCTCAATCTCTTCGTCTAATTTTGCCAAACGATCAGCCTCAGCCTCAGCTTTTTGTTTTTTGTCATCTACTGCTTCGGCCTTAATGGTTTTTTTGGCTATTTTTTTATCTTCCTTCTCAACTTCAGCTTCAAGACTTTTCTCTTTTTTGACAGTTCTTTTCTTTGGTTTTGATGCTTCCGCTTCCTCAACCTCTACTTTTTCTTCCTCTTTTATGGTTTCTGATTCTGGTTTTGCTTCTGCTTCTGTTACTTTCTCTTCTGTTTCCGGTTTTTTCTCTGCTTCAATTTCTTTGTCGGCCGTATCTGCATCACCTTCAGATTCTTCGGAGGTCTCCTCCCTCTTAGCCATAAGATCATAGCTTTGCTCTGTTTCCCCTTCAATCGCTTCAAAACTTTTCTCTCCACCAACAACTTCCTCTATTTCCTCTGTTTCAGCAATCTCATCTACAGAGAGCTTAAGCTCCTCTTTGCCGTAATCTTTAACCACAATTAAATGGCGAATAACCTCTTTGGTTAACTTTAGATCGCGAATAATCTTTGCCAATTGGTCCGGTTCGAGTTCAAAGTTTAGGGTAATATAGGTTGCAAAATCCTGTTTTACAATCGGATAGGCCAATTTGCGACGGCCCCAGTTTTCCTCTCCTAATATTCTGCCCTTGCGTCCGGTAATAATTCCGTTAATTTTGCCAGTAGTGGCGGTAATCTCGTTATCATTGACTTTGTCTGATAAGAGATAAGTCATTTCATACTGTCGCATAAAAACTCCTATGTTATTTTCTTCCACATAATTATCTTCACAGAAAACACAGAATTTCCATGTATTCCGTTAAATGATTTTCAGTGGTAAATTAATACGTTTTATAATTTGGCACTCGCATAATGTTGGCCAATTTAGGTCGGCCGCGAGTTCCCCCAGCTAAAGAAGCGGGGGAATTTCAATTTCCAATAGCAATTTTCGAATCTCGAACATTGAGTATTGAAGATCGAACACAGCAAAATGCAATAAGTATTATGCAATATGGGCTGAGGGGTCGGGCAAACGCCGTGAACTACCGAGAAACCTCCCAGTTTCCCTCCGTGTGATAGTTCACGGCGCCTTATCTGCTGCCGATAAGCATAGTTATACTAACAGAAGAGAGTGTGTTTGTCAACATTTTTCTTGTTGTTCTGTCTGGTTTTAAATACTAAGAGCCGCCCCTTGCGAGGGCGGCTCTGAAAACGCGGATTTTTGTTGCTAGGCTCCGCGGAATCGGCCTAGTCGTTAACGGCGGCGAGGCCGTTGGCGATGGCATCGATGATTTTCTGTCGATGCTTTTGTGATCGCAGTCGCCATGAGTCACCGCCATCGTTGGCCGGGACTCCCATCTCGACCACCAGTCGGAGACGAAGGGGAACGTTACTTGGGGCAATGATGCCCATCCTCTTCGTCTTCTCCCAGAGTGGTCTGCCGGGTGTGGCAACGCCGATCTTTGCAAGTTCAGCTGCGATCGGTTCGCCAAGGTCAACATCTCCCGGCCAGCAAACAGCGTGGGCACCGCTCACATTTCCACCGAGCGAGTCCACATGGATGCTGACGAAGGCAACATGGCGCCAGCCCAGTTTCTTTCCGGAGGCGTCGAAGCGCTTAACCGCAGTCGAAACTGTGGCAAAGCGCTGCGAAAACATGCCTCCGCGGACTTTCTTGCAGTCGTCCGTGAAGGTTGCTTTCCTCGGCAACGGTAGATCCCGAGCGCCCGTCGGCACCTGGGCCATGATCGGGTCCCAGGCGGTGAGGTAGACGTAAGCACCTCGGGATCGTAGGGTGGCGGCCAGTTGCCAGGAGGTGGGGTAGGTGACGGCGGCTTCCCACGCTTTGAGTTTGTGGGCCTTGCCGCTCTTCTTCCATTCCACCTTCCAACCCATGCCGGGGTCGGTGCCACCGTGGCCGGGGTCGATGACCACAACCATGCCGGTGAGGTCGCCTTTGCCAGTTGGCTCAAGCGGCATCTTGGGCATGGTGGTCGAGGCGGCACTAGTCTGCTTGCCTTCCGCCGGAACTTTGAGCTTGTAACTAGGTTGCCCGCACTTAAAGTCGCGGATTACCTGCCACTGCTCTGGGCCCGTATAGTCCCAGCGGAAGGAGTTGAAGCCGGAGCTTGTGTCGAGGCCGGCCAGGAACTTCTTCATCTTGGCTGGTTCGACACGGGCTACGCCGCCAAGCTTTCCTGAGTAGCTCTGCACGGTGGGCACCACCGGCAGAGGGCAGTCGCGCCAAGAGGCGAGCGACTTGCCAAGGGACTCATCCAAGGACCACTTCTGAGTACTCTGCCAACTGCGCCAATACAACTGAGGCATGGCGTAGTGACAGAACTCGTTGAGTGTGTCCCAAGCGAGTCCTCTGTGGTAGGAGGGGATGCCGAAGCTGGAGTAGCCAAGGCGCTTATTAGGCGCCGCAGCCTTAAGCCAGCTTTTGACATCAGCGAGGATTAGGCGCAGATTCTTATCTTTGCCCTTAACCTCTCCTTCGGCGTCAAAGACGTAGCCATCGAGCCCGAGCCCGCCATCTCTGGCAGGGCGCATGGCTCGCTTGGCCATCTCCGCTTCGGCATCAGCATCGTCCGCTAGAATTCGGCCGTAGCCGAAGCAGCGGATGCCAGCCTTGCGGCAGGCTTCGCCAAGTTCACGCGCCATCTCGGGCGGGCAGCTGCCATACGGCTTACCGAAGTGGGCAGTCTTGACGATGATATGCCCCAGGCCGTTTTTCTTGGCCTTAGCCACAACCGCCTTTACCTGCGCACTCTGGCGAGCCTCCGGATCTTTGATCTGTTTGACTTGGCCAAGTTCGGCCTCGTCCAGCTCGATGATCCATGCGCCCTTGCCTAGCGCCCCCTTCGGAGAAGTATCCTTTACCTCTGCAGGCGCAGGCTTCTCCTCGGGCTTTTTGTCCATGGGCTCGGGAGTGGTAGCGGGTGCCACCTGCTCCTTTGCCTGGTTGCTTCCGGCTTGGGGCGTGCGCGGTGCGTCTCCCCATGAGCCGACGACAACCATGATTACGACGAAGGCGGCACCGTGCCAAAGAAGCACACGGCCCAGGCCACTCCTCTTGACCCACCTCTTGTAGAAGCAGGCCAGGTTGCCCCAGCACTGCTTTAGCACGGCAACTAGTAGCCGTGCCAGCGCGATGAAGAATGGCACAATGATGAAGGAGGATATGGCGTAAGCCCCTCCCCACACCATGTACCACAACAACCGAACAACAAATACGGCGTAGGAGAGCGCTTTCATGCGCCTCGCCTCCTTCGATTGTGATGCTTGTCCTGCTGAAGCAGGGAGTATTTTTATGCAACAAAAAATATATCTCTGCTTTAGAGAATTAAGCAATTATAGCACAAAATACAATTTAAGTCAATCTGAACACGCTCACAAACCACAGCACAAAAAAACTAAGCTATATAGTTTTCGTGGTGGGACAATATTCTTTTCATCTGGCTTTCTATCTCTCCTTTTTCTGTTAAATTTTTTGCAGCCAGTAAATATGGGAAACTGTCCTCAATTGTGTCCTTAATTACCTTTTCGCTAATGGCGGCGAATATCGAGCTGATATTGTTTAGGCACTCTGCCACTCCCTCTGTTACCTTTTTCTTTGCTTCATCTAAACAATAGCCTTTGCCTACAAAATGACCTAAAGCGAAGTTTCGGCTGGAGTCGGACTGGCAAAGCATTAAATCGGCTTCTAAAATTCTGTGGACTTTCGATTCTATATCGTGAATTTCTTTTGTCGCTCCAAGATTTCTGGCAATTAATTTAGTTTCTTGGTTGATAGCAGAAAAGGTAATCGCGATTGTAGAAACAGGAGGTTTTTTGCGAAACTTGTGTTCAAAATATCCATATACAAAGCCTTGTTCAAAAGAAGCAATGGTGCGAAGAGAGTTATGGATGTTGACCCCAAAGAGATCCGAACAGAGTGTAGGCCAGATGTTGCTACCCTTAAACACGGAGGCGAAATCACTGGCGGTGGATGTATCTTTAGTTTCATGCAACACAATCATTCCTGCTGGAGATCTGCCCACCAAATCCTTGGCAAAACCGGCCCCGGTGAATTGCATAATGGTCTCTTTTGGGAAAATCTTTTTTGCTAAATCGTGAGGGGAGATCAGTCCATCCAGCATACCCTTTTGGATCAAAACTATCGGAGTTTTGCCGTTGGTATTTAGACTATTTAGTGCGCCAGTGATACCGCTGGTTGAGGTTGAAACAATTACATAGTCGTGGTCGTCAGCGTTCACACTACCTGAGATCAATTTAATGTTCTTATTAAACTTATGTTTTTTGAGATATGGGTATCTGTCGCTAAAATTTTGCTTTCTCCATTTGGCTATTAATGCTTCGTCTTGATCCCAAAGGCTTACACTTTGACTGTTACGGGATAGAACAAAAGCCAAGGCCGTACCGAATCCACCTGCACCCATAATTGCTATTTTTTTCATAAATATATACTAGCAGAAAAGATAATTAAGTAAAAATGCGAGCACCCCCTCTCCGCGTGGGAAAGGGGGTGCGCGATTCGTCGACTGCAACTTGCTGCCGCAGCCTAGTTGTAATTGCCCTCGAATACATCTCCCTCCGATCTTCGCGAGGTTATGACCTCCAAGCCACATGCCTCGGCACTATTTGCGAAGTACTCATACTTGGCTGGCCTGATTGACGCTCCGTTGGTGGCGTTCGATCTTCCCTCTTCTCCTCCGGCCGCCACCATTACACACTGGGCGACGCAAGCTGGGTAGTAGCCATCGAAGTGGAAATCCACACCACACAGAACGTCTCTGCCTTCTTCTTGTGGAAACTTGATGACCCCACAGCGCACCAGCTTGAAGTTGAGTTCGGGGTGTTCTTTGAGTATTTGCTCGTCGAAGTCAACAGGCCTAGCGCCGTCCATGAAGGTAGCGCCAGGCTTGAACTTGGTGCAGTTCTCGAGGTTCACCACCTGTCCGGGCGCGCTGGTAAGAAGCACTACAACGTCGCCGTCGTAAGCGTCTTCCAGCGCGGTTGAGATTGCCGTGGATTGACTGAACCCGGTTAACTTGGCCTCGTCCCTGCCTATTACGGTCACTTGAGCGGCTAGTTTCTCCATGTACTTGGCGGTAATGCGACCGATGAAGCCGCTGGCACCTACTACCTTGACCTTAGCTTGGTCGAGGGGCATGGGTGTCTCTTTAATCACCGCCTGTACCGTGGAAACGGCTGTGTAGGCCGCTCCGTTGTCTACGGTCAGGTCAAGGCCTCTCGCGTTGCACCACTTCTGTAGGTCTGCACCTCCGTTGAACTCGGTCGAAAGTAGAGCGCCAAGACCTAACACCGAACAACCCCTACGTCTGGTCTGCACCGCTGTGCTTCGAAGCCTTTGCCAGAGCCTATCACGGAACCACTTCGACCTCCTATACTCCGGAGCTTGTTTGGCTCTCTTCACCTCATCTCTGGCTTCGGCTCCTTCCGATCCCGACGGGATCTTTTCCTCTCTTTCGTCAATCTCGTTGGCATACCGGACCTGCTTGATCATGCTGGACACCCAAGGAATCGCCAACACCAGGACTCTAACCCTTCGGCCATCTTTGAGTCGGATGTTTCTGATCTCGGCGTTCTCGATGACCGGTACGTGAGCCAATATCCACGTTGCGATGGGTCTCGTGCGTTCCCACATCCCGAGAAAGCCTATCCACCATGAGAAGATGGATTGCAGGAGATCTCTCCAGTCCATGGCGTGAATCACGAACCCTGCCAGGATCTCGGGTTGCTCTTTAGTCGTTGGCTTTTTCTGCCATGGCCACCGCATGTCCGACCACTCGAACATCTTGTTCTCGGTGCCATGAGCCAAGCGCCCTAGGTTGCGGCGGTGCGTGTACATAATCAGCACTGCAACAACCCAGAACAGAGTGTGCCATCCGTGTCCCAGTTCGTAGTGGTAGGATAGCCAGACTGCACAGAAACTCGCAAGCATCGAAGATACCGACATTGTTCTGCTCACAAGCAGTACTGCCAGGAAGAACAGGAACACCCATCCGGCGAGCACTGGTTGAAGAGCAACGATGCCACCCATCGCAGAAGCCGCCGACTTACCGCCGCTGAAATGACCTTCGGTGAGTCGGAAGTAGAGCGACTTGGCATGCCCGATCATTACCGCGATCAGACAGAGCCAGGCGGCTGTAACACCAAGCGTGTGCATGGCGATCGCCACAGGCAGGTATCCCTTGAGCAGGTCGAGGATGAGCACTGGTATTGCTACCTTCATGCCCAGTACTCGCCAGACATTGGTGAAACCGATGCTTTCGGAGCCATGGTTTCTGATGTCGAAGCCCTTCCCTACGGCGAGCTTCCCCACCGTGTACCCAAAGGGGAGCGACCCCCATATGTACGACAGCGCAACTGCAAGAAACTCAAACAACTCAGCCACCCCCTTCAGGGTAGAGTGATGTGATGGTGAGCTTTAAAGCTCGGTGCTACACTAACAAAAATAGCCCAATTCTTCAATCTTTGGGCTCAAATTATTAATATTAGAACAAACCCCTAAACATTAAATTTAAATAAGGTTACGTCGCCGTCCTTAAAGATGTAGTTTTTGCCCTCGGTTCTTACTAGGCCCTTGGCGCGGGCAGAGGTCCAGCTGCCTTGGTTTACAAGGTCTAACCAACCAACCACATCAGCGGCTATAAAGCCACGCTCGAAATCGGTGTGAATTACACCTGCGGCTTGCGGGGCGGTGAAGCCTTTTTTTATTGTCCATGCTCTGGTTTCTGGTTCTCCGCTAGTGAAGTAGGTAATTAATCCAAGTGTTTTATATGCTTCTTTTATTAAACGATTAAGCCCTGATTCCTTTAGGCCTAGTGAGTCGAGGTATTCAGCCTTTTCTTCCTCTTTGAGACTGTTTAATTCCTCTTCAACTTTGGCACTAATTGGGATGAAATTGTTAGATTGTTCAATTGTTAAATTGTTTTGATTATTGGTTATTGTATCTTGGTTATTAGTTAATTGCTCTTCTGAGCAATTAGCGATATAGAGCACTGGTTTCATGGTCAGTAGGCTAAGGCCTTTAACCTCTTTTAGCTCCTCTTCGTTCAAATCTGCCTCACGAGCATTCTTGCCTTGATGCAAAATATCTTTAATCTTTTGTAGCGCCTTGTGGACTAAAGCTGATTCTTTGGAACCGGTTTTCATCTCTTTCTCTACACCAAAAAGGCGTTTCTCTACTGTAGAAATATCGGCAAGTTGCAGCTCAATTTCGATGGTTTTAATATCTTCTTCGGGGTTAATTTTACCTTCTACATGAACGATATTCTCATCTTCAAAAAAGCGCACCACCATTGCAATCGCATCACATTCACGAATGTGTGCCAAAAACTGATTACCAAGTCCCTCTCCTTTATTTGCTCCGCGCACTAATCCTGCGATATCAACAAATTCAACCACAGCCGACACGATTTTTTTAGATTTTGATACCTCTGAAAGAGGTTTTAGTCGCTCATCTGGCACCTCAACCACGCCTACGTTCGGCTCAATGGTGCAAAAAGGATAATTGGCTGCCTCTGCTTTGGCACCACGAATAAGGGCGTTAAACAACGTCGATTTACCTACATTTGGAAGGCCAACAATTCCTATTTGTAATGACATAAGAATCCCGAATTACCTAAACTTATTAATATTATTGACCAGCTGTGGAATCGCGTTATTGATATAGTGTGTGATTTCTATCATCCGATTGTCTAGGCTAGTTTTCTGTTCCGGGTCAGAGACGCGGATGGAACTAGATTCTTTATTATATATCTCATTAAACAAAGGTGCATCTATGCCATAATGCTCCTTAAGCCAAGTCTGGTGCCAGCTATCCATGCAGATGATCAGGTCGGTATTGTTCACAATATTTTGATTCATTTGAATTCTTGCGTGCTTCGAAGCATTAATGCCCATTTTTTTCATCTCATCTACATGAGCCATAGAAAAGCTGGAGGTGTCGCTAGCTGCATCAGTTCCTGCAGAGGATACGTTGATCTCTTTAATATTGTTCTTTGTTAAATAATTCCGCAGACAATACTCTGCTACTATGCTGCGTCCGACATTGTCAGTACATAAAAAACAAATTGAAAGCTTCTTGCGATTGCCCATACCTAAAAATATATCCTTATTAGTCTTGAAAGTAAAGCTAAAATGCGGCGCGGCCCCGATTGATCGGGGCCGCTGGTTCGACATTTCGCGACTGTCACTCGTTGGCCCATAGGGGTCTGCCCTTGGGGCCGGCCAGCAACAGACCGCTAGCTTTGTTGATGTTGTAGGCCTCGCGGAGGCCATAGACACCGAAGGGGTCGCAGCGCGCCTCAGGGTCCTTGCGGAGGCCGTCGAGTGTGCGTCTGTAGCACTCCCAGTGCAAGTGATCACCTGCAGGATCCCAAGTGGGGTCGGTCGCCTTGGTTGCTGGGGGGTTGCTGGGTGTCTCGTCGTGGAGCAGTAGGCCTGTGCGGCCAACTTCGCCAAGATAGTCACCCCGTTTCACCTCAACACCTTGCGCCAGAAACACCTCCAGCGGCACATAGATGGCTGCCGCCGGTTGCCAACTGTCGCCCTGGCGGACCGGTGAGATGTAGGGAATCTCCTTAGACGCCTTGGATAGGTGTGCGTAAGAGGTGAAGAGTTGGGCCTCGGGGTGCCAGATCTGCACAAACAACCCTAGCCCATAGCCGATCAGACGACCATGGAAATCACCCATGTAGTAGGTGTGGTAGCTGGCTACTGCCACACCGTCGGCCGGCACCAGTACGCGTGTACCCCATGGGCAGGCGAAGTCCACCCCGTTGTGGTGGGTAATGCCAGGGTGAATGACTACCTCGTCCATGGAGTATAGCCACCCTTGGGAGATAGCCACTCTTGTGCCCATCGTGAACGGCAGTGTCAGGAATGTGGCGATAGTCAATTCGGGCATGGCTTTACCTCGCTTGGAGTCGATGTTGCGACGATAAGTAATACTATAACTTTTTGCAAAATTTGTAAAGCAAAAAATGTTGCGAATATCGTCAAAAAATGTTATAAAAAGTTGCCAATTCAGAACCGTTGAAAATGAAAGGGGTTGGATACTATGCCGATCGGGCCCGTTGGACCCGTAGTGCCCCCGCGTCCGGTAGGTTACCCCAACCGGCGCAAGCAACCCTGCCCGTATTGCGGGCAGTATCACTGGCCGTGGTGCAAGCGGCCGAAGAAAGGGGATGATATCCCAAAGAACAAAAGCGCCCCCAACGCATAGGGGGCGCTATTTGTTTAGTTATTAGGTTAGTTACTTATATTGAATATTTATTAGCTTGGCGTGCATGACTGTTTTTTTTGAACTATTCAAACAGGTTGATAGAGTTAATATCTTGTCTTTGTAATTTGTGCTGGTGTTAAAATTAAGTTCGGATCTGGAGCGAATCATGTCGAGAAATTCGGAGAAATCTTTTTCCTTAGAAAAGGATGTTTGAAGATAATCATTGGTTGTATCTATCTGATAAACACTAAATACTTGCCACAGAGAGTTGTGTTTATGGCTGGAAACTCTGATCAAGTGATTTTCTTTGTTTGAGTACCAGCTACTTTTTACGATATTTTTAAGAGTGCCAAACATGGTGTTGCCGACTCTGCCATGTCCGTACAATATTGTATTTTCTCCCAAGCTATCAATGTTATTTCTATAATCTAAAAATATCCAGCCGGCTTGATTATACTTTTTGCTAAAAGAGTGGTTAAGGTAATAATTGTTATCCTCTGCCTGAACAAAGGGATAATTTATATTCGTTCCCTTTATCTGAACCCACCCCTTTGTTTGTTGATTAATCTTGGTTAGTTCGTCCAAATTAACATCAAGCAAATTAGTGTTAATATAATCCCAATAAGGGTCGAACTTATCTTGCGGCGGATTGAATTGTTGTCCCTGTCGACCGTCTACTTCGCTAATTTGCGTGTTTTGGTTGATTGAAGTAAGTAATTTAGAAATATTCATTGAATCGATAATCCAGACTGTGACGCGGAACACAGAGTATATAAATATGATGATAAATATAAAGAAGAAAACCCAAAAAAATCGCTTTCTTTGCTTTATTCTTTTCCTGGGTTTATAATGTCTTTGAACTGGCATAATAGTTTTTTGTGTCCTCAATATATAAATAATTTTATCATATTTTAGTGTAGGAGGGTTATGATGAGAAAGTTTTTTTCTAACAAGCTAATCACGCTTGTAACTTTTGTCGCGTTTTTGGCTTTGGGGGCGGTATCATTTAGAATGGTGTCTGCCTTGGACTCGACCTCTATTACTGTCAACGGAACTTCAATTTACACCCAAGCCGGAGGATATAATAGTGACCATGGCATAGCTGGTGTGTCCTTTGATGTGCCAACAATGACTTTAACTTTAAATAACGCGGATATTGCAAATATCTCTGCCGACGATGATCTGATTATCGACCTTGTTGGGACGAATACAGTCGTCAGCACTAGCCCTGATCCTGCAATTAGATCAGTAGCGGGTAATGTGACCATTAAAGGTGATGAATCTTCTCTTTCTATTAGTGCTTTCAGCGCCGACAACACAGCCATAAGAATTGGTGAAGGCAAAAGACTTACTATTGGTGACGAAACAAGCTTAAATGATATTATAACGGTTAGCATTTTGAGTGGAACTAATGTTAATACCGATGACACCTTTATAGTTGGGGATAATGTTTATAACTATGATGGTGCCCCCGGTCCCGGTGGTCCCGGAGACCCAGAAGGCCCTCCCCCTGGTGACCCGTTGCAATTATCAATAGACGGAACCTTGGTAATTGATGAAACCGCTGAGCCTCCAGTAACTTCGGCAAGTGGTGAGGGTTGGAGCATTGAACCGGGTTTTATGGGTAGTTACGGATTAAATATTGATCAGGGCATTACTCTTGGATATATTACCGGTATTGGAGATGGGATGTTAATTATTACTGGGGATGCGAATATCGCTGAAAATGAAGACGGATTTTCGATAAACATGAATGGTAGGGTAAATATATCCGGTGGTGAGAGTGATGTTGCGGGTGACATAAATCTGGCAGGCGGTATATTTACACAGGGTATGATTAACACTTACGATAGAGCTTTTACCATCGGATCAGCCGAAACACCAAGTTCAAAGGGTATTATGGCAAGCGAAGTGGAAGTTCATATGGGGGACTTAACGATTTACACTACTGGTACTGCTCTTCAGTATTATGATGAAACTCCGGCAGAAGGTGATGGAATGATAGTGGAATCTGGTGCCGGCAAGACTTTAACAGTGGCATCAAGTGATATTGCAACTGCTAACGTTAACTCGGTTCGAGTATCCGGCGGCGGAACAGTAGATTTGTCTTATACGTCTTCCTTGGGAGATTTTACACCAGAAGCATCACATTGGCCATGGACCGACATGACTGGCACAGAGGAGGAAAATCCACTGCCGACCACTGTCACATGCGAGGAAGGAACCGACGCTACTAACAAATATCGCATGACATCAACAGAGGGAAATTTCCTATTAGAGTCAACGGCCGGAACTTTGTATCAGTTAGGCTGGAACATTCCAGGGGCAGACGATTCAATTGTTACAAACGGAACGGTGAGAGTGATTGCGGCAAATGGTTACAGATTTACCTCTGGTGGTTATACGGATTACTCTTTGGAAGCGGGAAGCACTGTTACAATTGAGCTGTTACCAGATTACGGTTATCAATATGTTTCAGGCGGTTTAAACGGTAATCAAACTGTGCCGGATGAGGGCAAAGCATCGTATACCTTTACAATGCCAAACAACCATCTGCATCTAAGCGCAATCTTTGAGCGATCCAGTGATATTATCTCAGTTGTTAGTGGTAAGGTTTCCGGCGCCTCAATAGCCATGCCGGAGGGAGAAATTAATGGCAATGCCGAATTTTCCGTAACGGATAGCAATAACGGAGATAATAGTGTTTTTCAACCGCTTGCCAGTGGGTCCACTATCGGAGGCTTGGTCGATTTAACTCTAAATGAAGTAGTTTTAAAAGGATCATCTGACGAAGCATGGAAGACTAATATCACTGAGCTGGGCCAAGATATGTCAGTTAACTTGCAGTTGGCAGACAGTTTAAAAGGCCACTCTAATTATTCTGTGCTCAGAGATCACGATGGCACTGTAACCAAATTAGATAGCTCCTATAACGAGACAACAGGTATATTGTCCTTCGATACTGACTCTTATTCTACCTATGCTATAGCCTATAGCGATACTCCGAGCAATCCCAACACTTACGATAATATTTATGTTTATGCAATAGCCGCTTTTGTTGCATTGGCTTCATTGTTGGTTGGTTTATATTACTTTAGGACCAGAAACAAGAAGTTAGTATTGTAAGATATAGCTAATATCTAAATAATAAGTGAGGCCGAAAGGCCTCATTTATTGATAATCCAAGTTTAAAAAAGTTTTGTTTATGATAATCGATTGTCATAATTATATAATGATGTAAAATAGCACTAGCTCCTTGTGGGGCATTATCCACCGTGTGAGGTGATGCGAAGTGAAGAGTATCCGGCCTTATATCGAGGCGACACGGTGGAGGATTAACCTCTTTGCCGTGCTGCTCGTGATTGTTAGCGTAAAATATGCCGGCGGCGATCTCTCAGCCTCTGTCTTGCCGGCTGTGGCGGTGTTTGTAGTGCTGTGTGCCACCATGGTCCAGAATGACCTGCGTGATCGGCAGCACGATGCAAGGATGGGCAAGCGCCATGCTGCCCAAAACCCCCGGCAATACCGGCTGTATGCCACAACTCTGTGGCTACTCTCCGGCTTGTTGGCGATGGCAGTCTGGTTGGATCTGGGCTGGCAATCAGGGGCTCTGATATTCCTTTGCATCGTCACCGGTCTTCTCTACTCTGAGCTGTTAACTGTTCCGGTACTGCCGAACCTACTGGTTGCCGGGGCTTCCAGTCTAACGGTGCTCTTGGTAACTCTGGGTCAAGGTAATGAAGATTCTGGAGTGCTGTTGCTGTTTGTGGCGGTAGCATCTGTGATCCACGGCCGCGAGATCCTAAAGGACTTCGAAGACCACCCCCACGACATTGGCCACAAATGGACATGGATCCAGGCTGTGGGTGAAACGGGGGCCAAAAGGGTGGCGGCACTGAGTCTGGCGGTCGCTTGCCTTGCCACATGGTTGGTTCTTCTGCAAGCCTTGGGTTGGGTGAGGTTAGTGGCCCTGCTTTGGGTGCCGACTGTGGTTCAGCTAGCTGTGCGTGGTAGTATGTCGGCCAAAGAGGCCAGCCGGATCAAGAGCAGAGTAGATGTAGTGATGGCTTTGGTGTTGGTCGCCCTCTTGTTCGTTTAGCTGGGCGGCAATAGGAGTGGGCGCTTATCTGCGTAGTGCGTGTTCCTGTGATCTGGACGCAGAGGAATCGACGCTTCCCCATGTGGGAGGCGTTGTTGTTTGTATAACAAATCATGTTATGGATATATATAGGTGGCGCGAAAGAGGTTTTTATTAGTATAATATAAATCTCAACCACAAAAGGAAGACAATGGATATTATTGAAAACTTAAATTCCGAGCAAAAGAAGGCCGTTCTGCAAACTGAGGGGCCTGTACTTGTGCTTGCGGGCGCCGGTAGCGGTAAAACAAAAGCCCTAACTCATCGCATAGCTTATTTAGTGCGCGAAAAAAAAGTTTCCCCATTTAATATTTTAGCGGTAACTTTTACCAATAAGGCGGCAGGGGAAATGGCAAATCGTGTGAGTGATTTATTAACCAAAAAAACACAAACTCAAAACCAGAATGCCGGACTGCAACCTGATACCAATAACCTGAAAACTGATATTTTACGGCTACCGTGGCTCGGCACATTTCATTCGATTTGTGTGCGCATTTTGCGTCGCGAGGCGCATAATATCGGTTTCGAAAGAGATTTTACAATTTATGATTCCAGCGATCAAAAATCAATAATAAAAAGAACAATGCGTGAACTTGACATCGACGAAAAGAATTATAACCCTCAGGCGGTGCAATATTTTATCAGTGGGGCAAAAAATGAATTAATTGATGAAAAAGAGTATAAAAAATATGTTAATTCTCCGATGGAGAGGGTAGTGGCTGATGTTTATGTCCGATATCAACAATATTTGCGCAAGGCCAATGCATTCGACTTCGATGATCTAATTATGAAATGTGTAGAGTTACTCCAAAAAAATCCGGAGATTTTAGATAGATACCAAGGCCAATTTAAGTATATTATGATTGACGAATATCAGGATACGAACCAAGCTCAATATGTTTGGGTTAAGCTGTTGGCAAGGAAACACAAAAATATTATGGTGGTCGGTGATGACTATCAGGCAATATATGGTTGGAGGGGAGCAAACTTTCGCAATATATTAAACTTTGAACGTGATTGGCCGGGGGCAAAAGTTATTAAACTAGAACAAAATTATCGCTCCACAGATACAATTCTTTCTGCGGCAAACGAGGTGATAAGACAAAATAAAAACAGAACCGATAAGGTTCTTTGGACCGAGTTAGGAAGCGGCTGTCCAATTACAATTTACCAAGCTTTAAACGAGAAGGATGAGGCAGAATTTATCGCTTTAGAGATCGGATCTCTAATGCGAGGGAAAAGGGAAAAGGGAAAAGGTGAAAGTAAGGGGAACTATACGGATTTTGCCGTGCTTTATCGCACTAATGCCCAGTCGAGGGCTCTGGAGGAGTCTTTTATGCGTATGAACATTCCTTATCGGGTTGTGGGCGGTGTCAGATTCTATGATCGCAAGGAGATTAAAGATATTATCGCCTATTTGCGCCTGATTTTGAACCCGATGGATTTTGAGTCTTTAAGTCGCGCTTCAGGCGCCCCAAGCAGGGGAATTGGAGAGAAAACGCTTGAGCAAGTTAGGGAAATATCTAAATCTGAGTTTCTAAATCCTAATGAAATTTCAAATCTGCAAATTTCCAAAAAACTGGTAGAATTTCTTGTAATGATTGCGGAGATAAGAGAAGTGGCTAAAGATATGGAACTAGGAGACTTAATTCAACATGTGGCAACTAAGAGCGGCTATAAAAAATATCTTTTAGATGGGACTCCTGAGGGTGAAGGTAGATGGGAAAATGTGCTTGAGCTTTCTACTGTCGCATCTCAGCTCCAGATAATTCCAAATGAAGAATTCATAAATTCTGATGAAATTTCCAAACACAACCAACAGCTGGAACAACTCTCGAATTTTTTAGAACGAGTAGCGTTAATTCAAGACACTGATAGCTTAGACAAATCAGGAAACACGGTTACTCTTATGACTTTACATTCTGCGAAGGGCCTCGAGTTTGAGAATGTTTTTATTGCTGGTATGGAGGAGGGGATATTCCCTCATTCGCGTTCGCTACAAGATGCCAGCGAGATGGAGGAAGAGAGACGTCTTTGTTATGTCGGGATAACCAGAGCCAAAAAGCGGCTTTATTTAATTTCTACCTTTGAGCGAAACTTATATGGCAGGTTTCAGGCTAATCCTGAATCACGTTTTATTGCTCATATTCCGGAAGGGCTAGTAGATAGAATATAAAGTGGTTCTAGTAATTTTTTGATCTTTAAAACAAAGAATTTTGCTCGCTTACTCGTATCTTAAGGCATCAAGCGGGTTTAGCTTCGAGGCCCTTCTGGCGGGATAAAAACCAGTGGAAGCTCCTACTAGCACCGAGAAAGCAAAAACAGACATCGAAAACCAGAGCGGAGTATAAAAGAGTGTTACCGGTTCTGCTCCCACTAAGTTGGCGAGTCCGGTAATAATAACATTAATCAATGCGGAGATTAGCGCGCCAAGTCCAACTCCTAGCATTCCACCCAGTATAGATATTATTACTGCCTCAGATAAGAACATTAAATATACATCTTTATTGTTTACTCCAATTGATTTCATGATACCGATATCTCTTGTCCTTTCAAGCAGGGCAACAGTCATGGTGTTAAACATGCCAATAGCGGCCACCAACAAAGCAAAACCACCGAACAAAGCTAAGACAATTCTTACTATTGCGAAGACCTGGCTAATTTGAGATACGGTATCAGCAACAGAGCTGACCGAAAAGCCGCTTGCTTCTATCTCATTTTTGACCTGATTTAGATTGTCTTGAGATTGCAGCTTAACTTTAAGGGCAGTATAAATAGTGCCGTCTTCCAGCTCATTTTCAATTAAATTTTGGGAGATGTAGGCGAAAGTTGAACTGTTGTCTTGGACTACCCCACATATGGTTAGTTTAAGTTTGAGGGGTGGCGCATCTTTATCGGCCTTTGGTAATAAAACCGACAAATCTAGCTGTTGACCGATTAATGCCTTATTATCTGCCCCCAAGGTCTTAGCAAGAGCGCTAGAAATAAGAATCTTCTCTTCTGAGTTACTAAATACTCCGCCTTCGGCAATTTTTACGTCTTCGTAGTTAAAAAAATTATCATAAACTGCTGTGGTTACAAGGTCGGTTTTTTTGTCGTTGTAGCTCGCTTTTCCGCCAAGCGAGATAATTGGACTGACTTTTTCTACATACTTAATCTTGGAGATATTTTCGATACTGGATTTATCGAGCTTAAAACTTGCAGTTTTGCCTTGAGAAACATCCAGTGTTGAGAGCGCGTCTAGTGAGCTAACTCTTTTAACAGAAAACTCCTGCAGACCATAGCCCAAAGAAACCAGGAATATTATTGTGGCGATTCCAATTGAGATGCCGCTGACCGTTAGTAGGGTGCGCATCTTATTGCCCATAAGGTTTTCCCAAGTGGTAGCGATGATTTGTGAAAATTTCATACCAATTATTAACTTTCTATGTTATGCTCACTGATTTTAAATCCCTCGATGTCTTTTATCTTGGGTTGATTGTGATTATGTTCACTTTTTATAATCTGCCCGTCTTTGAGGTGAAAAATCTTGTTAGCAAATTTTAAATACTCCGGATTATGGGTAACCATAATTACCGTTCTTTTTGATCTCTGATTCAATATGTTCAGAATCTCTACCACCTCATCTGCTGATTTTGAGTCCAGATTGCCGGTTGGCTCATCTGCAACAATAATCCATGGGTTCGCCGCCAAGGCTCTTGCAATTGCGACACGTTGCTGCTGCCCGCCCGAAAGTTCGGTAGGTCTTTTTTTGAGGTGTTTCTCCAGCCCTACCATTTTTAATATCTGTGCTGCACGATGAAAGGCTTTACCGGCCGGCTCTCCATTTGAGATTAGGGGTAGTGCTACGTTTTTCAGGTTAGTCATGGTTTTCAACAGGTTAAACTGTTGAAAGACAATGCCAATTTTTGTGCGTCGGTAAAAGGCTAGTTTATCATCCCTTAAATCGCCAAGAGATTCATCTCTGATCTTAATTTTTCCGCTTGTCGGTTTCTCTAAGCCACAGATTATATTTAATAAAGTGGATTTACCACAACCGGAAGGACCGAAGAACATCACAAAATCACCAGATTCGATTTCAAAAGAAACATCGTTTACAACAGTCAGGTCGCTTCCGCCGGCCTGAAAAGTTTTGATTAAATTTTTGGCACTGATTACAACGGTTTTGGCCATATTACCTTTTGAATAACTTATTAATTACTCCCTGGTAGATATCGTTCATAGGCCCGACAATAGCGTTTATTATTATGCTAATAATGTCTTTTTCTTTGGGTGGGGTGGTAATAGTGTAATCATCAGAGTATGCGACATTATTGGCTTTATCGCCACTTTTTATTCTAAAGTGATAAACAGAGTTTGGTTTTAGATCAGTAACAATTATTGTATGAGTCATATTTAAGGACAACTCCTCTTTGCTGGATGATTCGTAGGCATTACCAACACCCTGGCCGAACTCAACTTTGCTGGTAGACGGCTCATCTGTTTCCCACGATACAATCAACTGATATTTAATGTTTTCACCTGATCCGGTTGAAGTTATCTCTGATTTAGGGTTAATAATTTTTGGGGCAAACAAGTCTGCGGTGGTAGTAATCTGTCTGCTCTCCGAGATAGCAGTATTACCGTATGTGTCAACTGATCTTATCTTCAAGGTATAGTTGGTTTTGGCGCTTAACCCCACAAGGTTTACAGAATGGCTTGTAGTATAACTAGCATTGCCTTGTGAGCCGTTGCCACTATCGCTCTCAATATCGACATTTGAATTACATGACACATTTGTGCTCCAAGAAACTTTTGCAGTGTTGTCGCTAATGTCAGTGATGGCTATATCTGTAATAGTAGGGGTTGGTGGAATATTGAAGATATATTCGTCAGAGATAGTTAAATTGCCATCTACATCTCTGGCGCTGACCCGAAGATGGTAGTCTCCTGATATCAGATTTTCCAGCTTGAATTTATGCTCGGTGTTCTGGCTCAGGTCCTCAATTGTTTCACCATACTGGCTGGTTTGCCCATATTCAACCAAGCTGGTTGATATTTTTGATGTGGTCCAAGAGATAAATGCTGAATTATTGGTAATGTCGGTAATTTTCATGCCAGAAATTAACAGCAAAACTCTTTCCGGGGTAGTAAACTCAAACACATCTGAGTAGCCGGTGATCTGAATTTCGTTTTTAGATAATACCTTAAAATAATATTTAGTCGATGGCTCCAGATTGGAGAGATTTATCTCGTGCGATGTTACCATATCGGGGGATCCAACTACAGAGACTGCATCTTCGTTGCCTGACTCGGTATCTAATACGGAACCGCTTTTAATCGGCTCTTTGGCAAAAGCGACAAAAGAATCGGAGTTCTGGTCGGTATCCCAAGTAATCCTTGCTCTTACTCCCACATCTTGTTTCCAGCCAAACAACTCAACTGCCGGGTCTGCGGTTACGTCGGGGGCGGTTCCCGGACGTGACGAAACGGCATCCGATAGAGCTGATTTATTGCCGGCCCCATCTTCTGCTTGAATTTTATATGAGTAAAGCGTATCCGGATCAAGATTAATATCAATTGCGGCGTTTTTAACAGTGGTGTCGTAGTGAGAGTAATTTTCGCCATCTATTGAACGAAAAACATTGTAATGTTCCGGCATTGGTATTAGATCATCCCAAGTAATAAGTAGCCGATATGTCTGTGACGCCGCGCTTGAACCGTCCTTAATGCTTACGTTTTGTGGCGCGCTAAAAATTTCTTGTTCTACTGTTGTGGTGTTATTAAAAGAATCTCTATAAATTACATAGACAGAGTTCATACCGTTGATTCCAAAATCTTCGATTGTTTCGGTAAACGCTTGCCAGTCTACTCCAGTAAAGTCGGGATCTCCAGCGACTTTCATGGATAGCTCATTATTATCCGAGGCAGAAAAGGTAAGATCGGCGCTGTTGCCGTCTGTCGCATCCACAACCAGGGTGGCGCCAGCCGGATTTTTTGAATCAAGATCAAGAGTCGCTGAATCGGCATAAGTGCTGGCTGAGTTGACTGTTACCTTAACCCTAACCTTAAAGGTATCGGTTAAATATTGACCGTCGAAATCAATGTTAGGGTCCAAATAAGCGGTGTGAGATATTAGTGCTTCATCTCCAGTGATGCCGGGGCCCACATCTCCGCTCATGGCGCTAGGTGATGCATTATGCCATGAGTTGGTGGCAGGGTTATAGTATGCCAAGGAAACAGTCGAATCCCAACGTAGTTGATAGTCCACTCTTACCTTGCCCGGGTTTGTGCTGTCACTTATATCAAGTTGTGAGGCAGAGATATTTCTTGGTGCAATGTCTGCCGGAGTTGTGCTGACTGTGATTGATTTGTTGCTCTCGATATAACTATCATCCTGTCGTTTATAAGCATAAGAGAGCTTGTAAAAATATTCGGTTCCATTTGTTAGCCCTGTATCGGTGTATTCAGAAACTTCTCCAGCGGTTACGCTAATTGTGGCCGGATCTGTAATAATCCTACTAAAGTTTGCGATATTTTCACAGTTTGTTGTGCAACGATAAATATATGCCTGAGCGTCAAGAGCGGGGTCGCTTGGGATATCAAAGGGATTAGTCCAAGAAAGA
Organism: bacterium ADurb.Bin212; assembly: GCA_002070055.1. Taxonomy (GTDB): domain Bacteria; phylum Patescibacteriota; class UBA1384; order XYA2-FULL-43-10; family XYA2-FULL-43-10; genus MWCM01. Next base: position 37,272 of record MWCM01000005.1, on the reverse strand, counting down.
GTTGCCTGCTCATGGCCTGGTCCAGCTTCGATAAGATCGTTCGAATCGTCAGAATGGTCGACTGCTGTGTGGGTTGAGCCGGGCACATGATTAGCTACAAATATTTTATTTGGATCATCACCTGTGGCGGGGATTTGGCCCGTTGCGGCCATAACTTTGAGCGGATTTACTCCTTCGAGCCTAGGGTCATATTTATTATCAGTTCCAGTGGCGTATGCAGAGGTAGGATCAATACATTCTGAAACTGAGATCGTTTGTGGCCCCCCTGTTAAGAATTTAAAGTAGTTTAAGGGGGTGTTGGTTGTATCTAAAGTATAAGAACCGTTGGCAGCTTGCGGGAAGGCTAAACAGGCAGAGGAATCTGTGCTGACTGTTTTGGAATAGGGAAGTACGGCGCGCGGGTCGCTTGAATAGAAGTAGATCATGCCGGCTTTTGTTGCGTCGTTATAATAATAATCTGTTTTTACATTGCCAAAGGTATCGTATGCAGTGACGGTGATGTCTTCGATGAACTCCTCGTCTACTTCTTTGTCCCAATCTATTCCATTTCTGGAGAGGGTTGGAGTTGAGCTAATAAGGAAGTGGTCAATCGATTGAGGCTTCACTGTTATCGTAAAGTCGGTGTAAACACCTCCATTCGCCGAAGTTTTTACTCTGAGGCGTAGATCGTTGGCTGCGGTTACTACTGTAAAGCCGGAGCCATCAAAAGTGTGAGTGCCATTATCTAATCCGTCACCCGAGGTAAAAGTATAGTGATTAGTATAATCGTAATCAAAGGCATAATTTGCGCTAGAATCCAAAGGATTACCGGCCGCATCGGTGGATTTGTAGAGTTCAAACCATGTTTCTCCAACATAATCATCTTTTATGTTTCCGTAAAGGTCGTATGCTGTGACAATCGGGTCGTATGGAGCGTCTGAATATCCTGGTGTGTCCCAAGAAAAAGAACTCATGGCGAATTTTCCGCTGGCTGTGCGTGGGTAGTCGCTGAGAGAGAAGTGGTCTATAGCCGCAGGGTTAACGGTTATAGCTACCACTTCGTCGTATTCACCACCACTTGAGTTGTGGACTACTAAAGATTGATTACCTTTGGTTTTTAAGACGAAGTTTCCGCCATCAAAAGTGTGTGTGCCGTTATCCAGACCTTCGCCGGAAGTGAATGAATATTTATTTGAGTCGTCATAGACTAAATCAGCTTGCGAATCGGAGGAATAGAACCAGATTTGCCCGGTCCAATCGTTCTTTGTGTTCCCAAAAATATCTTTTACAGTTACGGTAATGTCGTTTGTTGGAGAAGAGAAAGCCGCACCGGCAACTATTGATACCGGAGCCCCTGATATTTCAAAAGACCCTAAATCGCCTGGCTTAATTCTTATCTGTTGAGTAGCATCTGTTAATCCTTCAGATGGTGTTTCAGCAACCGTGATTGTAAAATAATTGTTTACCGGCGAAGGTTGGTTGTCCTTGTAGAAAAAACTGGCAGAGTTACCAGAAACTGCAACTATAACCTGATCGCTAGGTATAGCCGTCTCACAATCTGAATCGGAATAAAATGAGCCTGAAGCTGAATCAGCGCTAAGTTGTAGTGCTGTGGGGCCGTCGTCCTCTGTTAAGTAGATATTGTTATTACTCGAGTCTCTTAAATTTACAGTCATAACTGCAGAACAGAAAGTAACAACGCTCTCTTGTTGGGGTGTCGAGAACGAAATATGGTCGATGCTTGCAACAGTAAACGATCTGATGCTTGAAGCTGGTGACCAGTGCTGGCTGCCGTCAAAAGAGTCGACTCCTTCTGGATCATAAGCGTAGAATCTCCAATAGTATGTTCTTGCCTGAGTCAGATTTGTTTGCAGTGTGAGAATTGCTTCTCTGCCCGAAGAGTATCCGTCACTTCCGGCGACATTGCCCGTGGTTCTGTCTTGATTGGAGAATATTGCGCTTCTACCTCCACTACTTGGGTTTTGAGAGAGAGTTTGGTCAAAGGTGGAAACGCCATCGCTGAAGTTTATATCTGCGGCAATCTGTAATTTGTATTGTATCCAGTCGTTGTCGATGTCTGTCGAGTTAAAGCGAAATACTGTTTTTTGTATTTGATCAGTAGCGGCGTCGTTAGGTGAGTTCATAGTCAGGGAGCCAGGTGTGTGTTGAATAATTGCTGTGCCGTTTGTTCCAGCAGTGGCTCCACCAGAACCGGCGGAACCGCCGGTTGCCGTTAGAGTGCCAAGATAACTATCATTGGATGGATAAATTGTTATTCTACCACCACCGCCTCCGCCACCATTTGCTCCTCCGGCTCCGCCATTGCTTGAGATGGTGCTACCAGCCGAGCCGGATAGAGTAGTGCAAACGATCTGAATTGAACCTCCAGAACCACCGCCACCGTCTGTGCCCCCAGCTCCACCGTTGCTTGCAATAGTTCCGGTGTTGCTTAGATCAAGAGATCCGGATACCGACATTTTTATCATGCCGCCACCTGCCCCACCATTTGCCCCACCGCCTCCGCTTCCAATATAGTTATTGTCACGTTCTGTGCCATAAGTTACCCCACCAATTGCTCCGTTGGCGGAATTGCCACCACTGCCGCCATACCCTGCACCAGAACCATAAGAACCGCTTATGTTGCCCTTGCCACTGCCCAGATCATGTATATAGCCGGTAGCGTTAGAGGTAACAGAACCGGAAATATTAGCATCACCAGTCACAGTAATAATTGGCCAAGCCCCAGCGGCAGGAGTGCCATCGTTATCGGAGTTGAGTATCAGCTCGGAGTTTGCACCCACGGTTAAATTTCCGTTCACGGCCAAAGTGTTCTGAGCCGTATCAGCGTTGGTCGATATGGTAGCTTTGCCGTAATTAGAAATTGTAACATTGCTATAAGCCAATGGAAGAGTCAAAGGGGTCCTAGCTACAGTAGTGGTGGCTACAGCATTATCAATCTTCAGACTGCCGTAAGCATCGGAGGTTTTTTTGATATATATAGTTCCGGCGGCACCTTTGCGTGTACCATCTTCACCCCAAGTCACTCCGTTCATGCCGCCTTTGGCGGAGATTGCTAGAGACGATAGACCGCCTGTGTATGAGTCAGTGGTGTAATTTATGGCAATTCTACCGCCACCGCCACCGCCACCTCTCCATTTACTGTAGCCGCCGTTAGCAGTAATTGAGCCAGAAGAACCACTGATTGTATTAGCAGTGATATTTATGCTGCCCCCTGCACCACCTCCTGCGTAATCATTGGCGGCACTATCAGCTCCGTTTGCGGCAAGTGTTCCGGACAAATTCAGAGTATTAACATTTAGAATAATTGCACCGCCACCGGCATTAGCTCCGCCACCGCCACCTGAACCAAGATTGGTCGGGTTTGTTACCGAGCCGTAGGCAGTTCCGCCTGCACCAACTGTGCCAGCAGCACCGTTTCCGCCGTATGCACCACCACCAGAGCCAGAAGGCGTGCCAGCTGATGCTCCGGGCCCGAGGCCATTATTGGCGGCATAACCATTGTTTGTAGTATTAATTTCGCCGTTAGTCTGCACCTCAACTGAATTTAATGTCCAATTTATTGAATATGTCTCTTCGGAGTTGTTAAAATAATGTGTCAGGAAGCCGGTTGATGTCACTACAATCGATTTATTAGCAAGATCACTTATTGTGCCCCCTTTGTGCATATATAAATAGGAGAGGTTCCATGTAGAGGGTAGATTAATTGTGCCAGCGTTTGAAAAACCGGAATTTTTGTCGCCGGTAATAGTTGTTGCAGTTGCATTAATTATCTGACTTCCTAAAACTTCAAGTTTTCCATAATTAGAGAATTGTATTGAATCAAATTGATAGCTACCGCTGTCAGCTTTATCTTTTAAGTATGCCCCCATAAAATATCTATTGTGGTGAGTATTGCCGTTATCATCAATAATTAGATCGCCATAGCTTTGGCTGGAAAGTTTTTTATAGATAGTTCCTGGCCCACCTGAATAATTGCTACTATAGCCTGTGCCTCCTCGGGCGGTTAGAGTACCGCTAAAAGTGTTGGCCGTAGAGGCAAGACGTATCCTGCCACCACCGCCGCCACCGGAGTAAATTGTGCCACCCGAACCACCATTGGCCGTGATTGTGCCGCCGCCGGTGATTGTGGCAGCCGATAAATTAATACTTCCACCCGACCCTCCGGAGTTTGCTGATTGTCCGTTTGCGAGCAGACTGCCATTAATTGTGGCTGTCCCAGTTATGGTTAATAAAGCTTTGCCGCCGCCACCTGAGTAAGCGCCGCCACTACCAAGTTCAGTTGGATTAGAATAATCTCCATAAGGGTTACTTCTAGTCATATCGGTGTCGTTTCGTCCTCCCTCTCCTCCGTAACCACCACCATCGCCATAACCACCAGTAATAACCTTACCTTTGCCTGTGCCTTGTTGCGAAGCATATCCTACTTCACTAACGTCAATCTCACCTCCACTATCTACGGTTAGACTATCTAGTGTTAGATTAAGGCCATAGGTGTCTGTAGAATCATTGATATAATGAGTTAATTTACCGGCAGAGGTTATTGTTAAATTTGTTTGAGTCCATCCGGATAATGTGCCATTTTTATGTGAATAGAAGTAGTTGAGAGACCAGTTGTCCGGCACGCTTACTGTTCCGGCATTTATTACTCCCGCTGTTTTGGTACCAGTAATAGTGCCACTGTTAAGTGCTAAACTTTGTCCGGAGATAATCTCGAGTTTGCCGTAGTTATTAAATGTAATTGAATCAAATTGGTAACTGCCCGTATCGCCACTTGAGCCTTTTAAATAGGCTGAGGTTTGGTTGCGCCCGTTCTGAGTGGCGTCGCCGTTATCGATAATTAAATCGCCGTAAGTCTGTGAAGCTAGTTTTTTAAATATCGTGCCTGCGCCTCCGTTGATACCGGCGGATTGATTTCCTGCTTTGGCCTGTAATGTGCCGATAAAATTATTAGTGTTTGAGGATAATTTAATTCTTCCGCCACCGCCGGTCCCATAGTCTCCGGCTCCGCCATTAACCTTAACACTACCCACTCCAGCAATATAGGTTCCGCTTATATTAAAAGATCCTCCGGCGCTTCCGCCATAATTACTTAAGCCGTTGGCGCTTAGCGAACCATCTAATATAATTGACTGGCTGGCGTTAAGTTTTAAAGCGCCTCCTCCGGCTACACGGTAGTTTCCACTGCCCAGTGAAACAGGGTCCGAGAAGTCGCCATAAGCTGTGCCGCCATAGGGGCTCCCGCCACCTTGTCCGCCATGCCCGGAACCTCTCTCGTCGTTTGTCAGGTATATGCGTCCCGGACCTTGCCTGGCAGGAAAGCCAAGACCATCTAAATTAATGATGCCAGAGGGGCCGACAAAAATATTGGACGCGGATAGTTCGTTGCCTTGGCCATCTGTAATTCCTGCGTGCATGACGGTAGTATCACCTTCAGATTGAACTATGCCCCCATTAAAAATACAATCACCGGTTAAGTTAATTTTAAAAGTGTCAACGTTTGTAGATGGATGTTTGCTGAAATATAATGTTATGCTGCTCTCCTTAACAATTTCTATGGAACCAAGGTTGTCCGGTACTGAATCGGCAACCGAACTGCCACCGGTTGGGCCGTCAAACAACAGGTTGTCACCGCCTACTGGTGCAACACCGTCGCTCCAATTCTCTGCGGTTGTCCAGTTGGTGTTGGCTCCCATGCCAGTCCATACTTTTGCTTTAGGCCCCCACTTAATATTGTATGGTGAACCTGTGCCCTCAACAAAAGTAACGGAAGGAGTCGAAAGAGTGGTTTTTAATACGTTATCGAAATAGAGGGTGTTAACAAACGATCCAGTATTACCATTACCGCTAAAGTCGGCTACGGTAGTGCCGGAAGCATCGTTCATAGACCAGCCACCGCCTAAATTAGCCTCTGGTGCACCAGTTGCAAACAAGCCGGCAGAAAATCGATTAAGTATGTCAGCGGCCGATAGTGTTTTTGTCCAAAGCCTTGCTTCGTTAATCCAACCGTAATAATATTCATATCCGTTATAGCCGATATAAGTTGCCCCGGTTTGGGCAGATACACTTTTCCCTGTCCAAGTATCGGTGTTTTTGCCGTCCATATATAACTTAAGAGTGCCGGTGTCGAAGGTTGCAGCCACGTGGTGCCATTTTTCGTCGGTAACATAAGCAGTAGAGGAGATATTATTGGCTCCTCCGGCAGTGGAAAAGTTTAAATATCCGCCCGAGTTAATGCCAAGCCAATTACCACTATTATTTTTGCCCATTATCCAACGCCAAGCGCCGGTAGATTTAGCCTTTACCCACGCTTCCATTGTAAAATTGGTTGTGTTGGTATTGGTTGAGGCATTGGCGGGAATGGAAATGTAGCCGTTTGAGTTGGGGGAGTAGATTGCGTAATTATTAGAATTTTTATAAGGCACACTATTGTGCTGATTTGAGGGGCCAGAAACAAGGGTGGCAGTCATAGAATTTCCCGAAGCGTCTGCGCCAGAGGTGCCACTGGTCTCATCAAAATTATATGCCGCGAGTTGATTTGTATCTGTGGGGATTTTTTTAGGTCCGATTCCGCTACGGTAATGTGCTGTAACCTCTCCTGAACTAATGCTGCGATTGTAAATTCTTACCCCATCTATGTTGCCTTTATAATATGAATCGGTTACCCAAGCGCCTCGGCCGATATAATTTATGGTGCGAGTAATGTTTGTAGGGATATTCTGAGTCCCGGTGGCAACGCTTACTCCATTTTTATATATGGTCACAGCTCCGGCTGCGCTTTGAGTGACGACAAAATGCTGCCACTTGTTAAGTTCAAGTACCCCAGTGGCAGTCACTGCCGTGGGGCAACTGCTCGTGCCGTTGCATACAATAAATGCTAAATTCGTCGTTGTGCCGGTGCGTCCAAAAACAATGTTGTTATTTGGAGCGCCGTTGCTAAAATTAAAAAATCTTGCGTAATTTTGCGCTGCGGTAGGATATGCCCACAACTCCAATGTTAAACCTCCGGTAAAATCGGAGAATCCATCTGGCAGGTCGGCATGGTCGTCTGTGCCATCAAAAAGCAAAGAATTGTTCCTGTAATAAGTTGCTTTCTGGGCAGCATGAGAGACTAAATTATTTGCGTCATCCGTGGTCACAGAGTTAACAGCCCCGAAAGACCCTGCGCTACTTTTAGAGATATACTTGATATTATATGAATTAGCTCCAACATAATCAGAGTAATAAAGGTTAATATAATCATTTGTGCCGGCGCCAATACTTGGAAATCTATCGTTATGGTCTGCAGTTATGGCGGTTGAGGTTCCATCCCAACCGGCTACGGAATTGTTGTTTTTTAGATACCTGATGCCGTTAGTGCCGCTTCCTCTCCACGAAAGATGTAGATAGTTGTTGAATGGCGACTCTATTGCAGTAAATTCTAGCCCGGTATCAGCATCAACTTCAGCTGTTATCAATTCATTGTCCCAGCCTTCTGATTGCCAACTGCTACCGTTGTAATAATTCCAACGTAATGAGGCGTTTTGATAATTATAAATAATTGCCGGTTTGTCGTTCCAAAGAATTGCGCAGGGATAGGTTGCGGCGTTGGCATTGGTAGCGGGAGAGAGAGTAGAGGCGGCGCTCCAATTATCACCAAAATCACTGCTAGACTTAACTTTAATTGTGTAATCACTTCCGTCGTAATAACGGTAAGCGACGTGAATAGTGTTTGATGACTCTGTGGCTACAATTGAGGGATACATACGGCTGGTCCCTGATGATTCCACGGTTTTTTCTGCACCGATTGAGACGACAGTTGTGGCAAAACTGTAAGACAAGCGACGGTAAAATATGTAAGGATTCGTGTTGTTGTCCGAGTAAGTAAGATGGATATTATCATCCACATCAATCCATGCGGAGAAGCCGTTATCGTCGGCATTTGCTGAATCTGTTATTTTTGTTGCGGAACTCCAGTTGGCTCCTTTGTCTGACGAGGTGCGATAATTAATGGCGGCACCGTCAGAATATATATTCACCAATGTCCCGTCACTGGTTTCTAAGAGTGTACGGTCTTTGGCATATGAATTAGGATTTGTGATAGTTGAAGTTGATACCGTTACGGTAGGGTCAAGAAATATCGGATATTCAGCGTTTTCGATGTAGTCTTTATCAATAAAGTAAGTTGCGACATCGTCAACTATTTCAAGGCTAATTTGACCTTTGGTACCACGGTTGTCTTCAATTACTGGCGGCTCAATGTTCATTACCGTTAAACCATTAGAATCAGATAAGCTAATAGGCACCGTTTTCTTTTTGAATTATTGCTAGACCTTGAGTTTTTACTCTAAAAGAGATCGTATAGTCGGGATTTTTACTAAATGCGCTAATGTCTTCTATAATTAAAGTCTCTTTAACTGTGGCTTGACTATTGTTGCTTGAGACCTCATATTTTGCGGCAACAGCATTATTAACATTCAGGGTTACTATACTGTTATTGATCTCTTTGGTGACATCAACGATATTTGCCTCAACCAGGCTATTGTCCGGTTCGGCATGTGCTGAAGCGCTTACTAAAGAGTTCGAGCTGATATTTTCAGAGCTGGGTTGTTGTAAATCCTTCGGTTGCAACAAGACAAATTCAACCCATTGCTCTTGCTTGTTCTTGTCCATGGTTCGAATTTTAGCACTGGCCAATTTGCTTGATTTATCGGAAAAGTCAACGGCTAAATTGTCTTCATATAAAGTAGATATCGGCTTCTCGTCTTGAGGCAGTTGCACTTTGCTATTTTTAAGCGACAGATTATCTGGTGTGTAGATGGCAGATACTAAAGAGGTTTTACGGTGTTCAGAATTAAGGGCGGAGGTGTTATTGGGCACACCCTGCATAAATATGATAGCTAAAAAGACAGAGATTATTAGATAAGACCCAAGGGCGGTTAAGTGAAGTTTGGGTGAGATTGAATTGTTGTGCCAATTCCTATACCAGAGAAGTCTTCTGCGCAGAAATAGATCAGAATTCTTTAAGAATGGAATTGAAATCCTGGCGCCGCCGTTTCGAACAAACTCTATCCTTTTTTCAACTTGCTCTTTTGTTCTGTGGATTCTTAATATCTGGCGGTCTAATTTTCTATTAAGACGCTTTTTGTCTAGACTTAATTCAACTTGCTTGGAATTTAGATGTTGCTTTTGTGTCGACAAAATCTCAATGGCCTTGTTTGTGCTCAAAATAATATCCGGAGTTTTTTCTTCTCCTTCAGATCTATCGATTTTTCTTCGTGAAGAGGATTTTTTAAATATGTCTTTAAGCGCCATTTTCGATACTTAGCTTAATTTTGATAAGTTCTTCATTGTTGGGAGAAATTAACATTGCTTCATTTATGACATTTTGGGCATTGATTTTATCTCCCTCGGCTAACAGGGAATAAGAGTAATTAATTGACGCTTGTTGATTTGCGGGATTGTTGTCTAGGGCTTTTTGATAGTAAATGGCGGCCTGGTTTTTTTCTCCCATATCGCGGTATGTGTTGGCCATAAGGTTTTGCAGGCTTGATAACTGTTTTTTATCCTTCAAAAGCGATTCTGTTCTTTCAAAATGTTCCAATGCTGAAGCGTAATCTTTAAGAGCGTAATTGCATTGTCCCAGAACATTATTGGCTTGTGCTATATCACTATCACTCTCAAAATCACTGTATTTGAGTTTGTCCACACACTCTGAGTAATTTTTGGTTAGCAATAAGCCCTTAGCATCAGATATGTCAGATGCAGAAGCCATTCTGTCTAAATCATTTTTTGAATCGAGTTTTGTTAACCATAAAAAGGTTGCAGTTAACACCACTGCAAAAATAGCAATCAGGCTGCTTTTTAGGATGACACTTGCTTTCATCTCCCTCCATTACTGCACAACTATATTGTATCTAAATTGTGCCAATTAAGCAAAGGGATATTTTTCTGTTATTATGTATGCAGAGTATGAACATTTCGCGTCTTTTCATAACATTAGTCGCTGTGCCGGTTTTATTTTTTTCGGCAACAGCATATTCAAAGAATATTAATCACTACGAATCTCGCGCAGATTTCTTGCCGGAGAGAGCATATTTTGTTGTTGACGTAAGACCGAATGGTCAGATCATCGAATCGAACGGATTCAGTAACGGCGGCAACTTGAATGAAATTTTAAACGACCTGCAAATAATCTCTTTCCCCGAGGACAAAATATCTGTTTTCCCTGATTTATATTTAGAGATGGGTGGCAAGATAACTATCAAGCGTGCGCCGAGGGTAAATCTATACGATGGTAAAAAATATCAGTTGCTTCACAGCTGGTCATCAACTATTGAAGAGCTTTTTAAGGAAAAAGACATTGCTCTCGGCATGGAGGATAAAACATCTTTGCCTCTTGATTCCAAAATTGAGGACAACATGCAGATAAAAATCAGCAGAGTCGCCAAAACAGTTATTGTTGAAAGCGAAGAGATTAAATATAAAGTTGTTAAGAAAGAAGACCCAACAATGGAGAAGGGGAATAAGGTCGTTGAACAAAAAGGTTTGGCCGGGGTTAAAGAGCTTTCGTATTTGGTAACAAGGGTAGATGGAGAAGAGGTGTCAAAATCATACATTTCTACAAAAATTGTTACAGAAAGTGTTGATGAAGTGGTTAGAATCGGAAGCAAAGTAATTGTGTATGGAACGGGCAAAGCTACGTGGTATGTTGCCACAAATGAGATGATTGCGGCTCACAACTCTTTGCCACGCGGCACGAAAGTAGTGGTAGTTAACCAGAATAATGGTAAAAGAGTAACAGTGACCATAAAAGGCGGTGGTATAAGCCACTCAGATTCTGGAGTGATAATTGATCTTTCAACTGCCGCTTTTAAGGCATTGGGTGCCTCCCTGGGCACTGGAAAGTTGGAAAGTATCAGGATTGAAAAATATTATTCCGAAGAGTAAAAGGGTTATTGCTTATATTGATTATTTTGTATGTAATTCCTGTGGTCTATAGCAACATGTCACGGGAGGGCCCATATGCCACGTCCAAGATGTGGTTGTTGGAAGCTACAGAATGTTCAGTGCTTGGAGTGTTCCGGTAAACATGAGCTAAGATCTCATGGTATCAACCCCGACGCTGCATCAACGGAGTACACCGACCCTGAATACAGCCTTGAGGTTTGTGTGTCACCGAGGAGAGACCGCACACCGGCCGACACCCGCCCCCGAGGCGGGTAGTCGGCCACACCAAAATGACTATGGATTTAACCAATAAGAACGAACTAATAAGTTATTTAAAACAAAATGGGCTCTGGGCTAAAAAAAGCTTGGGCCAGAATTTTTTAGTTGACCGAGGGGTGCTCGATAAAATTGTAACAGCTGCTGATCTTAAGCTGTCAGATCTGGTATTGGAGATCGGCCCAGGGGTTGGGGCGTTAACAGAGGAGCTGGTTATAAAAGCCGGAAGGGTAGTGGCGATTGAGAAGGATGAGAAGCTGGCAAATTTACTAGAATTAAGAATTAAGAATTCAGAATTAAGTATAGACGCGGAAATAATTTGCGAAGATGCCTTAGAATTTGATCCTGAATCAATAATAAAGGGATCCCTCGACTCCTCACAAAATCTGCGAGTCGCTCGGGATGACAAAGGAAAAGGGACAGATTTGATGCAGGAATCACTAGAATCTGAAACCTTAAACCTAGAACCTGTTCCCTACAAGCTAGTAGCCAACATTCCTTACTATATTACCTCGAAAATTCTTGAGAAATTTCTAACTGCCGACAATAAGCCAGTGCTTATCGTTCTTTTGGTGCAAAAAGAGGTGGCGGAGCGGGTATGTGCTAAGAACGGCGATTTATCGCTGCTAGGTGTTTCGGTGCAATATTATGGTGATCCGGAGATTGTTGATATCGTAAAACGCGATTCTTTTTTTCCTGTGCCAACAGTTGATAGTGCGATCATAAAGATATCAAATATTAAATATCAAAAATCAAAAATTGATGAAAAAAACTTTTTTAAAATAGTGAAAGCTGGGTTTAGGGCGAGGAGAAAGACCTTATTTAATAACTTAAAGGCTGGCACCAATTTAAGTAGTGGACAGACCATAGAACTATTAGATAAGATGAATATAGGTAGAAACGCTAGGGCTCAGGAGCTTACAATCGAGCAATGGGTTATGTTAGCAAGAGAAATAGAGAATAGCCAGTATTAAGTTATGCAATAAACCATTATTCATAATTCATTATTCGTTATTCTATATTCGTGGCGGAGGGGCACAAATGAATCAGAAGAATGTCTTCGAAAAGATTGTTGAGTCTCCTGCAAAGGGTCTCGAAAAAACAGTCGAGGTTTCGAAGAGTTTGGAGCAGAAGGTGGCAGGAAAGTCCATTGCTACTTTGCGTAGCTATTGGCACTCTTTGGGTCCGGGCTTAACTACCGGAGCTAGCGACGATGATCCAAGTGGAATTGCTACCTATTCACAAACCGGTGCGCAATACGGTTACGCTTTTTTGTGGTTAGCGGCATTCACCTATCCTTTAATGTCCGTGGTTCAAGAAATGTGTGCCAGGATAGGCATGGTCACCGGCAGGGGGCTGGCCGGAAACATTCGAATACATTTTTCCCGTAAGGTGCTAATTTTTTGCACGGTGCTTCTATTTGTTGCCAACACTTTAAATATCGGGGCCAATTTGGGTGCTATGGCGGAGGCGATCAGATTGTTTTGGGGGGTAAACTATCTGCTTGCGGTGGTTTTGTTTGCCCTGATTATACTTTTCTTGCAGATTTACAGTGCCTATAAAAAATATGCTAATGTTCTTAAGTGGTTGGCGATGATTTTACTTGCTTACGTGCTCTCTGCGCTACTGATTGATGGAATAAACTGGCGCGAGATACTAAAAAGCGCAGTTACTCCAAATATGAGTTTAAGCCGCGATAGCATCATTCTGATTTGTGCCATCTTGGGCACAACTATTTCTCCCTATTTATTCTTTTGGCAGACATCTCAGGAAGTTGAGGAGCGCATAGAAAAAGGTCTAACCAATATAAAATTGCGTCAAAATGATGTGAATAACGAAGAGGTAAAGAACATGCGGACAGATGTTTGGAGCGGCATGTTTTTGTCGAACTTGGTAATGTTCTTTATTATCGTAACTTGTGCAGCAGCTTTAAATGCAAATGGCATTACAAATATAGATACAGCGGCTCAAGCTGCGGAGGCCTTAAGGCCGTTTGCCGGAGATTATTCTTACTTTTTATTCGCGCTTGGCATTATCGGCACGGGCCTTCTTGGTATACCGGTCTTAGCCGGTTCCAGCTCTTATGCCATAGCGGAAAGTTTTGGTTGGAGGCAAGGTTTACATCTAAAACTAAAGCAAGCCTATGCTTTTTATGGAATAATAATAATTTCGATGCTTATCGGCATAGGCATAAATTTTACCGGCATAGACCCGATAAAAGCTTTGATATATTCAGCGGTGGCAAACGGTTTAGCTGCGCCGGTGATTTTGGTTTGTATTGTAATTTTAGCTTCCAGTAAAAGAGTTATGGGCGAAAGAAGAAGCGGTTGGCTGGGCAAAATAATGGGTTGGATCACAGTGGCTCTTATGTCAATTGCCGGCATTGCCAGTATTTGGGCGATGTTGTTCTAAACTATACGGACAACATACACGGTTGGGAATATGGGGTTTATTAATTTCTAATTTTTAAATCCTAATTTATAATTAAATTTCTAATCCCAAAATACTAAAAATTGTCTTACAATAATAATACTATAATAATTTTAGGGTTTGGCCCGCCTCCCGATTAATCAGGATCAGCGGGCTCTGTTCTGCGCTCACTGCAGAAGTAGACGGATTGGAAATCCAGAAATCCGACAACTTCCGCATTGCTGTTCTTTGAGTCATACACCTTGCAGGGATAGCCCGCTATTCTCAAGCCTCTAAGATCAAGGCCAGAGGGTGCTAGCCCCACTAGGCTCCACCATCCAACAATTGTAGCGGTAGCGTCGCTTCCGTCCTCCATCCGGAAGGCGACATAGACAATCATACTCCTGCCCACAGACTGACCCGCATCATTGGAAATCGGAGGTGTACTAAAGGTTGCCACCCCGAATCCATCAGCAAGACCGTTGTCGTTTTTCATTTTTCACCTCGAGCGCGAATATAGAATAGCATTTTAGGCGTGAATATGCTAGAGTTTCTTCATAAGGAGAGCACCACCACTGATTTATTTCACTGATTGTCACTGATAGAAAATTGAACAATGAAACAATTTAACAATGAAACAATTGGGAACTTATATATTGTAGCCACTCCCATTGGTAATATGGGGGATATTACTTTGCGCGCAATCGAAATTTTAAAGAGCGTCGATTTAGTGGTGTGTGAAGATACACGGGTTTCAGGGCTATTACTTCATAAGCTCGAAATAAAAAAACCGCTGAAAGCGATTCATCAACATTCGCTTGAGAAGTCAATTGATGAAGTCATAGCTGAACTCTTGGCTGGCAGGAGTGTCGCATATGTTACCGACAACGGAACGCCTGGAATATCGGATCCGGGACAAAAATTAATTCAAAATGTAAATATCAAAAATCAAAATGACAATGAAAATATCAAAATTATTCCAATACCGGGAGCTTCAGCTGTAACTTCGGCAATATCTGTGAGTGGATTGGTCGATAAAGAGTTCTATTTTGCTGGTTTCTTGCCCAAGAAGAAAGGGCGCCAAACACAGTTAAAACATCTTTCAGTTGTTGATGTACCTATTGTTATTTACGAGTCGGCTTTCAGGATAGAAAAAACTTTAGACGACATAAAAGAATATTTTGGAGCAGAAACACAGGTCTTTATCGCTCGCGAGATGACAAAAATGTTCGAGGAGTATTGGGGCGGCACAATCAAAGAAGTAGCTGAAGATCTAAATGATCATAAACTAAAAGGTGAATTCGTATTAATAATTAAAAGATCAAAAATTAAAAATTAAAATGGCAGATAGAAATTCAAAAATTAGGATATCTTTACCTGTTACAGAGAATGACTTTATTCAGGCTAATGATATAATAAATTGCCAAGTTGTGCGTGATAGCGATTGGGGAATTGATTACTTCAAATCACTCTCGGTTGGTGAGATGCTTATTGCAAAAATAGGGCCTGATATTGTAGGAGTTATCGTTCAAAGATATCCGGGACGAATTTTTGAGGAGATGGAAGACAAATATTTTTCATTAGACAAAATTATTTGCGACAAGAAAAACTATGGCTACGTGGTTTTAATCGCAGTTCATGAAAAATATCAAGGCATGGGTATAGGTAAAAAACTATTAAAAAAGTCATTGATCGAGCAAAAAAACATCGGAGCTAAGGCAGTTGGCGTACACTGCTGGCAGTCTTCTCCTGGTAATGCCTCACAGAAATTGTTCGAAAGTTTTGGCTTTGAACCACTTAAACTTCATAAAAAAACCTGGTATGAACATTCAAAAAAAGTCGGCATTGATAACTTTGAGTGCACAGTTTGTGGTAACCCGTGCTCCTGTGATGATTTTGAGATGATCAAATATATTTGAGAATATACAGTTAATTTGTTATCCTGTGATTATTGAGTCCCTAATCCGGAGCAATTTTTATGTCAGAGAATAAAACCGTTTATATTACCACTGCTATTGATTATGTTAATTCTATCCCACATGTGGGCCATGCTGTGGAGAAGATTCAAGCAGATGTTTTGGCCCGCCAATACCGTCAAAAAAATGACGTCTTTTTTTTATCAGGTGTAGACGAAAACAGCCTTAAAAATGTATTGGCCGCCAAAAAAGCAGGTATGGATACGGCTGATTTTGTAGCTAAAAATAGTAGCGAGTTTGAGGGGCTAAAAGAGCTTTTAAATTTGTCTTACGACAAGTTTATTCACACCACCAGCAAACAGCATTTTGATGGCTGTAAAAAGATGTGGCAGGCGTTGAAACCGGAAGATCTATATAAGAAAAACTACAAAGGTTATTACTGTGTCGGCTGTGAGGAATTCAAAACGGAGGCCGATCTTTGCGACGGCAAATGTCCAGAGCATGATTCGCCATTGGAGATAGTGGAGGAGGAGAATTACTTTTTTAAACTATCAAATTATCAGGAAAAGCTACTAGAATTGATTGAAAATGATGAGATAGAAATTATTCCTAGTTTCCGCAGAAATGAAACACTGAGCTTTATTAGAGGCGGACTAGAAGATTTCTCTGTATCACGATCCAAAGAGCGTGCGCAGAACTGGGGTGTTCCTGTTCCTGGTGATGAAGATCAAATAATGTATGTTTGGGTGGACGCCTTGGCTAATTATATTACCGCCCTTGGGTATTCATCGGATGACGATGAGTACAAAAAGTTCTGGTTAAATGGGGACAACATCACCCACATGATAGGTAAAGGAATAATGCGTTTCCATGCGGTATACTGGATCGCGCTACTCTTATCTGCCGGTCTAAGGTTGCCCAAAAAGATTTATGTCCACGAATATCTGACTATAGACGGCAAGAAGATGTCAAAAAGTATCGGTAATGTTATTTTTCCTCAAGAGATAATTGACAGATATGGTCGGGACGCAACCAGATATATATTACTGTCATCTCTTCCTTATAACAGTGACGGCGATCTTACATGGGAGAAGATGGACGCCAAATACACTGCTGATCTATGTAATGGAATAGGCAATTTGAATCAGAGGGTGCTGTCAATGATCAACCGCTACGGAATAGAATTACACACCTTTGAATCTGATCCAATTAATACTGCAGAGTATATCGAAAAGTTTAAATTCGCTGAGGGTCTTGAGCAGGTAATTAACTCTGTTGGTCAAGTAAACCGTATGATAGATGACGAAAAGCCCTGGGAGAAGATAAAGAGCGGGGAAAATAAAGCTGCGGAAGCCACCCTTAACCAAGCATATAGTGAGTTAAAGCAAATAGCATCGAGCCTCGATGTGTTTATGCCTGAAACCGCTGAAAAAATGAAAATACAGCTGGAAACACTCAAGCCAGAACCTCTTTTCCCAAGAATTGAATCCTAGTTTTATTATTTTCCTCATTCAACATTTATTTTAAATTATAAATTTTAAATTGAAAATTACTTTGGAGGGTTAGTGTTAAACGCTATTATTGCTTCGATAGGTTATGCCGGCGGGATAGTAACCGACAAGATACTGCTGAGCAAAAGAAAGATTCCACTATTTCGTTTTGTCCCGATGTTGTTTGTGTTTTTAGCAATTTTTACGGCAATTTTGTTGGCAAAGTGGGGTTCTGTTAATCTGGATTTGTTGCTTACACCCAAATATCTCTTTTTGGTCATAATTATGGTGGCAACCGCTGTGACATGGAATATCCTGTATTATAGGGGAATCCAACAAGAAGATATCCACGAGTTTGAGCTTATTATGTTGCTGTCTCCAATGGTTACAATTATCTTGGCAGAGATATTTTTACCACAGGAACGTAATTGGCAAACTTTTTTAGCAGGAGTCGTGGCCTCTTTGGCCTTGCTGCTCACACGTTTTCGTCATCATCATGTACAAATCGGCAAAATTGCCTGGATGACAATGCTGGCCATGTTCCTGATGTCTATTGAATCAATTTTCATCAAAATGCTTTTAGATGTCTTGTCGCCGGTGTCGTTATATTTTTTAAGAACTACAATATTGGCAATAGTTTTTGTGTTTGCCTACAGACCCAAAATGTTAGGCTTTTCGAAATCATCATTCTTTTTGTTGCTACTAACTGCTATGCTAGGGGTTGTTCAGATGGTTTTAAAATTTTATGGTTTCGATAAACTTGGCGTGACCGAAACCACTATGATTCTTGTTTTGGGTCCTTTTTTAGTCTATTTCTTGTCGTTCTTTTGGTTTAGAGAGAAACTGTTCAAAAGAGATGTTTTTGCCTTTATTGTTTTGATATCCTGTATCTTATTCGTAACCTTTAAATAATTTATAAAGCGGAATGCCTATTAAGTTCATAAAGCAAAATCCACCAACTTTCAAACTTGATGAACTTTTAACTTGAAACTGAAGATTATGTTCATTGATACCCACGCACATTTGGATTTTCCTGAGTTTAAAGGAGAAATAGGCTCGGCTATTGCACGAGCCAAGAGTTTTGGTGTCGAAAAAATCATCAATGTCGGAGTAGACTTAGGCACATCAAAGAGATCTGTGGAGATTGCCAGACATTACCCCGAGATCTATGCCGCTGTGGGTCTACATCCCCACTCTTCGTTAGATTTGGATATGGAGACTAGACCGTATCTCACCGATTTGGCAAAAAATCGCAAGGTTATCGCCGTCGGTGAGATAGGCCTTAATTACTACTATTTAAA
Organism: bacterium ADurb.Bin212; assembly: GCA_002070055.1. Classification (GTDB taxonomy): domain Bacteria; phylum Patescibacteriota; class UBA1384; order XYA2-FULL-43-10; family XYA2-FULL-43-10; genus MWCM01. Next base: position 18,954 of record MWCM01000005.1, on the reverse strand, counting down.
AAGATCTTCAAAATTTGCCAATTATCCAAAGCGTGAAGATCAGATCTTCTGTTTTGAGCAGATGTTGGACTTAGCTCTTGAATTAAGGTTACCGGTTATTGTCCATTCTAGGGAGGCAGAGGCGGATATTTATGCCATATTAAAAAGTTACTCTGGTGCTTTGCGTGGTGTTGTACATTGTTTTAGCGGCGATTATGATTTTGCAAAAAAGATCTTGGACTTAAATTTTTTAATCTCTTTTACTGGTAATATAACTTACTCAAAATCCAAAGATATTGAAGAGGTGATTAAAAAGACACCACTTGGTTCAATAATGATTGAAACGGATTGCCCATATCTTGCCCCCGAGGCTTACCGTGGTGAAAGAAACGAACCTGCTTATGTGATTGAAGTGGCAAAAAAGATTGCGGAAATTAAACAAATACCCGTAGCGACCGTTGAACAAAGCACCAGTAAAAAATCGTTGCAATTTTTTGGCATGGAATAGATCGACAAAGTTGACAGAGCTAATTACAAATGTTACATTACATGTAACATATATTTAACGATAATTATGAAAAGAATAACAACCAATAAATTACAAAACGAGCTATCAAAGGTGATTCGTGAAACCGAAGAAGGCGAGGTATATGAAGTTATGCGATACTCGACTCCGGTGGCCTACTTAGTTCCTAAAGATTGCTACGACAAGTTAGTTAGTGGAGAGAATTGCAAAAAGTGCGTGGAAGATTTGAGGAAGATTACAAAAAGACTCAAGGACTAAAGGATAGAAGACAAATGAAGATATATTTAGATCATTCGGCGACAACTCCTCCTGATCCGGAGGTAGCTCTGCTTATGAACAAGGTTCAGAAGGAATTTTGGGGCAATGCATCATCTGCACATAGCTTTGGTTTGGGAGCTAGAAATATCTTAAACGAAGCAAGGGACACTGTAGCCTTTAGTCTCAATTGCCAGCCCGAAGAGGTTATTTTCACCTCTGGTGGCTCCGAAAGCAATAACTTAGCTATAAAAGGTTTGATTGACGCATATCATAGTAACACAGATCAGAAAAATAATAGAGCGACGCCTCATGTTATAACAAGTGCCGTAGAACACCACTCTGTTTTGGATACTGTGAAGGAGTTAGAGAAACAGGGCCTGATAGAGGCTAGCTATGTAACTCCGCAGAAAAACGGTGTGATACGAGTTGAGGATATAGACGCGGAGATTAAAGACAACACGGTTTTGGTGAGCATTATGTATGTTAATAACGAGATAGGCACAGTGCAACCAATTAAGCAAATCGCACAGATGATAGCGAAGAATAATGAATTAAGAATAATGAATAATGGGAAAAAGTCTAATGTTACTGAGCCGAATAAACATAATTCTTCATTCTTTATTCATAATTCGGGAAATAAATTTGCAAAGCAAATTTATTTCCACACCGATGCGGTGCAAGCAATGGAATATTTCCAAACCGGTGTCAGATATTTGGGTGTTGATTTGCTTACTTTCTCTGCTCACAAATTTTACGGACCAAAAGGCGTGGGCGCGCTGTTCGTTAAAAATGGCACGCCAATAATCAGGCAGATAGTCGGTGGCAACCAAGAGAATAAAATGCGTGCCGGAACAGAGAATGTGGCCGGCATCGCCGGTTTGAGTGCTGCACTGGTTAAGATGCATAAAGCCAAAGCTGATAGCAAAATCGAGGAATCTGGAAAACTTTTGCCGGAATTGATTTTATACGATGAAACTAAACGATTAAAGCAACTCAGAGATAAATTAATTAAAGGTTTAATGAAGATTCCTGATACCAGAGTCAACGGTTGCCTCAAAAGAAGATCCCCAAATAATGTTAATGTAAGTTTTAAGAATGCCGAAGGGGAATCAATTCTATTAATGCTTGATAAAGAGGGCATAGCGGCATCTAGTGGGAGCGCTTGTACATCGGGATCGCTGGAACCAAGCCATGTTTTAACAGCTATAGGCGTATCACCAGAGTGGTCCCACGGCTCGATTCGTTTTAGTTTAGGGAAACATAATACGGAGGAGGAAATCGATCGTGTAATAGAAATACTTCCCGGCATCATAAAAAAATTAAGGCAAATGAGCCCATATGGCAAATAATCAATATTCAAGAAACAATAACCGATGAATATCCAAATTATCAATAATCAATAACTTAGAATAAAAAGATGTATACAAAAGAAGTTTTAGATCATTTTGAAAACCCGCGGAATGTCGGGGAGATAAAAGACGCTGATGGTGTCGGTGAAGTTGGCAATCTTAAGTGCGGAGACGTGATGCGAGTTTTTATTAAAATAAAAACTCGCAAGGTAAAAGGAAAAAGTGGAAAGGAAAAAGTGGAAGATTACATCTCTGATATTAAGTTTAAAACTCTTGGCTGTGCTGCGGCTATTGCAGCAAGTAGTATGATGACGGAGTTGGCTAAGGGAAAGAGTTTAGAATCAGCTGAAAAGATTACCCGTGACGACATTAATGACAGTCTGGGAAAATTACCAGCGCAAAAATATCACTGTTCAATATTGTCTGCAGATGCTATAAAGAAAGCAATTGAGGATTATAAGAGGAGATTACAACTCAAATAATTAGGCAAATTATCACCAATCATTATTTATTCCCCATTTGTGAAGATTTGTGTTACAGATTTGTGTTTGAATTACGAATCATGAATTACTTTGATGGCAAAAAAATTAGGGATGAAATCTTAGATCAACTTAAAGTTCAGGTTGATCAATTAGGGGTCGAGCCGGTCTTGGCTGTTATTTGGGTCGGTGATGATTTCGCCAGCGCTCGTTACATTGAGGTCAAGCAACGTGCCGCCGAGAAAGTTGGGATTCATTTTGACTTAATTAAGTATTCTGATAATGTCGAAAAAACAGAGATAGAAACACGTATCAAGGAGTTGAACGAAAATCAAAAAGTCGTGGGAGTAATGGTTCAGGTTCCGATGCCGAAAAAATTTGATCTTGTTGATATTATTTCAATTATCTCTCCAGAAAAAGATGTTGATGGACTTAGGTTTTGTAGCAATCTGAGTTGCGATTTCCGCCCTCCTGTTACTTTATCGATAATGCAAGCTATAGAAAGATCCGGTGTTAATCTGGCAGATTCAAAGGTAGCTATTATTGGTAAGGGTTTCTTGGTTGGTTCGCCTATTGCCAGGATGTTGGAGAGAACCGCTAATGAGGTTAGAATCGCCTACAAGGACACGCCATATTTGGGCACAATAACCCTTGATGCAGATATTATAATTTCGGCAACCGGAGTGGCCGATATTATTAAACCAAATATGATCAAGACGGGTGCTGTACTAATTGATGCCGGAACAACCGAAGTGGGCGGAAAGTTAGCCGGTGATGTGGATGGGGCTTGTTATAAAAAAGCTTCATATTATACGCCAGTGCCAGGTGGAATTGGTCCGGTAACGGTAGCGATGCTTATGAAGAATGTGGTTTCTGCCGCGCAGAAAAAAGTATAATAACGGGTTGCGAATAGCGAATTATAGTATTTTGCATTATTCATTATTCATGATTCATAATTCCAAAATAAAAGTCGCTGTAGCCTTAAGCGGGGGCGTAGATAGTGCTGCAGTAGCAAAAATATTAAAAGATGAGGGCTACGATGTAATCGGGCTCTTTTTAAAGATGTGGAAGCATGATGGCGTAGATGATGGTCTGCTTGAATCTAGAAAGGTGGCAGAGTTTCTAAAGATCCCGTTCTATGAGATTGATGCAGAAGCAGAGTTCAAAAGGGTAGTGGTAGAGTATTTTGTTTCCGAATACAAAAATTTGCGCACTCCGAATCCATGCACGATTTGTAATCCGGAGATCAAATTTAAGCTACTCATAGGTGAGGCAGAGAAACTTGGATGTGCAAAGTTGGCAACAGGACATTATGCCAGAATCAAAGATTCGGAAACAACCAATAACCAAGGCGCAATAACCAATAAATATCCAAATTCTAATTATTCGAATAAAAAACAATTTAACAATACAACAATTTATCATTTACTTGCTGGATTCGATAACTCCAAAGACCAGTCTTATATGCTTTACCGGCTTAATCAAGAGCAACTATCTAAAGTAATCTTTCCTCTTGGTGAATTAACCAAAAAAGAGGTGAGGGAGCTGGCGAAAAAATGGGATTTACCAGTTGCCGAAAAAAAAGAGAGTCAAGAGATATGTTTTTTGCAAAATACGGATTATCGGGAATTTTTAAAGAATGAGGTAAAAGACAGCTGTATTGAGTCAGGAGATATTGTTGATACAGGAGGTAATATTGTGGGAAGGCATGAAGGGTTGATTAATTATACGATAGGACAGAGGAGGGGAATTAACCAACAACTTAAGAACCGAGAAACCAAAGAACTGAAGAACGTTAATACTGTCATTCCGAGCGACTCGCAGGTTTTGCGAGAAGCCGAGGAATCCCTTTATGATAAAAAACCTTTGTATGTGGCTGGGTTTGATCGGTCAAAAAACCGGTTAATAGTCGGGGAAGATAGCGAGATTTATAAGAAAGAGATGGTTGTATCTAATTTAAGTTGGATCAATGTCCCTACTCACTACCCGCTACCCGCTACTAACTTATCAGTCAAAATCCGATCACAGGCGAAAAGTGTGGGTTGCAAGATTAAGAACTCAGGATTAAGAATTAAGCAAGGAACGATTAAGGTAATATTTGATGAACCACAGAGAGCCGTCACCCCCGGCCAGAGCGCTGTGTTTTTTATTGGAGACGAAGTGATCGGCGGGGGAACGATAGAAAAATAAAATATCAAATATCAAATATCACAAAAGTAATTACATAATTTAAAAAATGAGCTTAAAAGCTCATTTTTTAATAATTTTAAGCGGCTATTTCTTCGGTTCTATTAGTTGTGCCGTATTTATTTTCGTATGCTCTTTTGGTGATAAGTTCTCCGTCTTCCAGCTTATATATACCACCGATATCATAACCACCGTTTTCGGTTCTTAGTTCTTCTTTTTCGTCTGTGGCAACTGTTACATCTAGCTCTAGGCCACGATCCAGTTGGCTGCTGGGAGCTAAAACCGGTGTGCCGTGCCATACAGCTAGAGTAATTATGGTATTATCTCCTAAATAGCTTTCATTTTTTGGTTTTCCTGCTAAAAAATATGGTCCAGCACCTATTGGCTGCTCTTCTTTCTCTGGGTTGTTTGTTTCTGCTTCTAATACGGGTCCGATTGTTTCGCCTGGCATTTATACCTCACTATTTAATTGATCTATTATTCAAATCATAACATGGAATCTATTTTTAAAACAAAAAAAAGAGCCGCTAGCTCTTGACTTAAAAAAGGTGGGTAGAGAGCAGCAATGAGTGCTGGCGGGGTGTAACAGCAACATTGCTACAACGCTCTCTACCCCGGTTCACCCGAAAGGCGGGCTGACCTCCTTGCAAAAGGAATGGCTGCGGTTTACTTGGGCCTCCCGAGCAAACTTAGCTCGTGCGGATGTCCTTTGTGATGCCAAGGCTACCGCTGGAGATGCCGCCGAAGCGCCGCCCTCAAACCTCTTGCAAGTAACCGCATATTAACACAATCACCGAAAAAATCAAGATAGAAAAGCAAGAAGCCCCACTCTACGAGGTAGAGCGGGGCTTCCGTGTTCTGTGCGCAGAAGTTGTTACTCCTCACTCGGCGCGCGCACGAGCGGAGGAAGGAGGTGGCGGAGGATCCTCCAGTCGGTAGGCACTTCGCCCAAGTGCATGGGCAAGTTGTCGCCGATGGTGCCGTCCTGGCTGACCGCAAGGACATCTCCGCAATCAACCAGTTGGCACTGGCCGGAGGAGACCACACGGAACACCGACAAGGAGTAGACGTAGGACATAATCCTCGCCCACTTCTCGTGAAGCCGGTGCTCGTGCGGACCCCACTCCGCAAGGTCCATTGATGGCACCACCAGCGCCTGCACACCACTCTCAACGAGCGGTGCTACGACCGAGGCGAAGCTTAGGTCGTAGCAGATGCAGATGCCAAGAGTGCCCAAGGAGTTACGAAGCGGCTTCTGCTCGGTGGCGGGCAGACCGTCCGGTGCCGTGGGTATGGGCACCATTTTGCCCTGCCGGAATACCTCTCCGAGGGGGGAGACGAGATAGGCGGTGTTTCTGAACCCGCCATCGTCGTCAAGGTGTTCCCGGCCGCCGATAAGCAGCCACTTGCCGAACTTTCGGCACCATGCCAGAAGCATTGCCTCGGGTTGGTCTGGTAGCGCGTACTCGGGTGCCACTACCAGTTCGGCGTTGGGGTGGCGGTGGAGGCAGCGGTGGAGTTGGCGCAGGATTTCGTCGTATCCTGCAAAACGCAGGCCCGTGCCGCCGTCCACGCCTGCCTCAATCTGGAAGCCGGCCACCTGAAGGTGCTTATGCGTCCAGAAGGGGCTCTGCCGAACGATCAAGGCGCCAAGGGCTGCCCCAACGACGACCGGCCAGAGGTAGGCCGGCAGCACCGCGCAGAGCGCAAGGGCTGCCATGACGAGGAAGCTGAAACCGTAGACACCTGCTCCGAGGAGCTTGATCCACGGCCTAGCGGAAAGCGCATGAGCCGGTATGAGCCAGCTGTAGCGCAACCTGCCACACTCGCTCCTTCCCACTTCGATGATGCTCCAAACGAAGGGGACAGCGAGCACCATAAGTTCGTGGCTGCCCCTAAGGTACGAGGACAGCAGGAGAAAGATCGCCGGCAGTGAGCTCATGTAGAGCCACAGGCCAAGCGCCTTCCCTCCCAGGAATCTGAGCATAAACCACATCTGGAAGGGCACAGTGCCCAACCCGATGGCCATGCCCAACGTCCCCGCCCGCAAGGGGTCGGGGACTCCGGTTAGGAAGAAGAGGCAGGCCATGTACACAACAATCAGCCCGCCCGCCTTCTCCCACCTGAATGCGACGTGAAACGACAGGATGGCCGCCAAGGCGGCCGCGATGTGCAGTGTTTCGATCATGGCGGCGTCCCTCCTGAGGGGATTTGTTTTTACTCCTTTGAGCCTAGCTGGAAATTAGGTTATCCAAAAAAGCTAAGACCTAAAGCCTAATTCCTAATTAGGCTCAAAGGAAAAGTTGTTAAGGTACACAAAAAACACACTTCGCTGCGTGCGAATTATATCATTATATAATAAAAATCAAAGTTTGTCAATTTACGGAGCTTGAGGGTATAATTAATACAATGCTTAATGCAAAATGCAAAATGTATTATGCAAAAAGCGAAATGGAATAGAGAATTAAGAATACAGAATTAAGGATTAAGCATAATTGTGGACACACAGAAAGAAAAATTTGATACTCCGGTGCAGTATTTGCCCGGGGTGGGGCCGAAAACAGCCAAGAAATTGGCTAAAATGGGCGTAGAGACGATTGGTGATTTAATCTACTATTTTCCGCGGAAGTATTTGAACTATAGCGATATCAGCAAAATTTCGGATATCGCAAGATCCAATAATCAATATTCAATAACCAATGAAACATCAAGCATCAAAGTGACAAAAGAGGGTGCTGGGGTTTCTTCTGGAATAACAGGAGAGCAATTTAACAATTCTAGCAATTTAACAATTAAAGCTAGGATTGTAGGCATTGCCAATAAAAAAACGCGCAGGCGGGGTTTTACTGTTACCGAGGCGATAGTCGAAGATGAAACGGGCATTATAAAAGTAGTCTGGTTTAATCAACCCTACCTCTCTAAAATGCTTGGTTTAGGTAGAGAAATCATTCTAAACGGCAAGGTAAAATTTGACCCCTTCGGGCAAGATTATGTTATGGAATCACCGGATTGGGCAGACAGGCCTAAGATTGTTGCTGTCTACAGAGAAACAAATGGGGTAACTACTCATTACATAGCAAAGCTAATAAAAAGTCTAATAAATAAAATTGAAGACATTAAAGATTATTTGCCAGAGGGTATTCTTGAACAAAATGAATTGTTGCCGCTGGATAAGGCAATAAGGATTTTGCACGAGCCAAAGAATATGCAAGAACTAGAAGAAGCCAAAAGCAGAATGGCTTTTAATGAATTGTTCCTTATATCTTTGCGCGGTAAGGTAATAAAGCAGGAGCTTAAAAAAGATCAAGCCCCAAAAATTAATACCGGCACAGAAGCAGTGCGGCGGTTGATGGAGAATTTGCCTTTTGCACTGACCGCCGACCAACAAAGCGCCTGGCAAGATATTGCGGGCGATTTGGCAACAGATACTCCGATGAATCGTTTGCTAAACGGTGACGTGGGTAGCGGAAAAACAGTTTTGGCTGTGATGGCCGCTTATTCTGCATATAACGAAGGGAAAAGTTCCGCCATAATGGCCCCAACAGAAATTTTAGCATCACAACACTTTATGACTTTTAAATCTTTGTTACCAAAAGATGTTGAGGCGGAGCTGATAGTATCGTCAAACAAAAAACTGAGAGCTGGCATAAACCTTGATAAGCCAAAGATTCTCATAGGCACCCATGCTTTACTCTTTCTGGAAAAGATTCCGAATTTGGCTTTAGTTGTTGTTGACGAACAACACAGATTTGGAGTGAATCAGCGCCAGGCACTGAGAGAAAATAAAAGTGTAAAAATCAAAAACTTGTCCCGAGTAGCTTCGAGGGATCAAAACAAAGGAACTGGAGTACTGTTAGAAGCTAACTTTGATCCTAAAAAGCTACAAGCTAACAAGCTAAATCCTGGTCTGGTTCCTCATTTTCTTTCCATGACTGCTACTCCCATACCCCGATCTTTACAATTGATTGTGTTTGGGGAGCTGGATGTAAGTGTGATAAGAGAGAAGCCTAAAAATCGCAAGCCAATAAAGACCAGAGTGGTTGATGAGATAAACCGCCCAAAAGCCTACGATTTTATCAGAGCCCATGTTAAAGCGGGCAGGCAGGTTTTTGTGGTTGTTCCACTTATTGATGAGAATTCTGAAGATCAAAAATCAAATATCAAAAATCAAAATTATGGAATGGATCTGTTAGAAATTGACCGCAAGACGGTGGTTGGTGAATTCGAGAATCTAAGCAACAACGTGTTTTCAGATTTGAGAATTGGTATGTTGCATGGCAAAATGAAAGCAAAAGAGAAAGAGAAAATCATGTCTGAATTCTCTTTTGCTGAACTTGATATTCTAGTTAGCACATCGGTGGTCGAGGTAGGTGTGGATGTGCCGAACGCCAGCATAATGATGATTGAAGATGCGGAGAGGTTTGGTTTAGCTCAGCTTCATCAATTTAGAGGCAGAGTGGGTAGAGGCGAACACCAATCATTTTGCTTTCTCTTTACTTCTTCGGACTCGGAGAAAGTTATGTCTCGGCTAAAAGCGCTAGAGCAGATTGACGATGGCTTCCGTTTAGCAGAGCAGGACTTAAATAATCGCGGTGGCGGTGATATATTTGGTTTAGAGCAAAGCGGTTATTTAAATCTTAAATTTGCAGATTTAAGTAATCAGCATTTGATACAAGCCGCCACAAAAACCTCCGAAATGATTGTCAAAGAAGAAAATTGGAAAAATACTTATCCTCTAATCAAAAATGAATTAGAGGTCTTTAACAGCTCAAAACATTTTGAGTAATCTTTAATAAAAGGATTGTTATGCCAGGAGAGATGCCAAACCCGTATCCCCGTATCGAGATGCCGGAAGATGAAATTGGAAATGTGGTAGATATTATCAATTCATATTGCCAGAAAAATGGCATAAGTGGTGTAGATAAATTTCTTGAAAGATATCACTTAGGGAGTTTAGATGAAATTAAGGTCACAATTTCTCCCGTAGATATTAATTTCGAAGAATTTGAATACAAGCTATATCGAGTATCAGAAGGCTCGGATAAGCATAAATTATTTCTAAAATTAGATAGATTCTACGAGGAAAAACATTTCTAAGGCGGGGGGTATGATATCAGAACAATCCGGGAAAAAAGATAGTAAAACAGATGAATTTATTTTTCGTTATAGGTGGTATATCGGCTCCGTGCTTCTTTTATGCATTATGTTGAGCGGGGGATATTTGTATTGGAGAACGAGTGAGAATAATGAATTAAGAATAATGAATAATGGAGGAGCAGAGCAATTATCAAAAAAGATTGATGAGCAGAATGTAAAAATCGCCGAACTGGAAAATAAGATCAACGGCATTGCTACAATTGCAACGACAAATGAGGTTTCCGCGCCTACTACAGACAGCGGAGATGTAGCGGGTGTGGCAACAAAAACAACAGCTAACAGCTCTCCTCTAAGTGCTAAGATTAATTTGAATACCGCTAGTGCTTCTCAGCTCGACACTCTTCCTGGCATAGGTCCCGCTTACGCTTCCCGGATTATCGAATATCGCAATAATAACGGAGGTTTTAAAGATATCTCGGAAGTCCAAAATATTAAGGGAATTGGATCCAAAACTTTTGAAAAAATTAAGGATTTGATTACAATATAAGTTATGAAAAATAAATACGATGTGATTATTATTGGGTCGGGGATCGCCGGCACTAAGCTTGCTCTTGAGCTGGCTCAAAGCGGACTCGAGATATTGGTTGCAGAAAAATTTTCCAGCTTAGGCATAAAAGCTTGTGGCCATGGTATTACCAGAGGTGACTTAGACGTCTTTGATCGTGAAGAGATTAATTATCCTTTATCAAAGCTAGAAATGAATTACGGGCGGTCTGAGTTGTCCTTCCCTTTTTCCGGCAGAGGAGCGATAATCTCTTCGATAGATAGGGTCAAATATTTAAATAATTGTATAGATACTTTAAGGCAATACCCAAATATTGAAATTATAATGGAGGCTAAAGTAAAGATAGCCGACAAAAAAACGGTCTTAATTAATGGCCAAAGCGTTGAATACCAATACCTGGTTGGGGCAGACGGTTCTAACTCTATCGTTAGGAAATATCTGGGTCTTGGCAATAATAGAATTGCCTACGGTATGACATATCTGATACCGCAGACCTATGATAGATTCAGCATATATCTTGATCGCCGAATATTTGGTAGCGGCTACGCTTGGATATTCCCAAATAAAAGATTTACATCGGTGGGTTGCGGCGGAAGCAGAAAGTCGATCTCCGGCTCCCTTTTGAGAAGTAATTTCGAAAAATGGTTAAAAGAGAAGAATATCGATATAAGTCAAGGTCAATTTCAGGCAGCAACACTTAACTACGATTACAGAGGATATCGTTTCGGCGACATTTTCTTAATAGGCGATGCTGCCGGTTTAATCTCAGGCTTAACCGGTAAAGGTATGCACGCGGCAATAATCTCCGCACAGCAGGTTGCCAAAGAGATATCGGGTGAGAGGTTTAGGGTGAATCTAATTGAAAAGTGGCTTAGAAGAAAAAAGAGGCAAGAGATTTTGCTTTCTATGTTGGAAAGTGAAATGGGTCGATTAATTGTTTACCCTGTGATGTTTGTTCTACTTAAATATGTAAAGTATGGTGATGTTAGAGATATTGAGTGACAGAGGACAAAAAAACTGCTATAATCGATAAAGTTTTGGGCGTATGGTGGAATTGGTAGACACGCTAGTCTTAGGAACTAGTGTCGCAAGACATGGGGGTTCGAGTCCCTCTACGCCCACCAAACCAAAAAACCAATTTTTTTGGTTTTTTGGTTTGGTGGGTATGATAGCCGAGAGGGCGAGAAAGCCGCAGGCGAGGCTGTCGCCGAGGCGGGGTCGAGCGATCCGCCAGCATGCGGATACGTGTGACCGAGTCCCTCTACATTCGGCTTAGAAAAAAATTAAACTAATGATTTATATTAAAGATATGAATGCGGAGAGTCCGCATTTTTTTATTTGTGCAAAGTTGTTATAATCCTTAAAGTGGCATTAAGAAAGGTGGCAGATGGATGATCAGTTTAATAACACTTCTTTATCAGAAGCACATAGACAGCTTCTTGAGAGGGACGAGGCGGATAGTAAAATTAGTAATACTAACAAGCAAGATTTGATTGCCAAAGGCTTGGTTCAAATACCGCCAAAGCGGGTGATTAATATTGATACCGGTTCGGTGGTGGGAATATCTAATGTGGTTGATGAGATTGTAAAAGCGCTAAGAGACAATGAAAAAATTATTGCTATTGATGGTTTGAGCGGCGTGGGCAAAAGCTCAACTGCTAAGGCTTTGAGAGAGGAATTATCCGCCCTTTCATTTTCCTTTGGAGAGGTTTTCAGATTATTATGCTATTTGGAGATGGTTAGGGGGGAGAAAAATCATCAAAACAACTTAGAGCAGAGCGCGTATGTTCTAACTGAAAACTCTTTAGATTTGCACTATCAAGACGTAGATGTTGCCCATCACTTGTCAAAGCATATTAATAACCCGGACTTCTCATGCCTGGTCCCTGAAGTCGCTGCTAACAATCAAGCCCTAGTTATAGAGTTTATGGCTAAGGAGATAGAGAAAGTTGCTAATCAGTGCAATCAAAAAATTATTCTGGAAGGCAGGGATTTTACCTTAGATTTTTTGCCTTGTGATCTGCGAGTTAAGCTGCGAGCGGATTCTATAATTCGGGCAAAACGACGCTTGAGCCAGAGTTTTGATTAAGCTTAAAAAACTTTGATATAATTATACTATGTCATACTACTCAGATGCTTTTACAGAAGAGGATCTGGACCAAATAGAGGAAAAACTCCTTAAAGAGGACGAAGAGAAAAGAAAAGAGGAGATGATGGTAAGCGGCAAGGGCGTGTTTGATCTGGATCGTTTGAAAAGAGAGAAGCATCAAGATAAATAGCTGTGCTGGCAAACTTGACCCAATTTTTACGATTAGAGATATTTTATAAGTTTGCAGGGAGGGGAAATTGTCAGATGTAAAAAAGCAAGAGACCATTACTAAAGATGAGTCTTTTGGCGGTTTGAGCGATTCAGAGGTTATTGAGAGGCGTAAGCAGTATGGTTTTAATGTAATAACTCAAAAAAATCAGCTTTTAGTGATAAAAAATCTTGTATCTCAGTTTTCTGATCTTTTGGTAATAATTTTGCTGATTGCAGGTACGCTATCTTGGATTCTGGGTGATACAAGAACAGCTCAAGTTATGTATGCGGTCGTTCTTCTTAACGCTGGAATCGGTTTCTGGCAACAATACAAGACAGAGAAGATTATCAGCGCCTTAAGGAATCTTTTACCGCAAACCGCCAAGGTAATGCGTGGCGGAGTCGAAAAATCGATTTTGGCCTCCGAGATTGTCCCAGGGGATGTTTTGATAATTCAAGCAGGTGATGCTGTGCCGGCAGACGGTGAGATTATTGAGGCCTATTCACTTAAAGTAAATGAATCTTCGCTAACCGGCGAAAGCAACCCTCAAACAAAGCATCATCGGGCGGATATTAATCACCCTAAAGTAAATTTAGTGTTTATGGGCACTTCAGTGCTTGAAGGCCAAGCTAAGATATTAACTAAATCGATCGGTTCTAACACCGAATTTGGCAAAATTGCCGAAGAAGCAAAAAGCACGGGTCAAGATCTAAGCCCCTTGCAAAAAAAGCTTAAACAAGTTGGCAAAACCGTTTCTATTATTGCTGTTAGCATAATGCTTATAATGATAGCCTACCAGCTGATCAGAAACCGCTTGGTTGACGGAGCAGCCATAACACCTAGCTTTTTTCGTGAAGTTTTTCTCTTCGGTTTAGCATTAGGCGCTGCATTGGTGCCGGAGGGTTTGCCTGCAACGGTATCTGTCGCGCTGTCGCTCGGTGCCTCGAGGTTAGCTAAAAAAAACGCTGTTGTTAAAAAGCTCTCCAGCGTTGAAACATTGGGTGGAACACAGGTAATCTGCACCGATAAGACCGGCACTCTAACCTATGGTAAAATGAGCCTCACCAGTGTTTGGCCGGCGGATAGCGATTCAGAGATACCCTATAGCCAATTTGATATCTACGCACATCGTGATCTTTTAATAAATTGGGCATCTTGCCACAATATTAAATTGCTCGAGGGTAGTTTGTCCGGCAATCCTAATGAGATCGCTATTTACGAAGCCCTAATGAAAAAGAAGATCAATCCCGAGAAGTATAAAAAAATCTTTCCCAGAATCCATGAGTTTTCTTTTAATGCCGTTAGAAAGATGATGTCGGTGATTTTAGAGGATGAAAACGGACATTATGTGTATGCAAAAGGTAGTCCACAGGTCATATTGGAAAAATGCAGACTAAAAAATGGCCAGAAAGAGGATATTATGACCCGTGTTGATTACATGGCCCAAAGAGGCATAAGAGTATTAGCTTTTGCCCATCGTGAACTAATTGGCTTTTCTCAAGATAAAATCCACTCCCCAAAAAACTTTGAAAAAGAGCTGATTTTTGATGGCCTGATAGGCATCAAATATGATATAAGGCCAGAGGCGATAAAGGCGGTTAATTACTGCCACAAAGCCGGCATTAGAATTATTATGATCACTGGTGATTATAAAGTTACCGCAGAGGCAACCGGAAGAACATTAAACTTATCCAACGGTTCTGAGAGCAGAATAATCTCTGGAGAAGAGCTTTATGAGATGAACGATTTGAAGTTAAGGGAAAATCTTTTACACTCATGTATTTTTTATCAAACTGATCCAAGGCAGAAATATCGTATTGTGGACACTCTGCAGAAGATGGGTTTGACTGTGGCTGTTACCGGTGATGGGGTAAACGATGCCTTGGCTTTAAAAAAAGCTGACATAGGCATAGCTATGGGTAAAAGTGGCACAGATGTGGCCAAGGAGGCTGCCGATATGATCCTGCTGGATGACAACTTTGCTACAATTGTTAACGCTGTTATTGAAGGTCGGACCATTTGGGGCAATCTGAAGAAGTTTTTATTTTACGTCCTATCCTCCAACGCCGGTGAGTTTATGACAGCTTTTTTGGGAGTAATAATGGGCTTGCCCTTACCAATTACAGCTGTGCAGGTTTTAAGCGTGGATTTGGGCACGGATGTATTGCCCTCACTGGCTTTGGCGGCAGATAAAGAGAGTAGCGAAGAACTAACCTCACAGAGTCCCAATCACAAAGATGAGGTGCTATTAAATAAAAGCAATTTAACCAGATTGTTGTATGTCGGAATTATTATGGGTGGCGGGGCGGTGCTCAATTTTTGGTTAATAAACAGAGGCTTCGGTAATGACAGTCAAACATATTCTCAAGCCACATCTGCGGCTTTTGCTACTTTGGTTGTTTGCCAGATTGTTAATGTTATCTCAATAAATGGTGGCATTTCTAACATTGTCGATAGCCTGTTCAAAAACCGCTATCTGTCCAGTGCGATTGTTGCAGAAATAGTAATTTTAGCGGCGGTCCTTTATTGGACTCCGATACAGGGCTTTTTGGCAACGAGCCCGCTTAGTTCAAGTAATTGGCTAACAGTAATTGCAATAGGAGTATTATTTTTTGTTATCGAAGAGATTAGATTATTTCGTTCAAGACACACAAATCAAATTGCTACGGCAGTCGCATAAATATTTATTTTTCTGTAGATATAATAATTCTTGCTCGGCCGTCACTATCTATAACAAAATTATAGCCAAAAGGATCTTTTGGTATCATGGTTAAAATGTCTTTTTCTACAAGTTGTTCTATGCGTTCCGGGTAGGTGCCGAACCTTGTTTTGTATACCTTGGCCTGTGCTTCAAGAAAGCTCATTAACTCAAAGTGATATACATAAGCAAGAGCCCTCTCTTTAAGCATGGGGTCGTTGGTGCTCTCTGCAATCCCCTGCCAAATTAGTTTCGTTTGCTCCCGAATGTCCGGTCTTGAGCCGTAATTGGCGGCGATCCATTTAATATTTTCCGGTGCTTTAGGGTCCTGTCCTGCGATATCAAAATATTTTGCGGCGTTTACGTTGTCCTCCTTGTGCATGTGATAAACTAAGCCTAGATTATAAGCTATCTCCCATTTTGTTTCTGCCTTCTCTATGCCCTTTTTGGCTATTACAATGGCTTCATCCGTTAGGTCTTGTGGCGGCATAACCAGTGTAGCAAAGGCATAGGGGTGAGAGAATTTCGGGTCTAGATCGGTTGCTAAATCAATGTAGTCGTCGAATTTCTGGTAGCCGTCTTTTTGTGGAGCTCCGAAGTATTGGATGGCAAGTAACCAATATAGGGAAGAGGAGGCCGAATCCAAACCTAAATTAGCTGCTTTAACAACGGTTGCCTTAGGTACAAATGGAGAGACAGAGGGTGACTTTGATTTTGCCGAATCGAAAATATATTGCAGAACGGCAATTAAACAGAGAAGGATAAGAAGGGTAGAATATTTAATGATATTTTTCATTGTAATTCAAGAACAATAAACAAAAATCTTGCGCATGTGTTATAGTTCCTGTTTGCGCAAAGACCAAATCGCCAATAATAGCAGGACAATGCAGTAAATGACCCCATATAATACCGATAAAGTTATCTCAACGCCACTGATAGCCGCGTCATATATCACCAGATTTCGAAGGTTAAACTTTTCCAGGTTGGGGAAGATATAATAAACAAATTTAACCGCATATAACGATATTCCACCAGACTTTTCGAAATGACTCATAACCATGTTTAGGGAGTGGCCGATATAAAGAATTAACACAGAATAGATGGTAGAGGCTAATGGTTTCGAAAAGGTGGAAAATAAAATCGAAAGAGAGATAAATATGGCGATCTCAATTAGGGATAAACTAATTGAGATTAGACCTCGCCAGTCAAATACTCCTCCTTTGAAAGCAACAATAAGGAAATAAATAATTGACATTAATAGTACTGTAATAATCAAACCGACAAATAGACCAAAAAATTTTCCAATAATAAATTCGCTTCTTGAGACTGGTTTGGAGAGAGTAATAAATAAGGTTCTCTTATCTATCTCTTTGTAAATTAGAGACGTGCCCATAAAAATTGCAATTATTAAAGAAAAAATATAAATACCAGCCAGACCTAAATCACGAATAACTTTTAGATCTTCACCTAAAGAGATGGAGCCCAAAAACAGAGTCGACAAGATAAAAAGTAAAGCAAAACCAAGTATCGAATAAAGTATTTTATCGCGAATAACCTCTTTAAGAGTATTTTTGGCAATTATGGCGATATTCCTCATTATTTTTCCCCTTTTCTTATGGCTTCAACGAATGCCTCTTCTAACGTCTTGTTGCCACGAAACTTATCGACTTCGCCCATATACATCAACCTGCCGTTATTGATGATGCCAATTTCATCACAAATCTCCTCAACATCAGACAAAATATGTGAATTAAAGAAAACAGTTTTTCCTCTGCCTTTTAAGACCTTGACTATCTCTTTTATCTCCAGTCTACCGATTGGATCAAGACCATCGAGTGGTTCATCTAAAAAAATATAATCCGGGTCGTGAATAATGGCCTGAGCCAAACCCAGACGTTGTTTCATGCCCTTAGAGTATTCGCGGATCATTTTTCTGCCAGCATTTTCTAATCCTACCTGTTTTAATGTTGATTCTAGAAACTTAAGGTCCGTTTTGTGCTTGCCCACAGATAGGTCATTACAAAATTTAAGAAGCTCTATACCGGTTAGGTGATCGTAAAAATAGGGATTTTCTGGCATAAAACCAATTTTTGATCGAGTATTTTTTTGAGTAGGGCTATTGTCGTCGACCAAAATAGAGCCGGAGTCTGGCAAGTTCAGGCCAACAAGCATTTTTATTGTGGTGGTTTTTCCGGCACCGTTTGGTCCTAAAAAACCAAAAACCTCACCCTTTTTAATGCTGAGAGTTAGATTGGAAACAATCTTTTGCCCATAGAAACTTTTTGAGATTTTTTCAACCCTAATCATACATTATGTATTCTAATATCAAATGATACTAAGCGCAAGATGAAAAATAGTAAAAAAAGTGTTATAATAACGCGCATGAAAGAGAAAAAGAGAAAAATAGTATGTATTGTTGGAGCAACGGCAAGCGGAAAAACCGCCTTAGGTGTAGAGATAGCTAAGAGGTTTAATGGCGAAATTGTTTCAGCTGACTCCCGTCAGGTTTTTTGTAGACTTGATATCGGTACAGGCAAAGAAGGTAAGTTCGCACAGGGCACGGATAATTTAGAATTTAAAATTAATAATTTAAAAATAAATATAAATTCTAAATTGAAAATTGAAAATTTAAAACGGCAACGCCGTTTTATTGAAGGTGTTCCTCAGTGGTTGATTGATATTTGCTTGCCTGAGCAGGATTTTAGTATGTTTGATTGGCTAGAATTGGCAAAAGTAGTTCTAGATGATATTTGGAGCCGTGGTAGAACGCCAATAGTTGTTGGTGGAACAGGGTTGTATGTGCAGGCGCTGATTGAAGGCTTCACTATAACCAATAATGTAAAACCAAAAACCCAAAATAAATATTCTAGAGAAGAGCTAAATTCTTATGATTTAGGAAAATTGAAATCTATCGCCAATGATTTAGCAGCTAGTAGCAACAAGCTTGAAGCTGTTGATATTAACAACCCGCGTCGATTGATTCGATTTATCGAGCGTGAGCAAGAAGGTGAACAGCCCACCAAAGTTATCCCTGATTTTGAATACCTTCTGATCGGCAAAGATCTACCTCGTGAAGAGTTATATCAAAAGATAGACAAGCGAGTAGATGAGTGGTTCAAAGAGGGCTTTTATGAGGAAGTTGAAGGTTTGTTAGAAAGTGGTGTGAGCTTGGAATGGTTAGATAAAATTGGCTTGGAATATCGCATTCTTGCGAATTATATAACAAATAAAGAATTGAATATTAAAGACAAAGATCATAAGTATTGTTGCAATGGGAGCAAGGAGAAGCAATCTCATAATATGAAAGAATTCGAAGAGATGAAGCAGGAGATGAAATGGAAAATTCACCAATATGCCAGACGCCAACTAATATGGTGGAGAAGATTTGATGTGGAGTGGGTGAAGGGGAAAGATGAAGCATACAATCTTTGTGCTAATGCCGGCTCTTCGCCACTTAGTGTGGTAAAAGTAGTGAGATAACTGCAAACGGTAGGAAGGCCAGTGTCATCTTCTTGA
>MWCM01000004.1 GCA_002070055.1 bacterium ADurb.Bin212 | reverse complement strand
AGAGATAAATTTGTAATTGATATGGATAAAGAAGCTCTTTCCAAACGTATTTGGGAGTTTTTGGAATTCGATAATCCTGAACAAGCAAAGATAAAGTATCAGCTAAAAGAAAATCAAAGCTTCAAAGTCAAGGACGTGATAAACGAAGAATTTAATGAGGGCAAAATCACTAAAATATCCTATAGGCCATTTGATGATAGGTGGGTTTATTATGACGAAAAGTTTGTTGAAAGAAGTCGGGCAAAAATTATGAACAACTTTACTAACAACATTAATATCGGCTTGGTTGCATCCAATATCAATCGTCAGGTTAGTGTCGGATATTACTTTGTTTCAAAATATTTGACTGATTTTCATGTATTAGATAACGCGAGAGATGCAACAGCAATTCTTCCGCTTCGTCTGTATAGCGGAGATGAAAAGACATCTAATCTGAGTGGCAATATTGTGAAAAGTTTTAAAACAATCATCGAAGATGAAGTCGGGGATATCGATATTTTCGACTATGTTTATGCCGTGCTTTATTCGCCGAGTTACCGTCAGAGATATAAAGAGTTTTTAAAATCTGATTTTCCTAAAATCCCATATCCCGAAAATGGGGAGCAGTTTAAAAAACTCGCAGCGAAGGGCAAAGGGTTACGGGAATTACACCTGATGGAATCACCAATATTAGATAATCTTGCCACCACTTATTCTATTACCGGAAGCAACAAGGTTGAAAAAGTAACATACAGCGACGGGCGAGTCTATATAAATGATGAGCAGTATTTCGGAGGTGTGCCGGAGATTGCCTGGAATTTCTATATCGGTGGTTATCAAGCAGCTCAAAAATGGCTCAAAGATCGCATCGGTAGAGTATTAAATTCAGATGATATCGAGCATTATCAAAAAATGATTGTCACTCTCGTTGAAACGGATAGAATTATGAGAGAAATTGACAAGATAGGGGTATGAGTTGGAAAAAAAGACACCAGTCATCATTTCTATCGACGAAATCAAAGAGACCATTGACGGTTACAATCCTAAGATGGCAGGAAAATTTCACCTTGAATCAGCAAAAAAGGCCGATAAGATCTTTCAAGATGTTGTGAAAAACAGCCAGATAGAAAATGTAATTCTGCTCGCAGGAGGTAGTGCTTCGGGTAAGACAGAGTATATCCACACCTATCTGGAGGAAGATAAAGCAATTATTTTTGATAGTACACTGCCAACGCTTGAGGGAGCTGAAATTAAAATCAAATTATGCCAAAAATACTCTAAGAAGGTGGAGGTGATCCTGATTCTACCCGACAATCTTCAAACCGTATATGCTATCTTTTTGTCGAGAGATAGGGTGATCGAGAACGAAGTATTTATTCGTACCCACTCCAATTCCCGTAAAACCGTGCTTCAGCTTGTTAGCCGTGACGACATTAGGATCAGAATAGTGGAGAGTTCTTTGGTAAATAACAAAGTAAATTACAAAGAAATTGAATTTGACAGTAGACTAAAAATGATTGAATATTTAGGCGAAATGCAGTATAGTGAAGAGGAAATAAGAAAGCTAATACAGCCATGACCAAAAAAACTCTTACACCAAAAAATCCAAATAACAAATATATCAGAGCTTACAATAAAGCTGCTCAGACTGGGCTATCCGCACCCCATGTAGTGTCGCGGGGTAGTGAGTGGATAGTCAAGAGGATTGCCAGCAAAACTGCTTCTGCAGTTTTGCCGAGCAAAAAAGAAGCAGTTGCTAAGGCTAAAGAGTTTGCGAGTGGACAAGGGACGTACTATGTTGTTCATTCAAAAAATGGCGAAATTAAAAAAGTTACTCCGCGTAAAAAATAAATTATATTTTTGATTTAAGCCAAACAAAAAAATCAGGCAAATAATTACCTGATTTTTTGTATATGTATATTAGTAGTTCTCACAGAGCAGTTCGTAGTGGGCTTGGGGATGGGCACAAGCCGGACAGATCTGTGGTGCTTCGGTACCTTTATGAACATAGCCGCAATTGCGACAACGCCATTTAACCTCTTCATCTCTTTTGAATACTTTTCCGGATTTAATATTTTCTGCCAATTTTAGATATCTTTTTTCGTGTTCTTCTTCAACTTCGCCGATTTCGGTAAAAATGGTGGCAGCTTCGTGCATGCCTTCTGCTTTGGCGGTTTTGGCAAAATCAGGGTACATCTTTGAGTGTTCATGATTTTCTCCCTCTGCCGCAGCTAGCAAATTTTCGTGCGTTGATTTAACTACTGGAAAGTCAAACTCAACCAAAGATGAAACGGCAGTGTCTTTGAGTAGTTTCATTAACCTCTTGGCATGCTCCTTCTCGTTATTTGCAGTGTCCTCAAAAATAAAGGCGATCTGTTCAAAACCCTCTTTTTTAGCTTGGCTGGCAAAATAGGTGTATTTATTTCGGGCCATGCTTTCCCCAGCTATTGCTCGGAGGATATTTTTCTCAGTTTCCATATTTTCTCCTCTAATTTAATTAATGTTATAATGGATTTATATTATAACAAAAAAAATAACAGTGATAAATGTTATGTATGGGCAATAAAGAGAAAGGCAGGGGATGAAAGATAGAAGAAAAATTGCATGGCTAATAATCGGTTGTTTAATTATTGTTAGTATCATGGTGGGTTCTTATCGAAATATTACCTCAGAAAAGCAAAATAACTCTTTGTGGGGTAATTTAAGCGTAGACAACACATTAAGCGAAAAAGTTATCGAAGGAGAAGGAACAAATAAGGTCGCAGTAATTAGAATTAACGGTGTAATCACCGATAGTAGCTCCGATCCATCCTCTTATCTTTATGATAGCCAAGGCACAACCAGCGAAAGTGTTATTAAACAGTTAAATATGGCAGAAAAAGATGAGAATGTTGAAGCAGTAATTTTGCAGATTGATTCTCCCGGTGGTTCTGTTGTGGCTGGTGATACTTTGCTTTCGGCTTTGGAGAAGTTCAGGTCTTCAGGGAAAAGGTTGGTCGCTGTAATGAGAGAGACTGCTGCTAGTGCCGGCTACATGGTGGCACTTCCGGCTGAAAAGATATTCGCCAATAAAGCTACCCAAACAGGGTCAATAGGAGTTATTATGCAATTGGCCGACTATCAATCTTTGTATGACAAGATCGGGGTAAAGCCGATTGTAATCAAATCCGGACAAATGAAGGATATCGGCAATCCGGGTAGAGATATGACCAGTGAGGAAAGAGATGTTTTGCAGAGCATGATTGATGAAAGTTACAACGATTTTGTGGCAGCGGTTTCAAAATGGAGAAAGCTGGAAGAATCAAGAGTGAGAGAGCTAGCAGATGGCCGTATTTATACGGGTAGACAGGCCAAAGAACTTAATTTAATCGATGACTTCGGCAATCAGCAAGATGCAATAAACTATATAAAAGGCGAGCTCGGCGTTGATGCTTTAACCATAATCGAATATCAAGCGGGGCCTTTGGGCGGGATAATTAGTTCTTTGTTTGAAAGAATCTCTATCGGAGGCGAGTTACAAAACCTAATTAAGAAGCAGGGAATAAATAATAAATTAATGTATTTATGGGTACTATAATGGAAAATAATACAAAAGAAACAACAGAACCGCGCTATGCGGGATTTTGGCTGAGGTTATTAGCCTTAATTTTAGATGGAATGGTAATAAATGCCGTTTTTACATTTATCTACATTATTATGGGCAAAGAGAGAAGTTTTTTAAGTGGTAGCGTTGCCTTTGGTTCTTTTTCAGGCAACCCGGAGATTTACATCATGCAGCTGGTGCAGTGGTTATACTATATACTTATGTTGAAATATTTTGGCGCTTCATTGGGTAAAATGGCCTTAAAAATGAGAGTTGTTTCAAAAAACGGTGGAGAGCTAGATTGGGTAAGTATAATTCTTAGAGAAACGGTTGGAAAATTTCTCTCCGGATTGATACTGGGCATCGGGTATTTAATGGTTGCATGGAACCCCAAGAAGCAAGCCCTTCATGATCAGATTGCTGGTAGCTATGTTATATTAGAGTAATTATATATATCTTCCCAATAAAAAATGGCTCCGGATAATTCCCTGAAAGCCATTTTTTGTCTGTAGAATTATATGCCTAAATCTTTATCCGATAGAGAATCTTCTGATAAAGTATCGTCGTTTATCGAATTTACCTCTTGATCCAGAGAATCAATTTCGTCTCCGACCGCTTCGGAGTCCAAAGTTGTGTTTTCATATACTTCTTCGGCTGATTGCTCATCGACTTCGGCTTGTTCGTTGCTCGTTGTTTCTGAGGTATTTTTTGCATCTTTATTATAATCCATCCAAAGATATACTCCTGCTGCTAGAAGTATTACTACAATCATGATGGCTACAATCAATTTTGATATCATTAGTTCATTGCCATTATCTTTTTTTGTCATATTGTTCCTTGTAGTCTTAATTAATAATCTAATCACTCATCGGACGATGGAGCTACTGTTTCAGTTTCGGTTTCAGCCGTTGTGCTTTCCTCGGTGCTGTGCAGTTGCTCTTTAATCGCTAGAAGATCTGGTCTAATTGTATCGTGATAGAAAACTCTTATAGCCTGAGCTTTTCTGTGAGTTTCTTTTAGCTGATTTCTGGATTGCACTAGAGATTGACGGAAGGTAATTTCGTCTGAGTCGCATATTGAGGCCTTTGTCTCTTGCATCTTTGTAAAGCTGTCCTCGGCTAAGGTTTTAAATTCGTTAATTAAAGATTCAAGAGTGGTGATGTCGCTTTCAAGTTTTGAGGTGTCGATGTTGGCGGTCTCTGCCATATCAACAAAATTGTTTAATCTCTCAAGCATATTATTATAGACCGAAAGATGCTTGTCTTTGCTTAGGCCGTAATTATCGTATCTGTTTTGCATTCTTAACTGTATTCTCTCGCAGTTCCTAATTGATTTCTCAGAACCGCTATTTGATTGTTCCTCGGAATTTGCCACGCTATTGCCACTTGAACTTCCTGTCGAACCTTGTGACACCGATCGAGCGGTTGCCAATGAGGTTGAAGGGACCAAGAACAAACCTAAAACCAAAAAAGTTATTAGTTTTTTCATCTTCCTCTCCTTTTAATTATTGTAAATCAATTATACACCTTCTCGTGATTTATCATCAAATCGGAATTTTGTGTATAATATAGTAAAGTTAAGGAGGAAGGTGATAGAAAAAATTAGGGATTTTTTTGCTCGGTCTGTATATGCAATTCCGATAGCAACTGCAGTTTTTGTGTTGTGCGGTTTTGTGGGTATTGGAGCATATTATTTGTACAAGAAACAGCCGGAGATTAATTCCATCAAAGATTTTGTAAAAAACGATGTTATAAACGACATCCAATCAAACAATGAGTCTGGGGCTCAAAACGAGAGCACAAAAGATGCGCTAGAGGAGATTCGCAAGGCACCGATACCAACCAAGACAGACAATATTAGTACTAAATCTGTTGACACTAGCTCTGGGACTGCGGTTGTTGTTTCAACCGGTTCTACTGGTGGGGTGTCGGACGGCAAGATACAGGATTATGCGGATGATGGGCCAACAAGTAGTTTTGCCTACATCGATAATACCGGTATGTATCCGAATTTAGGTACTACCATCAAGAGCTATTTAGAAAGCAAACTGCTTAGGGGAAGTGAGATCTCTTATCTTTATGAATTAAGTGTGATTGACTGTGCCAGTTGCAATTACGGAGGTTATTGGACTGGTAGCTACATATATACTGGCAGTGACATTGTTAAGGCATTTGGCTATATTACTTTAAATGTAGCCCCATACAAAGACTCGCCATATTTTGAAGATTACATGAAAATCATCTTCTCTCATGAATACGGTCATCATTACACTATGTATCATCGCTGGTTAAAATTAGATATTCCTACTGGTGAGCGTTTCCCCGGGAGCTATTACTCAGTTCGTCCTTTGGATTATTACAGCACGGCACCTGATTACTCTTTGGGCTGGTCTTACTGTGATGCAGAGGTATTGGCCGAAGATTACTCCTACTTTTACTCTGGTTATGGTTACCATGGTATGGCTAGTATCCACGGATATCCTTCTACGGGAACCAAGAGTTGGCTTGTCGAGTTATCTGGTACTACGCCTCCGGCTGAACCAGAGCCGGAACCTGAACCAGAGCCGGAACCTGAGCCAGAGGTTGATTCTGCGCCGCCGGTTGTGTCTATTACATCTCCGGCAAACGGAGCGATTCTAAGTGGAAGTGTGAGCTTGTCTGCTAATGCCAGTGACAATATTGGGTTATATAAAGTGGATTTTCTGCTTAATAACAACCTGATCTCACATGACTATGAATCTCCCTATCAAATCACTTGGAATACAACAACTGTGGCAAACGGAACCTACACCTTAAAGGCCAAGGCTTATGATTCTTCGGACAATAGTGCTATATCGAGTATTTCTATCAGCATTAATAATAGTTATTCCAGCGATACGACCGCTCCTCAAGTTCTGATCTCTGCACCATCTGCCAACCCGTACGAGTGGCTCTCGGGCGATCTGCCAATTTCTTCCAGTGCGACCGATAATGTTGCTGTTACAAAAATTGAATTTTATATCAATGGCTCTTTGGTAGCCTCGGAAAACAAATCTAGCATTAACCGAATTTGGTTGTACGAACCGACTCCGGCGGGCAATTATCAGCTTAAGGCTAAAGCATACGATGCCGCAGGGAATTCTGCAGAAACCACCATTACAATAAATAAACCATAAACCAAAAACTCTAAACAAATTGGAAGTTGTACTCTCCCAATCGTTCATTATATTAGTTAGAACTGTCTTTGGATCTTTTGTAGGCTTTGGAATTTTTTAAATGAGTGCATCACTCAATTATTTCTGCTACAACAACTAACCTCTTTTCTGTGCTACCGATTGGCCAACAAGTCATTAGAGTTAATTGTTTAAGTGAAAAATTTTGCCCCGCAACCGAAACATCGTTGGGATTTACAATTTTCTTATCGATAACTTTATATGTGTATCTAGCCTCTTGGCTTTGTATTTCTACCACGTCTCCATTTGCTAACTGGTCTAATTTTGCAAATACCTCTTTGTATTGGCCAGCTTTCTCGACATCATAACTAGAGTGGCCAAAAATAAAGACATTACCGTTTTTGCCGGGGAGTGCACTGCCTTTCAAGTGAGCGACCCCTTTTTCTAGGGCGCTGTTATATTCATTAATATCACTGCCATTAACATCCAGTGTTATGGGAGCGGAAAGATCAATTGCGCTACTAATTATGACGGGGCTTTGACTCTTTTGCTCATTTTTTAAATCCGGTGATTCTTTGACCACAGGGGTTTGCGTCAGGTTGCTGGTAGCCTCTGTTTGCCCTTTTTGAGACTTCAAACCCTGCCAAACTAGATAGAGTATTAAAAGCACTGCGACAATAAAAATTATGGCCGCAGAAACCTTAAATAAATTGCGGATTTTTTGAAAATGGTTCATACAACAAATATAAATTATTTAATGCCAACGGGCAAATTTTAGCATTTACTTCGACCGTCAAAATAAAAATTGTCACTCGGGTTTTGTTCGATTTGTTCAACTTACAAAAATATTGTTTGCTATACTTATAAAAATGCTTGTTGATAAAAATATCTTAAATAACACTATATGTAGTGTTTAACTGCTTGGACACTACACAATATATGGGGTAATATTTGAATTACCAAAATAATTATTAAGTAAACAAAAATAAATAAAACAATAATTAATTGATGCATGATAATGCGTATTTAGGAGGGAGATGTACACAAAAATCAGAAAACGCGATGGCAAGTTGGTCTCTTTTGACGAGTCGAAGATTGCTATAGCTATAGGCAAGGCCGGCAGTGCAAGTGGTGAGTTTGGCGAAGATGTGGCCAAAAAGTTGGCAAAAAAGGTGGCCGAACTGGCACCCCAAAAAATTCGTCGAAAAATTCCTACAGTAGAGGAGATTCAGGATGTGGTGGAAGAAGTGCTATTAGCCTCAAAGTATCGTAACACTGCGAAATCTTATATTCTTTATCGTCAAAGACACGCCGACATGAGAGCTATCGCGGAGCAAGATCAAGTTGACCTAATGGAGAAATATATCGGTGATTTAGACTGGCAAGTTAGGGAAAATTCAAACATGGCTTATTCGTTGCAAGGCCTAAATAACTATGTTTCCAGCGAGGTCTCTAAGGTTTATTGGTTAACAAAAATCTACCCCGCTGAAATTAAAAGAGCCACCATCGAAGGAGACATGCATATTCATGATTTAGATAAACTCTCCACTTACTGTGTCGGTTGGGATTTGCAAGATTTAATAACTGAGGGCTTTAAAGGTGTGCCTGGCAAAATGGAATCAAAGCCGGCTAAACATTTCCGCACTGCCCTTGGTCAGCTGGTAAACTTTTTTTACACCTTACAAGGAGAATCAGCCGGAGCCCAGGCCATCTCCAGTTTTGATACACTTTTGGCTCCGTTTATTCGCTATGACGGACTCAGCCGCGAACAGGTTAAACAAGCCTTACAGGAGTTTATGTTTAACATGAATGTTCCGACCCGTGTCGGTTTCCAAACTCCATTCACCAATGTGACTTTGGATTTGACTGTGCCCTCTACATATGCAGATCAGCCGGTAATAATTGGTGGTAAACCGCAAAAAGAAACATATAAAGATTTTCAGGCAGAGATGGATCTGTTTAACGACGTTTTTGCCGAAGTGGTGAGTGAGGGCGACGCCAAAGGTAGAGTATTCACATTTCCTATACCAACATACAATATCACTAACGATTTTGATTGGGATAATCCGAGACTTAAAAATCTCTGGAAGATGACGGCAAAATATGGTATCCCTTACTTCTCTAACTTTATTAACTCAGATATGAACCCAGAAGATGCCAGAAGCATGTGTTGCAGATTGCGTTTAGATAATCGTGAGCTGCGCAAAAGGGGCGGAGGTCTATTCGGTGCCAATCCTTTAACCGGTTCCGTAGGCGTTGTTACTATCAATCTGCCGAGATTGGGTTATCGCTCAAGAGACATTAGAGAGTTTTTGTACAACCTCGGTTATATCATGGATTTGGCCAAAGAGAGTCTAGAGGTAAAAAGAGAAGTTCTGGAGAAAATGACTGAAGCCGGACTTTATCCATATTCAAAATTCTATTTACGCAATATTAAAGAACGTGATGGAAGATATTGGGGCAACCACTTTTCTACAATCGGTCTTATTGGTATGAATGAAGCATTACTTAATCTAATCGGCCGCGATATTGCAACTGCCGAAGGACAAAGAGTTGCTTTGCAGGTAATGGATTTTATGCGCGAAAGAATTGCTAAATACCAAGATGAAACTGGGAATAACTACAATTTGGAGGCCACTCCGGCTGAGGGAACTTCACACCGCTTGGCTCGTTTAGACAAAGAGCGCTATCCAGATATTATGGTAGCTAACGAAGCGCAGTACGAAGAGGATGGTGCTCCACCATATTACTCAAACTCTTCGCAACTACCGGTTGACTACTCGGAGGACGTATTCGAGGTCCTGGATTTACAAGATGACCTACAGGTCAAATATACCGGCGGCACAGTAGTTCATCTTTTCATTGGCGAAGAGATTAGCGACATTGAATCAATGAAGAGCTTGGTTAGAACAGTTTGCCAGAATTACCGCTTACCATACTTCACACTAAGTCCGACTTTCTCGGTATGTCCTAAAGATGGTTATATTGCAGGTAGAGTTGATGAATGCAAAGAGTGTGGTTCCAAAAACGAAGTATACGCCAGAATCGTCGGTTACATCCGCCCCGTTGAGCAATGGAACGATGGCAAAAAGGCGGAATTTGGTGACAGGTCAACAGTAAAAATTCCGATCAAGGCTGATTGCAAGAGCAAAGCTAAAGAGACCGCCACTATTGCTGATGTCTCAGCCCAAGCAGAATTAATTTAAATATCCAATAAACAAGAGGCAAGGTACAAACAAACCACAAATTACAATAATCAAATTAAAAACAGTTTAAATATTCGAATTTAGATATTGAAAATTATTTGGTTATTGTATCTTGTATCTTGAGATTTTATACAAGATGCAAATTGCCGGAATTCAAAAGACAACCTTAGTAGATTACCCAGGTAAAGTTGCAGCCACCGTTTTTTTACGGGGCTGCAACTTTCGTTGTGGTTTCTGCCACAACCCTGAATTGGTTTTACCTGAACAGTTTTTGCCCGTAATAGATAAAAACGAATTTTTTAGATTCCTTGAATCGCGGATCGGCAAGTTAAAAGGTGTCTGTATTACTGGAGGAGAACCGCTTTTATGGGAGACTACTCGTAGTTTAGTTTCTCATATTAAAGCATTAGGTTTTGCTGTTAAGCTTGATACCAACGGTTCCTTCCCCGATAGACTAGAAACCATTATTAAAGACGGTGATTTGGACTATATTGCAATGGACATTAAGGCGCCTCTTTCTAATTACGAAAGAGTCGCCAATAACCAATTGCCAATGATCAATCCCCAAATAAATTCCAAGTTTCAAAGCAATAATCTTCAAACCCTAATTAAATCCAGCATCAATCTGATTATGTCATCCGGTATTGATTATGAGTTTCGCACTACGGTTGCCAAACCTTATCATAAGCCGGGTGATTTTGTTGAGATCGGCAAAATAATTAAAGGCGCCCAAAAATTCTACATCCAAAACTTTGTTCAGTCTAAACACCTTCTTGGTAATATTAATTTTGAACCTTTTACTCAAAAAGAATTAAACCAAGCCCTTAAAAATGTTTCAGGCTATGTTGAGGTGGCTGCAATTAGATAGTCCGAAAGTATATTATTGAATTATTGCCAAATAAGAGTTAACATCTAGTTGCTTTGGCATTAATTAATTTAGATAAATCATTATGAACTATTTTTATCCCATAACTGCGGTTGTTATTGTTTCTTTGCTCTCATTTAGTGGTGTGATTGCATTGGCTTTCAAAAAAAATCTTTTACAAAAAGTCATCATGGTTTTAGTGGCCTTTTCTACCGGTGCACTATTAGGAGACGCTTTAATTCATCTGATCCCGGAGGCGGTCGAAGAGGCGGGTGGGTTGTCTCCATCTTTGGCCATATTGATTTTTGTGGGCATATTGCTTTTTTTCTCTTTAGAAAAGTTTTTACGTTGGCGTCACTGTCATGATGTAACCTGCAGGGAACACCCTAAACATCTTGGCACAATGAATTTAGTAGGGGACGCGGTGCACAATTTTATTGACGGAGTTCTAATTGCCGCCAGCTTTTTGGTTTCTGTGCCTCTTGGTTTAACAACAGCCATCGCGGTAGCCGCCCATGAGATTCCTCAAGAACTGGGTGATTTTGGTGTACTGGTTCACTCTGGCTACTCAAGAAGAAAGGCCTTAATATATAATTTCTTATCGGCTTGTTTCTCGGTTTTGGGTGCAATAATAGTATTGTCTATTGGCACCTTTTCCAGCGATTTGGTTAATTCAATTGTTCCGATAACAGCTGGCGGTTTTATTTATATCTCACTATCCGGATTAGTGCCAGAATTGCACAAAGAGCAGGATCTATCAAAATCTTTAACCCAGTTCTTATCAATGGTAGCTGGCTTTGTTATAATGTTTTTACTACTAAGTTTGGAATAAAATCATGACGAAAAGAGCTATTATCATATTTGTATTATTTCTGTTTTTTTGGGCATTACCGAATGCGAAGGCATCTGCTCAAGATTCAGGAGCTGTTTGCTCTGTTGATAATTCCGAACAGTGCGCGGAGTCTTCCTTGCCGACTGTTATAGGAAACCAGTCCAATCATAGCGATAATTGCGATAAAACCATCTATGTTTATTACGGACAAGAGTGCAGTCACTGCAAAGATTTAGAGAAATATCTGGACGAGATGCTCTTGGAACACCCGGAAATAGAGATAAAAAGATATGAAGTCTGGCATAATGATGAAAATCTAAACCTCTTAAAGCAAAAGGCGTCGGAACGAGGGGTTGAAGCCAAAAATGTGCCGGTAGTTTTTGTCGGCCATCAAACTTTTATCGGCTATGCCTCAGACGAGTTGACTGGAGTTGAAATAAAGAAATCTATTTACGATCTTTACTGCATAGAGGACAAGGTAGAAGAGAAGAGTATTACAATTCCTCTCATAAATAAAACCATTAATTTCTCATCTCTTTCATTGCCTGCTTTAACAGTAATCTTGGGAGTTGTTGATGGTTTTAACCCTTGCGCCATGTGGGCACTAATCGCCTTAGTTACCATTCTCTTGGCAACCGAAGACAAAAGAAAAATCCGTCTTATCGGCGGCGTTTTTATAATTTCATCGTGGCTCATCTACTATCTATTTATGGCTTTCTATCTAAACACCTTTCAGCTACTCACTTTTATCGTCTGGCTACGTTATCTTATCGGTGCTTTGGCTTTATTTGCTGGAGCCGCCTATATTAGAGATTTCATCACCTATAAACCTGGGGTCTGCAAGGTAACCAATGCCAAACAGCAAAAAGGCCTAATGGAGAAAATGAAAAAGGTGGCTTCTCAGAACTCAGCTTGGTTAATTATTGTCGGGGTCGTAGCGATAGCTTTCTCTGTAAATCTGGTTGAGATGGTTTGCTCTTTGGGCCTGCCGGTTATTTATACCCAAATTTTATCAATTAACAATTTGCCTCAGTGGCAGTATTACTTATATTTAGGTCTTTATAACACGCTTTATATGGCAGATGATATTATTGTTTTTGTAATTGCTGCCACCACCATGAACTATGTTCATTTGAATAATAAATATGATCGATGGATGAAATTGGTTGGCGGTATCTTGATTATTACTATAGGTTTGATTTTGGCAATAAAGCCGGATCTATTGGGATAATATAATTACATGTACTAAAGTGCGAAGTCCGCGGCTCGGGGCCGCGGACTTTTCAGTACGCTCTTGAAGTAAGATGCGGTTTTTAGGCCGCTTCTTCCTCGTTGGTTGTTCTGCTTACGGTGCCGTTTTCCAGCACCACAAGGCACTGTCCTTTGGGGACATTGCCGGATAGTGCCACCTCCACCATCTGCAGCGCTTCCAACAGATGTGGCGGGAGTGCTATTTCGGACATCTGCATGGCTTAACTCCTTAAAATGCAAGAAAGGCCTTAGTGGCCCTTCTCTGGATTACTTAGCTTTAGAACTATAACACAAAAGCTTCAATATATCAAGTAGTAAAGCACTAATTCAGCTTGAAATAATACGGGGGTGGGGTATAATGTGGATTAAGGGGGGTATGTCTGGGGACAACATAAATTAATTTAAAATTTTCAATTTTCAATTTAAAAAATGGGCACCAATGAAGTATCAAAGTATTTACAATCGCATAAAAAGAATAGAGGGGCAGGTAAGGGGGATAAGTGAGATGCTAGCCTCCGACAAACCAGAGCAGGATATTTTGATTCAACTCGAAGCGGCAAGATCCTCACTTGGATCTGCGGTTGTTTCATTTATTGAACACCAGTTATCAATAGAATCCGAAGGCAAAATTGAGCTTAATAAAGAACAGCTCCGGGCGATATTTAGATCCATTAAGAAATAAGTGTTACGCAACAAAAAATCCTTGCCGGGTGGCAGGGATCTTTTGTTGTGATTTCAAATATTATTTATTCTTACAATATTGAACCGTATATGGTACCAAGAGTTACGGCTAAAACTGCAACTACACTCATGGCGGTGGCCTCTATAGCAGTCAGATTTTCGTAATCTACATGCTTAGAACCAACCTGTGCAACAACTCGTCTCATTTTTTCTCCTTTTTGTTTTTAATTTTTTAGCCCTTTTATTTTATGGGCAATCATCTTTTTGATGATTAAACCATTGTACACTATATAAAAACATTTGTCAAGGGTTTTTGTGATTTAATATTATTATTCAATAGTCCGATTGCATAATATGCTCTAGAATATTAGCGTTTAATGATATATTATAGGAGATGAAGGGGAGCAAGTATTAATAAAGGAGAATGAAAATGTCAGAAGAGGTACAAGCCAAGAAAATCGTAGTAGACCAAGATATCTGTATTGGTTGCGGAGGATGCGTTAGCGTTGCTCCTGATTATTTTGAGCTTAACGATGAGGGAAAATCTGTAGTTATTAAAGAATACAACGAATCCGATCAAAAGCTCATAGAAGAGGCGATTACCGCTTGTCCGGTGCAAGCAATTAGTTTGGAATAATGAATCAAGAATAATGAATAAAAGTTGATTCCGGTAATCAAAGGCGGAATTCTTTATTCATAATTCATAATTCAGGTTGATAATGGAGGGGAATAGCCTAACTTTATATTTTTTTAAGTGGTGGTATGGCGAAGCGTACATGCGTCTTTTGAAGTACCTAAAAGCCGCTTATATTTTTTCCTTTGATTTATTCTCTGTAAAAATTTGTCTTAAAACTCTTTTTGCGCCATGGAAGAGAGATTCAATTTCGTATGAGGGTTTGAGTTTACAACAAAAGTTTCAAGTCTGGTCTTTAAATCTGGCATCCCGGTTGATAGGTTTTATGATTAAATCTATGACAATTTTTTGCTACTTGATTTTTGCGCTTATCTTATCTGTTTTTGCTTTTCTAGCTGTTCTGGTTTGGCTATTGTATCCGGCAATAATAATATTCTTAATATATCGAGCTTTTAAATAACTTTGGCCGACTACAAATACAAAATTGATCCAAGGGGCACTATTATCGCTAAGGCGGTCGCTTTTGATGCTATGTTTGGCAATTTCTTGTTTGCTGCCATTGCTTTTATTATTTGGTTAGTAGGTTTGGGTAGTATTGTTGTAGTTTTGGCTAATATGGCAGACTTTGTTGAATTGGAAAAAAGCTACTATCTATTAGTAAATTTAGCTACCGCGGCGTTTTTATATTATTTGGCTGTGCGCCGTTTTTATTTGTCAAAGATTAAGCACCCCAAACCAATTTCACTAACCGAGGCGTTGGAGAAAGCCGAAAGTGGCCAAGAGATAAATCTATACTCAATCTTCTCCTTTGAGCTGGCAAAATCTTGGAATCATTATTTGCGCAATCTTTCCGGCAAAAGTGAAGATGCCGGCAAACTAACATTGTCTCTATTGGAATCCAAAGATTTGGATTTTATTATGGCTCGGCTTGGCTATTCAAAAAAGTCCATTGAACCATATTTAAAAAGTGCCAATCAAGAACTCTCGTTAAATGATGTCGTAGCCCGTTCTCTAAAAATCGCCGTTTCGGAATCGCATCGTCAAATTGAGTGCGGCGATCTATTTATCGCTTTGTGCGAGAGCTATTTGCCCCTTAAATCATTTATAAGTGATATTCATATCGAGATTGCTGACCTTGCCAACATAGTTTATTGGCAGACGATGGTTATTAGAAGAAACATCGATCAAAAAAATCGAGCTTTTGATCCGGATAACCTGCATTTAAGTGGGGGGATTGGCAGGGATTGGATATACGGTTTTGCTCCTCTTCTAAAACAGTATGCCAGAGATATGACGGAATCAATTGCCAAATACGGACTAGATTTAGATATTGTTGGACACGACAAAGAGATTAAGGAGATGGAGGAGTCACTAACGCGGCAAAGGGGAGGCAATGTTATTTTAGTCGGCGAAGCGGGGGTAGGTAAGAAAACTACTGTTATGGGCTTTGCCAAGAAGGTGGAAAACGGCACAGCCATGGGGACTTTACGCAACAAACATCTGCTGCAGATTGACTTAGATGCTTTGTTGGCGGGTGCAGGTAGCGGTGGCGAAATAACTCAGCGCCTAACTTCAATTCTAAACGAGGCAGTTGCCGCCGGGAATATTATTCTCTTTATCGAAAATATCCAGAATATCTTCTCCTCCGGTGATGCCGGCAAAGTTAATGCCGTTGAGGTTCTTCTGCCATATCTAGAGACCAGCGATTTATATATTATCGGCACCTGCGATATCGCCAGTTATAGCCGCTATATTTCAACCAATTCGGCTTTAATTGAAAGGTTCACCAAGATTAATATTGAGGAGCCGAGTTTAGATGAGATGGTAAGAATTTTAGAGGATGTGGTGCCGTCTATTGAATATCACACTAACTCTCTTATCACCTATGGGGCCATAAAACAGACCATCAAGGCTGCAGATAAATATATCATGAACCTGCCCAATCCGGAGAAATCAATCAATCTTTTAGATGGTGCCTCTGCTAAGGCTACATCGGAGCGCAAGCAAACCATAATTGTCGCCAGTGATATAGATGAATATGTTTCAGAGAAGTATGATGTGCCAACCAGCGCAGTGGGGGAGGAGGAGAAAAATAAGCTGTTGCATTTAGAAGAGATAATGCATCAGCGTGTGATTGGCCAAGCTCAAGCAATCAATGCCATTGCCAATGCGCTTAGGCGCACTAGGGCAGGGGTTACCGAAACCAAAAAACCTATCGGTTCATTCCTTTTCTTAGGTTCTACTGGTGTTGGAAAAACAGAAACTGCTAAGGCTTTAGCTGAAGCATATTTTGGCGATCAAGATAGAATGATTAGATTTGATATGAGTGAATATCAAAACAAACAAGATATCTATCGCTTTATTGGAGCCTCTATGGATGGCGAAGAGACTCCCGGTCAACTTACCACTGCTATTAGAGAACATCCTTTTTCACTCTTGCTTTTTGATGAGCTAGAAAAAGCCAACCCCGACATCTTAAATCTCTTTTTACAGATACTGGACGAAGGCCATCTTACTGATGGCAGTGGTCGCAAGGTATCATTTACCAACTCGATAATAATTGCTACATCAAATGCTGGAGCTAATGTAATAAAGCAATCAATCGGTAGCGGCATAGAGTATGAGAGTCTCAAAAAATCTTTAATGGACTATATTATCGATTCCAATATCTATAGGCCGGAGTTTATAAACCGATTTACAGGAGTAATTGTCTTTTCCCCGCTATCTAAACCGGAGATAGAGCAGATAGCAACCCTAATGCTTAAGAGCTTGGCTCAAACTTTATACCAAAACAAGGGTGTGGATTTGAGTGTAACCCCGGATACTGTTAAATATCTGGCCGAGATCGGTTTTGACCCACAAATGGGTGCAAGGCCGATGGCCCGCACAATTCAGGAAAAAGTCGAGGATATGTTGGCCAAAAAGCTTCTTGGCGGCGAGTTAAACAAGGGTGATAGCATAACAATATCTGCCCAAGATCTCAAATAGTTTTCTATTGTTCCAATAATCAAATTAAACCGGTGATATTGTTTTTATAGGACTTAATATTTTGCAATAATCATTTTGATTATTACGCTCAGTTTAGGTATAATTAGTTCATACTAACCGGGGGGAGTTTGAAACCGTGTTTAAAGAGAGTTGTTGGGACCTTTAAACCTTTTTTGGCGCTTGTTAAGAAGGTTGTTTTTTTGGTATTTAAGAATAATAAAAAAACACAACTTAAATTGGAAAGGCTTGCGGCCAAGGAGGAAAGAGAGCAACAACAATTAATCGAGAACATAAAAGATAAAAAGGAAAAGATAGAGGAAAAAGCCGACTCAGCTTACCATTTTAGAATTGTTTCAAAAGATCTGGTTGGGAACGTCGCCTACTCCGATGATATATCTCTTATTACACCTCCCAAAGAGAAGTCTTTACTCCAAGTCATTATTAAATCACTGGAAGATACCTTCTCTTGGGTTGGGAGACTAAGGGAGAGGTGGAGTAGGTAGACGCTTGTAGCTGATAATTGCAATAAGATATAATAGAATTATAAAAATTGTAGGGGAAATGAAAAAAAATCTGTATAACAAAAAGTACAATATCATAGCAGCTCTTTTAGTGGTAATTGCGGTTTTTGCCTCGCTTTCTTATGTGTTGGAAAGAAGCAACCAGCAACCAAAAAGCAAAGAGGAGGTTTTGTCTTTGGCTAATCAATTGTATGAATCAACAGACGGGACTGCTGCTGTGATTGTCATGGAGAACTACTTAAAAAACAATCGGGATGATAAAGAAATTGCCACCAAACTAGCAAGCTATTACTTTATGCAAAAACGATACGATGATTTTCTAAAAATTTATCAGGAAAATAATCTAGAATCAGTATCATTAATGAACATGTCAGCGGCTGCTCATCAGGCGAAGGGCGATACGGACAATGCCATCAGAATCTATAAAGAGGCTATTGAAAAATATCCCAGAAATACCCAGGCCTATGTAAGTTTATCTGCTTTATATCAATCTCTTAGCAATAAAACTGAAGCTTTGGCAATAATCGAGAAGGGGCTAACAGTCCTGCCAAATTCAAGCCAACTTCTGGTCACAGCCGCCTCAGTCGCCATGAAAATGGGTGACAATGCGGTTTCTGCCGCTTATGCCAGAAGGGCGCTTGAGATCGATGGCGATAATGAGCAGGCGAGTAGTATATTAGTTGCGGTTGGGGGCTAGTTTATGCCTAAAACTAAAATTATTGAAGCAATTAAGGTCAAGAAAAGTTTTAACGTTGGCAAAAATACCATAGAGATAATTCACGGTGTGGATTTTGAGGTGGAGTCTGGCGACTATGTAGTATTTTTTGGCCCCTCGGGTTGTGGTAAATCAACAATTTTAAATCTCTGTTCTGGATTGGAAGTGCCTAGTGAAGGCAAGCTGTTAGTTAGAGGAGAAAATGTTGGAGATTACACTCCGGATCAGTTGGCGGAGTTTAGACAAAGCAAAATCGGCATCGTTTTCCAGCAGTTCAATCTTCTTAAATCTCTTACTGTTCAAGAAAATGTTGCGTTGCCTTTAATTGCCGCAGGCCACACCAGAGAGAGAGCAATGAATAGGGCCGCCAGCCTGTTGCATACTTTTGGCCTAGCAAAACATTTTAATAATATTCCTACCGAACTTTCTGGTGGGCAACAACAACGTGTTGCAATG
The DNA here is from genome assembly GCA_002070055.1 of bacterium ADurb.Bin212. Taxonomy (GTDB): domain Bacteria; phylum Patescibacteriota; class UBA1384; order XYA2-FULL-43-10; family XYA2-FULL-43-10; genus MWCM01. The sequence continues at coordinate 63,208 of MWCM01000004.1, read as the reverse complement.
TCTAGGGCTCTGGCCACTAATCCGTGGGTTCTAATTTGTGATGAGCCGACTGGCAATCTGGATTCTAAGTCCTCCGAAGAGGTAATGAATATCTTCTACTATCTAAATATCAAATCCAAAAGAACAATAATTTTGGTTACACATAACGCAGACCATCTAAAATACGCATCAAAAATTTTTCATGTTAAAGACGGCTATATAGATCGGGTTGAAATAAACCACAACAGACCTGAATTAAAACAGGTCGGGGATTTCGATTTAAAGTCTCATGCCCTAGAGCAGAGCTAGAGAGGGGATAAATGAAATTATCAGAGATATTTAGGATATCGCTAACCAACCTTAAATCAAACAGGATGAGAACGCTTCTTACTGTGGTTGGTATTTCGATTGGTATCGCTACAATAGTTTTTTTGGTGTCTCTTGGTTATGGACTACAGGAGCTGTCAATCAAAAAAATCGCTTCCATAGAGGCAATCAACACTTTAGATGTGTCTCCTGGAAAAAACTCCTCGCAACTGGTTGATGACCAGTTCATCGAAAAATTAAAGAAAATGCAAGATATCGGCAAAATCTCCCCGTTGCTTTCCATGGGAACAAAATTTGAATTTGAGGGAAAGCAAACAGATGCTGTTGGGAATTTTATTGATGATGATTACGCCAAACTCGAAGGTATAAATCCTGTATTGGGCGCATTTTTTGCTAACAGTCCAGGTGATGCAGTGGTCTCGACTGCGCTTCTTAAGGCGATCAATGTTGAGGAAAACAATGCTTTAATGAAAGAAGCAAATGTTAATGTAATTATGGTCAACAGTTCTACTAGAGAAAAGATTAGTGTCAAAAAACAGTATAAGATAATTGGTGTCATAAAAGACGACTCTACTTCTTACGCTTTCTTTCCTAAAGCTTCTGTGGTTAAAGATATCAGTTGGCCGTTGGTTTACAATTCGGTAAAGGTAAAAGTGGGAGACCAAAGTAAAATTCAGGATGTAAAGAGCCAAATATCTTCTATGGGTTACTCGGTTACCTCTATCGCTGATACAATCAGTCAAGTTGACAGAATATTCAATATTATCCAGTTGGTTCTAGCGTTTTTCGGTTTTGTAGCTTTAATGGTGGCCTCAATCGGTATGTTTAATACCATGACTATAGCCCTTTTGGAGAGAACTCGCGATATCGGGATTATGAAATCAATCGGCGTAAAAGATAGAGATGTTTCAAAGATTTTTCTATTTGAATCTGCCTTAATTGCTACGTCTGGTGGGTTACTTGGAGTGATAGGCGGTTGGTTAACAGCAAAAATTATTAATTTTGTAATAAATATTTTGGCACAAAGTGTTGGGGGAGAGGCACAAAATCTGTTTAGTATGCCGATTGTTTTTGCCTTAATAATTGTGTTGTTTTCTATGGCTGTTGGTATAGGTACAGGTTTTTACCCATCGAAGCGAGCTTCTAAACTTAATCCATTAGACGCATTGAGGTATGAATAATGAAAATGTTTTGGCAAAAAACCCCAAAAGAAACCAATAAAAACTCAGTTCCATCAATTGGCAAAATGCTTCTTATGGGACAAAGTTTTTGGTATTTATTAACGCTTATCATATATCTGGTTTGTACCTTATTGGGTTTTGGCATTGCTTATCTGATATCAAAATTTTTAGTGGAGATGAATATAAAATAAGATAATTATTCATATATAATTGAAAAGAAGAGTTATTAAAAAGGTAAATATTTTTTTTGAAAGAGTTCTGCATGTTTTTTATGCGGCATTTTCTGTTTTGAGCAGAAAAAGCAAAAGGGAACAAGTTAGGTTAGAAAGAATGGCCGCAAGAGAAGAGGCAGAGCAAAAAAAGATCATAGAAAAAATCGAAGAAGAGAAAGAGTCGGTATTTAGAAAGAAAGAAGCGATCGAAAGACAGTTGGAAGCCGAAGCAAGAGCCGAAGCTACTGAACTAGACAAACAGATCGCCCAAGTCCAGCGCTCCACCCGCACCTCCTTCAAAAAGCTTGCCCCAGTACACAACTACCTTCGTACTAAGAGTAAACTATACTATGTATGGCACCTAAACCCCTATTCATCCAGCCTTCACTTCGGAGCCTTACTCTTCTTCGTGGTAACAAGTGTTTACTTCCTCCAAGCCATATATCCCGCTATGTATCAGAAAGCTTTAGCCGATGCCAAAACTTGCACTTGGAAAGGCACCAACTCTACTAGCTGGGAAGATGCTGATAACTGGAGTAACTGTAGCTCCGGAGTACCCGGAGCAGAAGATTACATAGTCTTCGACTCCACCGCCACCCAAGATCTAATCTTAACCTCAGACCAGAGTGTAGCTCGTGTCTCTTCCTTAGATGCTGGTAACTTCTCCCGTACCTTTAACACCAATGGTCAAATCCTAACTATCTCAGAAACCCTAACTTGGCAAGATGGTACTCTCTCTGCTGGTTCCTCAGAGATTAAAGTAGCTGGTGATGTAGATCTACTAGGTACTGCTGGTAGTGGCACCTTTACTTACTCCACCTCTACTTTAACCCTCACTGGCTCCGCCTCCAACTTTACTCCCAAAGCTAACTTAGATCTCTATGCTCTAAAGATAAACAAAGACACCAACTCTACTGCCGTTACTATAAATACCAATAACTTCAACATTAGAGATGACCTTATTATCCAAAAAGGCAAACTAGATGGCTCAGGTAGAACTGTCTCTCTAACCCGAGATGACTGCCGTTACAACATAGGAGATTCTACTGGTGGCAGCGCCACCATAGCCTTCAACACCTCTACCGGCAACCAATACCTAGATGGTTCAGGAGGAACAGCTAATGATAATGTAGTAATAAACAAGACAGCAGGTACCCTCTACTACAATGGTACCGCTAACCTAAAGTATCTAACTCTAACCGATGGTGCCCTAAACATTCAATCAGGTAACTTAACCTTCCCTGCCTCTGCCGATGGCTCCGCAGGTAAGCTCTCTTGTGCAGCTAGTAAGACACTAACTATTGCTGGTTCCTCAAGTAGAATAGTAACCCTTAGATCTGCTACCCCTGGCTCTACTTGGTACTTTGAAAACAACTGTGGATTAACTACAGCAGACTACCTAGATGTTAAAGACTCTTACAATACTAACCATGCTACTGCCAATATAGTAGCTACTAACTCTATAGACTCCGGTAACAACACTGGCTGGGACTTTAGCTCCTCTCCCTTAGCTACTAACAATTGGATAGCAGATACAGATTCTAACTGGAACAATACCGCCAACTGGTCTCTAAGCCATGTACCTACCTCAGGAGAGAGAGCCTACTTTAACTCAAGCCACTTAGGTAACTGCAACATTGATACATCTATCAATATTGCTGGTCTTCTTATCTCCGACTACACTGCTACCATTACCCAAAACTCTAACTCTATCACCATAGGAACAAGCGCCTTCATCCAGAACTCCGGCACCTTCACAGGGGGAGACGCTGCTATCGGCTTTAGCGGAGATGGTAGCGACCTAGTAATTAACAGTGGCAGCTTTACGGCTACTTCGGGGACGATGACATTTGCTTCAATGGCAAAATTTATCCATAGTGGCGGTACATTCAGTCACAACAGTGGCACGGTGGTCTTTTCTGGCACAAGCAGTGCTACATTGGCATCAATTGATATTCCAAACAATGGGATATTTTATAATTTAACAATAAATCTTGGAAGTAATGGGTACAACCTAAAAATTAATTCAGATGATACCGTAACAGTGGCTGGTGTATTAAATACAGCTGTTGGTAAATTATCAACTGGAACAGTTGATCTAAACGGCACACTTTCGAGTTCGGCAACATTTGGTGGCGGTGATGGTAAAATTCTTATTAATGATGGTCAAACAGTAAATATCTCAGATGGTTGGATGTTGCCAAGTATAGATCTACAAAATGGTACGCTTAACGCGCCAGCTAATGGCACCATGATCTTTGCAAATGCTGCTGATTTTACTATTGGTGAAAGCGGTATCTTTAATCACAATAACGGCACAATTGCTCTTATTGGTAGTGGGGGCGACTCAACGATTTTTACAATTGATTCTCCCTCGTCTTTAGAAATAAATAGTCTCTTAGTTAATTTAGCTAACGACGCATACAATCTTGCTGTCGCCACTGGAGACACATTAAAGGTGGATGGAGCGCTAACACTAACAGAAGGGAGCTTTAGAAGTGGAATCATTGATCTAAACGGCACACTTTCGAGTTCGGCAACATTTGGTGGCGGTGATGGTAAAATTCTTATTAATGATGGTCAAACAGTAAATATCTCAGATGGTTGGATGTTGCCAAGTATAGATCTACAAAATGGTACGCTTAACGCGCCAGCTAATGGCACCATGATCTTTGCAAATGCTGCTGATTTTACTATTGGTGAAAGCGGTATCTTTAATCATAATAACGGTACGGTTGCATTCTACTGGAAATTTGCGTCTTCAACATCTGTAATAGATGTTCAGGCTACTGAAGATTTCTATAACTTTACCGTTGACATGCCCAATAATGCATATACTTTAACTATTACTTCGGGTGACAGTATTATTGTCAATGGTACTCTGGGTCTTAATGTAGGTAAAGTAAACACCGGCACCATCGAAGCCAAGGGTGATGTAGTAGTAGAAAGCACCTTCGGTGGTGGCAATTCCCCCATCAACTTTACTGGCACCGGCACCCAAACTATGTCTGTTGCTTCGGGGGGAATATTACCAAGCGGTGTAATAACAGTAGACAAATCTGGCGGTAGCGCTACTATTTCCGGCACTGCTACTATAGCAAACAATATCAACCTAACTGCTGGTACGTTAAACTTTGCCGCTGGTGGTAGCTATACTGTTGTTGCCAATAAGACCATTACCACCTCTGCCGGTACTAATCTTCGTTTCGCTGGAGAAAGTGGTAGTTTGGTAACTTTATTGTCTAACACCCCGGGTACTAGATGGAATATAGCAGATAGCGGTAATGTTTATGCTAATTATGTAGATGTAACAGATTCTAATAATTCTAGTGGTACCATCTATGCTCTAAATACTACTCAGGATAACTGTGTTGGCTGGGATACCACAAGCACTGCCAAAACATGGGATGGTGGAGCAAGCACCACTGTTTGGAATGATGGTAACAACTGGAACCCGGACGGAGCTCCCGACCCCAATGATACCGTAACCCTAGACACTGCCAACACCATAACAACTAATGCCGATATTAACTTCGGCTCTCTAGTACTTGGGGGAAGCAATGCTACTACTCTACAATTCACCAACAACATCGGCACCGGTGGAAGTATCACCGTTACCGGCACCGGCACCCTAGAGCAGAGTAATGCCGTTACTCAAACCATTCTTAGTGATGTAGTAGTTCAATCTGGTGGCACTATTACACATACTGCAAACACCACAACCGAGCAATACAAATTGATGTTAGCAGTACAGGGGGATATAGATTTGCAGAGTGGGGGGAGTATAAATACTGATGGTAAGGGGTATGAGAAGAGAAGTGGTCCGGGTGCGAGCACTGGAGGTCAGATGGGAGCTACCTATGGCGGTACTGGATTTTTAAATACAAAAAACACTTATGGTTCTTTTGAAAACCCAACTGATTTAGGTAGCGGAGGATATAATATCAATGAGAGCTCTGGGGGCGGTGCAGCAATAATAGCTGCAAAAGGCTCTTTTAACGTTTCTGGCTCTGTAACATCTGATGGAATGGGGTATTTGTGCTGTTCTTATGTAGGATATGGTTCGGGAGGATCAATTAATATTTCGACCAAAGAACTAACTGGCAATGGAATTGTTAGGGCAAAGGGCGGACAGATGACAGACCCAATTTTAGGTGGTTATGGTGGTGGTGGCGGTAGAATTAGTTTTGCTGGAGTGGAAAAGGATAGCTATTCCGGAATAATAAATGCCAACGGAAGCGATGCCGAAGATAGCAGAGCTGGAACAATTTATTTGAGTCCCGACAAGAGAGCTAACTGGACTATCTCAAACGGTCAAATTTATCGCTTGGGTTCTGACGGAGTAAACAATTACAATTTTGGCAATATCACGATTCAAAGCGGCGGGATTTTAGAGCTAGATAGCAACCCCTTAATGAATGATTCCGGGGGTGGAGCAGCTACTTTATATGCAAATAATATTACTATAGATGAGGGAGGCATATTAAAAGCTGATGGACTTGGGATCTCTTCTGGCGGACCAGGTGAAGGATCTGGTGGTATGGTCGGCGGAACTTATGGAGGAAAGGGATACGGTAATATTAAAAGCGGTTATGGTTCTATAGAAAATCCCATAAGCCTTGGAAGCAAAGGATCGGGAGGTAATGACAGTTGGGGTGGATATCGTTGGAGCTCTGGTGGAGGGGCGGTAATACTGTCTTTATCTGGGGAATTAACGGTAAATGGCACAATATCAGCAAATGGTCTCACATCAAATACTTGCGCTAGCACTGGTAGTGGCTCCGGCGGATCAATAAATATCACTGCGTCAATACTCACTGGGTCAAGTACAGGTAAAATTGAGGCAAAAGGCGGTGAACCAAGTTGTAACACAGGTACCGGTGGTGGCGGTAGAATTAGTTTTGCTGGTGTCACAACAGATAATTTTTTGGGAGGTGTAAGTGTTAAAACTATACTTTCATACGACAAAGGGTATGCCGGAACTATTTATTTTAACGAGCAAAAAAGAACTAGTTGGACCATTGCAAATGGTCAAAGTTATCGACTGGGTACAGATGGCACCAATGATTATACTTTTGGCAATATCACCATTCAAAGTGGTGGAATATTAGAAATTGATGGCGACCCAACGCTAAACGATGGCAAAGGCGGGGCGGCTACCATAAATGCCACTAATGTTACTGTTGAAAGTGGCGGAATATTGAAAGCAGATGAGTTGGGATTCTATGCACATAGTGGTCCTGGGTATTCAGGCACCCAGTATTCCGGAGGCTCATATGGAGGAACGGGTGGAAATGGCGGGTCAACTTATGGTGCCACTTATTCGCCAAATCCTGTTTATCTGGGTTCTGGCGGGTACAGCGGTACTGGTGGAGGGGCGGTTTTACTTAATGTATCAGAAACATTTACTAACGCAGGTATTATTTCAGCAAATGGGAAAAGTAATGTCAGCGGTAATGGTGCCGGAGGCACTATAAATATCAAAGCAGGAACAATAAATAGTAACGGTGGTACAATCACTGTTAATGGAGGCGCAAAATCAGGGTATTGCGGCGGTGGCGGTGGTCGCATTGTGCTTCGTGCACTCGATTCCTATACCAGTCCATCAACCCTAACAGCAAATGGTGGGACAGGTTCTCCAGCTGGCACCAACGGCTCTGTCTATGTCAATGTATCTCCCTCTTCAGCCGCTATCTCCTCCCCAACAAATGGAGCAACCAATCAATCACAAGTTAAAGAGTTTGCTTTTAACGCCACAGATACAATCAATTGTTCAGTCGATGGTGAAGGAGCAGGTACTTGCACGCCAAATGTGTCTGATTATCTGCGCTACAAGCTAGAGCTAGCCGATGATAGTGGCTTTACTACTAATAATCATACTTTCACTCAAGGTTCTGATGTTGCTGGTCAAACAGTTACCGATAATGGTCTAACAGTAGCGTTTAGCGGGCAAGATTCTCAAGGCTCTACTGCCTATGCCTCTGGCACTACCGCTTCTGCTACTATTAGCTCATCAACTCCGCTTATTCAAAACCATACATATTATGTTCGTATATCTGCTATCGATCCGGGTGGCATTGATAGTTTCGATGGATCAGCTCACTATAGCAGTTATTCTTCGGTAAGTTCTTTTACAGTCTCTCCAATTGATAAAACAGTCTTTACAGTTGGTGGGGGTCAAACTATTCGCAGCGCCGATACTTCTACTTGTTCATCAATTATCACTTTTGAAGTACGCAATGCTATAAATGAAGCAGTCAAGATGGAAGCCGGTCGCCAGGCAACCTCAACCTTCATCTTGTCTGATGGCGAGGCTAGTGGTGGTTTTTATTCAAACTCAAACTGTACTACAGCCATACCAAGTAACCAGCTAACTGTCGCAAACGGTTCGGCTACCGCCTCATTTTATTACAAAAATACTGTTTCATCGTCATCAACTTATACTCTGACTGCTTCGGAAACTCCCTCCCAAGGCTGGAGCGATGCTTCTACTACCATTCAGGTGAATCCGGGGAATTTAGATCACTTTACTTTTACTGATTATGAAACCACTCGAACAACAGATCAAACCTTTTCCGGTACTATAACAGCCTATGATTCGCTAAATAATGTTAAATTCGATTACTACGGCTCCGATGCTCAAATCTGGTTTACATCTACTGCAGACAGTTACTCCTATCCCGCTATTCTGCCTGCAAAATCCAGTGCAAAATATCAATTTCAAGCTTCAGACCAAGGCTCAAAGATATTCAGCAACAGTTTCCAATTACGAAAGGTGGGTAGCCATACAATCACTTTTCATCATGATGCCTATGACAACAAATCAGTGGATCAGCTAATATTAAATTCAGCCACCATAACTGTTAATCCGGGAGAGGCTTTTGACTTTGTCTTAGAAGATTATCCTGCTTCAACTCCAGAGTGGAGTAAATATGTGATATCTGGTTCCACTTGGGATATCGGCGGCAATGGTGCTCCTTACGATATAAAGGTGACCGTTAAAGATCAGTTTTCCAATACTAAAACCGATTATATTGACCGTAAGGTGTGGTTTGAACTTTATGATGCCCAGGAAAATCAAGCTTCATATTCCTTCACTTACGATACTGAGGGTAACGCTTACAGCTATCTGGCCGGTGATGCCGGCATACATACCTTTTCTCCTGCCGCATTCATGTCAGAATCAAGCGGCCGTAATATGAAGTTTCGTGTGCGCAATGAAACTATCCATCACGACTTTAACATTTATGTTAAACCGCTAGGTTTAGATCATTTCAACATTGGCTTATCGGAACAAATAAGTCGTGATGGCACTAGTTGGGATCAATCAGTTGACAGTGAACTGTCCGGAGAAAGTGGCCCGGTTTCGCTAACAGTTACTGCTTACGATGTTTTAGGTTATGTAAAAACAGATTACGCCGCAAATCCCGATACCGGCTATGGCTATATCTATTTTTGGTCGCCGGATCGTAGCGCAGACGATGGATCCGGAAATTATCTAGTCAATCAAGAACTACCGTATTTCCGAGATACTGGAGATGCCGCTGACACTAGCCATTGTTTTGCTTTTCCAGCTAGCTCTGCCGGTACCCACACTTTTACTGGAGATGATGAGATCTTTAAGCTCTATAAAGGGGGCAGAAGGAAAATCTATGTTTCTGAGTGTATTGCGCCAACTTCGCCTTATGCTATCAGCGATCTTCTTAAGGACGATCATATCGCTGGAAACTGGCCGGGCACGAATTTGGTTAAAAGCGGCGTTTTTCCTGTGACCAATCCTCCCGAGACTATTGCTGTGGCAACTCACGTGCCAGGATCAACCCACTTGGATGATGATCACACAGACAACGCAAACAATAACTTTACGGTTGGCCCTGGTGATCAGAAGCTTTCACTCTCTTGGAAAAATCCTATTGATGTCCCGGCAAATACCGATGCCAAAATCCATATATTTCAATCTAGCAATGGTGTTGACTTTGTAGAACTTGCTACGCCTCGGCCAATCATTAATGGTGCCGGCATGTGGCAAACTCAAGATATCTCGGGGCTTACCAACGAACAGCAATATTGGTTTAAACTTAAAGCAGGATTTAGGCGAAGCGACAACAGTGAGATCCTTTCTGATTTTTCAATTACAATGGATGGGGTACCGAAGGCGATTGCTCCGATAGACGTATCAGCCACACAGCTTGATCGAAATGACCCAGAAAACCCAGGCAAGGTAAGAGTAGATTTTAAGCTAAGGTTTGAATCCACTACTACCTTTTCTTACTTTAATCCCAGTAATCTGTCTTGGAACCCAATTACAGATTCTGCTATCAGTGGAGAAAAAGGCATTCTATCCGGGAATTTTGATGAACCGGTTTCACATGTTGCATATATTGATATGAATGCCGATTTTGACGGCCAGTATTTGGCTACCTCTTTTAAAGTTAGAGTTAATGTAGCAGTAGCTGGTCAGGGGAGTTCTAACTCTGAATCGCCAAACATGCGTATTGATACTAAAAATCCATCCAACGCAACATTAGTCATTGACGCTACCAACAATACTATTGCTAATCTCACAATTAATGCCGATGACGATTCTAATCCGATCGAAATGATAATTTCTACCAAAGAAAATTTTGAAGGAGCGAATTGGGAAAATTACTCAACCAGTAAGGTTGATTTTGATATCACTGGCGCTAGTCATGTTTACATAAAGTTTAGAGATATGTATTTCAATGATGCTGAGATCAGCACAGAGATACGACCAATACCCGCTAATCTGCAAATTAAAGATGCCTCAAATATTGCTACCTCCAAATATCGCCTAGTCTTGATTTGGGATGATGCGGCTAATGTAGATCATTACAATGTGTGGAGATCTACAGATAATATTAATTATCAAAAAATCGATACCACTACCAAAAATGGATATTTGGATATCAACTTAGACACAAATAACTTATACGCCTACAAAGTTACTAGCGAAGATGCTAATCACAATATCTCTTTACCGGCTGGACCAGTTTCGTCTCAACCGGGGGCAGCTCCCGATGTGACAGCTGAACCTCAGGTAGAGCTTTTCGGTTGGAGACAAGATTCTGGAGTAAGGGCAAAAATTACTTGGAACACAGACCAGCTAGCCGACTCCAATGTTGCCCACTCAACTGGTGAAATTAACAGCGGAGCGGACATGACGACCAAGGATGGTTCGAGTGTACAGATTGCTGCAAGCCCTGAACTTACATACAACCACGAGATTTGGTTATATAATCTGAATCCTTCGGCAAAGTATTACTTCAAAGCATTCTCCAAGAACGAGATCCAGATTGCGGGGCACTCCGAGGTTTTGTCTTTTACTACTCCAGAGAGAGTACCACTATTAATTCAGGGTATGGAGATCTCTGACATCACTATTGATTCCGCGGTTACTTCTTGGTCTACTTCAAAACTTGCTACAACGGAAGTTGAGTATTCAAACAGTGCAATTTCTGGAGACAGTACTCCAACAGGCGCCATTAAGCTAACAGATAATAACATGAATACAGATCACACCTTTAAACTGGAGAATCTTAGTTCGGGAGTTAAATATTATTTAAGAATCAAGACAACAGATGCTGATGGCAATACAACGGTTTCCGATATTTATACTTTCGAGACCTTTGCTATGCCGGTTATTTCGAGTGTAATGGTTAGAGAAGTTGGTTATAATTCTGTAACAGTCGAATGGTTAACAAATGTTTCGGCTGATTCCAATGTTGAGTTTGGAGTAAACAGTATTTTATCTGGAACTCAAGGAAAAGCTGATTCCACAAACTTGCATTCAGTCTCCTTAATCGGTCTTGAGCCTAAGACCACATATAATTATCGAGTCTTATCAAAAGATAAATTCGGTAATTTAGCGACTTCCGCTATCTCTTCATTTACTACTGCCACAGATGTTGACGCGCCGAAGATCATTGATGTTAAATCAGAAGTTGCTTCTACCGGTAGCGGCGAGTCTATTAAATATCAGGCGATAGTATCTTGGGACACAGATGAGCCAGCAACATCACAAATAGAATTTGCGATGGGAATCGGCGGAGAGTATACAGACACAACGGAAGCAATTTTATCACTAAACTCTTCACATGTAGTTATTTTGCCGGACCTAAAACCAAACTCGGCGTATCATTTTCGTATCAAATCCATTGATAAAGTGGGGAATGTGGCATATTCCGATGATATTAGCTTGATTACTCCGCCGAAAGAAAAATCACTTCTGCAGGTTGTGCTAAAATCTCTTGAAGACACCTTCTCTTGGGTAGGAAGGCTTAGAGATAAATGGTCCAAATAGTTTTTAAACTTAATTGTAAGTAATTATCATCGAGAATCAATGACAAAAAGTACAAAAAAACGAAGTCTTAAGTTGCTCTTTTTCTTTTTTTGCTTGGCAATTATTCTTGCTTCCACATCTGTTTACTTTTACAGGTTATATTTCCCAAATATCAAACTGGTAATTCTATGAATGATGCCATAGTCTCATTTGATGGGGGAGATAAGGAGAGTGGCGTTAAAATCCTTGAGTCAATTCTAAAAAAAGAGCCGAATAACGAAGAAGTAAAAAACAGATTGGCAACATTTTACTATCAATTAGGAGAAGAGGAAAAATTTATAGAGTTCGTAAATGACAATAACTTAAAATCTGCCACAATTTATAATATGTTAGCTACAATTTATCAGAGTAGGGGAGAATTAAATATGGCAGAAGAAAACTTTCAGCTAGCCATTGAAGCAAGCCCAAAAAGTCCGCAGATATATATAAATTACGCAGCTTATTACCAATCCCAATCGAAATTTGATAAAGCCTTGGAGATTATAGAAAGAGGTTTAACCCACACTCCGGGGTCCATTACAATGCTAAATTCTGCTGCCTCCATTAGTCTAAAAATGGGGGACAAATCTCAATCTCAAGAATATGCAAATGCTGTCTTGAGGCTTGACCCCAATAATTCTCAAGCCAAAGCAATATTGGCGGAGACAATTTAGAAAACAAAAAAATTGTAGAATCTTCGGGCAATTTCTACAATCGAAATTAGGTTAGTTTAAGAGCTCTATTTGTGAATATAAACAGGGGTGCCGATATCTGTCCAGTTGTAAACAGCTTCAGCGGCACCAACTCCTAAACGCACGCAACCGTGAGAAACTGGTGTGCCGAGATGACTTTCACCCTCTTTGTAGCCGTTTGGCCACTCTGGAAGTTCGTGTAGTCCATAGCCACCGCCCAAGGCTTGCCACCACGGCATATATAGTCCGTAGGGAGCAGACCATGCTTTGGGGTGTTTGCTTTGAATATATCTTGTGCCAACCGGTGTTGGTGTTGACGCTTTGCCCGAAGAAACAATGTAGCAATTTAACACAACGTTGCCCTCTATTTGACACAGTTTTTGTTGAGTTAAATCAACATCAATATATTTTCCTTCAAACCTTCCAGGAACTATTCCTTCCGAGGGAAAGACCTTGATCTCTTCTGGATCTTTTGTGTAGGTGCTCAGTGCAATGGACCCTGAGCCCGACTCAATAGCCTTAACTATCATTTCGGATGCTTTGTTTTTATCTAAGTATTTTCCCTGTTGCCCCTCTTCTATAATTGCTCCATCTAGAGCGTTAACTTTTCTGTCTTTTTTATTAATCTCGAAATTTTTAGCAATTATGGATAAATATGATTTGATGGCATTTTCATCAAGAGAAACAGTCAAAGATTCTACATTGCCAGAAAAAACAATCCATTTTGATATATCTAGACGACTTGGTGTATAAATCTTGTCTTCATAGGTTAACTGGATGGAGGAATTTATGTATTTTTCTGCTTGGCTTTTTTGCTGAAGTAGCATCTGCGAGTTTATCGCACTATCAGTTGCAATTGCATGGAGCTTAATCTCGTATGACTTTTGATTCAAGGATACCAACTGGCTTAGGGTTTGGGCAAGGTTTGAAGTATCAACTTGTTGGCCGACTTGCTCCGGAGTTATAATAATCGCCCCATTTTGATCGATGGTAATTGAAGCATTAATGGGCTCCACATTAAGCTCTGGTAGTTTTTCAGAGATAAATAGATTCAACTTGGTGTTGTCGATAGAAACCGGCACCTCAACGTCGGTGAGAGAAACCGAGGTTTTTGCAGATGCATACAATTGAGGAAAGAATTTGTGTGATCTGCCTATGGAATAGGCCTGGCTAACACTTTTGTCCACGTCAAAACTTAAGCCTGTTTCCGATAACTTTGATGAAACATGTTTTTCTCCGGCTACAAATATCACATTTTTGCTACCGATGGATGCAAACTTTTTATCTAATACCATCTCTGCCTGTTTCTTGGTTTTCCCTGAGACATCTATGCCAGATATGTGTATGTTCTTGTAGATCTTACCGGCGTAGGCATTTTGATACACAAACAACCCCCCCAAAATCACGAGAGTAAACACGAAAAGAGAGACACAAGTTATTACCCAAAATCTTTTATGAACTATCAAAACTGACCCTATTTGACTAATGATTATTATGTAAACATTATACCATTTTATATTTTTTTTAAGCAACCATTTTCAACAAAAAAACATCGGTAAACAGATACCGATGTTATAAATAAATAATTTTGGTGGGCCCAGCAGGGATCGAACCTGCGACCAACCGGTTATGAGCCGGGCGCTCTACCACTGAGCTATGGGCCCTTTCTAAACAAAACAATAATAACCTATTTATTTGGCCGTGACAATACGTCTGTTTTTGAGTGTCAAGCCTGATTGTGGTACTAGGTATTGACACGAGTCGTCTACAGTGCTATAATGATATAATTTATTACAACATAATAAATATAAAATAAACCTAAAAACAAAAAAATGAAAACCGAAAGAAAACAAAAAAATTCAATCCCAATTGATTACAAGCAGAACCCAAAGGTAGAAATTAAAGCCGTTGTAAAACATAAGCATATTGTAAGGAAGGTTTGCGAATTGGTTTTACTTGCTTTGTTAGTCGGAGCGGGAAGTGCCAGCGCTTATGCGTCAGAAATTACTAAAGAAAATGTTTATAAACAGATAAACTACTACCGAGAAATAAGAGGTCTTAAGCCGTTGGAAGAGGACCAGCGTCTTGAAAGTGCTGCTGAAAAAAAGGCTCAGGACATGTTAAACAGAGATTATTTTGAGCATTATGCTTACAATCTCACTCCTTGGAACTTTATTGCCGAGCAGGACTATAATTACTTATATGCTGGCGAGAATCTAGCTATGGATTTTCAAACATCCGAAGGTATGGTGAGAGCTTGGATGAGCTCGCCAACTCACAGGAAAAATATTTTAAATCCCGATTTTGACGATATTGGCATAGGTATTGTTAAGGGTGAGTATACGGAAAATGATAAAAGCCATGAAACAATTATGGTAACCAACATGTTTGGCAAAGAAAAACCCAAGCTATTACAGTTCTTTGATTCTGTAATGAATAGCTTAAAAAAAATATTTTAAATAAGTTTGGATAACTTAATCAACAATAAAGGTAGCTTATTGCTACCTTTATTGTTGATAA
Organism: bacterium ADurb.Bin212; assembly: GCA_002070055.1. Lineage (GTDB taxonomy): Bacteria > Patescibacteriota > UBA1384 > XYA2-FULL-43-10 > XYA2-FULL-43-10 > MWCM01. The sequence goes on along the minus strand of MWCM01000004.1, from coordinate 47,958 downwards.
GATGTGGACAACTTTATGGAAAAATCAAAATATTTACTGCTGTAATAGTAAATACTGGTATATTTGACAGAATCATACCAGACTGATAACTTGCCTGCAGCTAATATTGCTAGGGCCTATGGGTATGAAAGTAGTAATAGGTAATAACAAGTAATACCTATGGGCAAAGATATTCTAAATCCAGGCGCTTGTCCTGGATTGCCGAACTGCAACCTGCCGGGAGGGTAAATGGTGTCTTCTGCATGGGAGAATCACGTTTGGCAGATTAACAACTAAATATCAGAATAGGCTCAAAGAATACGAAGTCTATTTTAGTGATAGTTGTTAAATTTGTTCACTAAATAGTTTAAAAGAGAGGTTTTATGATCAAAAAATTTCGAAAACCGATTGTGTATCTACTGGCTTTTTTGCTAGCTTTCCCTGTAGCATTGTTTGCAAATTCAAGCAACCATGCTCAGGCCGCTGACTCCGGTTACAAGGTAGCTGATGATTTTGATAACGTGTCAATAGAAGGCGGCGGGTATGATTGGAGCAGTACACCAGCTTCAATTTCTAACGATCAGTATACCACCGCAAATCTTGATTCCAGCTTGTGGCCAACAGATTATTTGCGGTCAACAGATTATAAGTTTGCCATTCCGTCTTGGGCTACAATTAACGGAATCGAACTAAAGGTTGAGAGAAAAAGAAGCGGTGGTGGTGGCTCAACCGTAACTGATAACTCAGTTAAATTGGTAAAGAATAATGTTATAGTTGGTGCCAACAAGGCAGACACATCAACTGCCTGGACTAGCTCTGACACAGTAATTACCTATGGTGGTTCCAGTGACTTGTGGGGGACCACATGGGCACCTAGCGATATCAACAACCGCAATTTTGGTTCAGTTTTTTCGGCAAAGAGAACAAATGGCGGAGACAGAACAGTTTACGTAGATCAAATTAGAATGAAGGTTTATTACTCTGATGCTACTGCGCCGGTAATAGCTTCTCATGAAGATATTGTAGCGGAAGCAACCAGTCCTGCTGGAGCTGTGGTTGATTATGTGTCTCCTCTGGCAACTGATAATTATGATCCTGAATCACCGGCTGATTGTGCTCCTGTATCCGGCTCAACTTTTTCTTTGGGTGATACTACTGTTACTTGCAACAAAACTGACTCATCTGGCAATGCAGCAATCGCTACAACTTTTAAAGTAAAAGTTGAAGATACTACCGGCCCAGTTATTGGCGTTCCTACTTCAACTCCAGACACTACAGGGGAAGAGACTACAATCTCTGCTGTTATCACTGACGCCGCTAGTGCTGTGACTTATGTGGGTATTTCAGTAAATGATTCCAGTTATAACCCAATGTCAAAAGATTGCTCTGAATATCGTTTCTACTATGTCTTACCTTATGATAGCTTAAATCCCATTACTTACAGGATCAAAGCGATTGATGAATTGGGTAACGAAACAATTACTGACCCGATTTCTACTATTACGCCTGTAGACAATGACAAACCTGTTATAACTCTAATTGGCTCTGCCAATGTTAATATTGAATATAATTCCGTTTATGTTGAAAAGGGTGCAGTTTGGACAGATAATATAGATGGCAGCGGTAATGCAATTGTATCTGGAGATGTTGTAGACACATCTATCGTTGGTACATACAATGTTAGATATAATTACGTGGATAGTTCAGGAAATGCGGCTGATGAAATTGTTAGAGTAGTAAATGTGGTAAAAAGCACACAGGCTCCTGTAACCAACTTGACCGTAATACCTGGTGCTGGCAAAGTTAATTTATCTTGGCTTGCGCCCCTTGGGGCCGTCTCTTACAATATTTATTACAAAAAGAAAGCAGACATTGATTATCCCTCTACTTTCATCCCTACGGCAAACACAAGCACTGAAATTATTGGGCTAGAGAACGGTGTCGAGTATGATTTCGCGGTCGTGGCCATTGATGATTTTGGAGTGATGAGTGAGAAGAGTGTCGTTTCGTCTGCTCCGAGGGTAGCAGCGGTCACTACGCCTGTTATCGTCCAGGCAGTTAATGTTACTACCCAAGAGATTTTGCCTCAAGAGCCTGCTACTGGTGTGAATACAGATGATGGTAATGAAGACAATGGAGATTCAAACAAAGCAGATGATTCAGAGGGAAAAATTAAGGGTGACGAAGAAGTTGATACAAGCGAAGAAGAGGAAAGTGTTAACTGGACTCCATGGATTATTCTGTTTATTTTAATTATATTGGCTGGCGCAGCCACTGGTGGTTATTTTTACTGGTTTGCCGGAGAAGACGAGATGGAAGAAAAAACCAAGAAAGCAAATTCCACAGTTACAGTTAAAGAGAAATCCAAGAGCCAGCCAGACAAGAAGAGCGAGTCACAATCAAAATCTGGCAAAAAGTCTAGAAGATGGTAAAAAACTGACGGTTCAGTTGTTCACTATAAAATATCCGCATAGCAATATGCGGATATTTTTTATACTATTTATTGTCATTTCTGATAAAATATATTCAGAGGAAGAGTGATGAAAAGATTTTTCGAAAAAATAAATGAAAAATTCCCCATGAGTGTTGGCAGCTTTATTGTTTTGTTGTTTATAGTTTATCTTATGGCCATAGTGGGGAAGACAATTTTAGATAATTATTACTCAAACAAGGGAATTAGTGATCAGGAACAAAAATTGATCAATCTTGAGAATGAATTACAGTATCTCGAAAATGAAATTGTATATTACAATAGTCAATCTTTTAAGGAGAAACAAGCAAGGGCAAAACTTGGATATATGCTTCCAGGTGAAAAGATTATTAGTGTGCCTAAGGATGTTGCTCTTAATGAAAACAACGAGGCAACAATCGAGGGACAGGGGACAGAGAAGTCTTATAACTCACCAAACTATACTTATTGGTATAAGTATTTTTTTAATTAGTATTGTTTTCCCTTCTTGACTTTTATAATCATCTTGAATTATAGTATATATTACCTAGGTAGTTAAAAAGGCTAACTATGGTAGTAGAACCTTATTTATTAAAACCAACCTCTGTGCATCCATCGGATGTGACTAATTAGGTTGGCTTTTTTAAATTTAAAATGCGAGGTCGACGCTTTTAATTAAGCAAAGAAATAACTGAAAGGAGCAACATGTTAAAAATTCTTAAAAGCTTTCTTGTAATTGCGGTGGTTGGTGCTATAGCTACAAGCGCAACAGGGGCATATTTCTCTGACTCTGAAACATCGACTGGCAACACCTTCTCGGCAGGTTCTCTTGATTTAAACGTAGATGGCGGCAACACGAATGTAGTGAAATTTAATGTTACTAATATGCGCCCGGGCAATCAACCTACAGCTCAATACACTTTGGCTAATGTGGGAACAATAAATGGATATCTGGATTTAGCAAACATTACCGTAACCGATCTTGAGAATGGCATTACTGAGCCGGAGTCATCGGCTGGTGATATAACTGATCCTCAAGGTGAGTTGAGTAGTGTGTTGGGGCTTACCGTTTATTGGGATAATGATGGTGATGGATATTATAGTGTTGGAGATGTAAAAATTTATGACTCTATGGCCAATGGAATTGCATCCAGTTATGATACCAACAAGCTTGTAACAGCTGGTTCAAATGTAAAAATGATGGTTGTAGTAAATTGGTGGAATACTCCAAATGATAATTTAGCACAGACTGATTCAATGCAATTGGATTTCACTTTCAACCTGTCCCAAAATATGTAGTTTCAGTTTCACAAATCCCGCTTAAGTTAGGCGGGATTAAGAGGCACTGAATGAGTTTATTCACAAAGATTGCAAAAATTGTTGGTGATATAATGTTTGGCATTATACTCATTGTTGGGTTAACTTTTTTGGTTTCATTATTGCCCTTAAAAAACAATTATAAAGTTTTTAGTGTTATGTCTGGGTCTATGGAGCCAGCTATTCCAGTGGGTAGTTTGATTTTTGTACAACCTAGTGCTATCTATGCAATGGGCGACATAGTTACCTACGCACCAAGTGATTTGAACAACAAAAAAGACACCACAACTCATCGTATTAGTGGTAAAGAACTAATAAATGGTGTTGTTTTTTATTCCACAAAAGGGGATGCTAACAATACTAACGACAGCGTGAAAATCAAACAGGACCAATTAGTTGGAAAATATATATTTAAAATACCCTATTTAGGATATTTGCTATCTTTTATCAAAACGCTAACAGGATTAGTACTCATTGTAATTATCCCTGCCACGATAATTATTTATGAAGAATTTAGAAAAATTGCCAACGAAGCCAAAAATATCTCAAAAATTAGGCAAGAAAAGAAAAGGAGCCGAAATGAAATCTCTTCGTAGGTTGTTTGTGCCCACGGCAATGTTATTCATTGGACTTAGTTATTCAGGAGCACACCTAAGTGATTCAGTCGCAGTAACCGGTAATGCCTTTATTGCGGAACAATCTAGTAATTATGATGTTGTGCTAAACGAGGTATATGCCAATCCAATCGGCGATGAGGCCGCGACTATGCCGGGCGGTGAATGGTTGGAGTTGTATAATAAAGGTCATTGGCCGATTGATGTAAATGGTTGGTATCTTTATGATGCTTTAGATAGTCATGATTTTAAGATATCCACCGTGAACGTTCTGAGCGGATCAACTGTTATTGCGCCAAGGGGTTATCTTGTTATTTATAGAAATGGGGATGCTGATTTTTCCCTTAATAATGGCTCCGAAACGGTTAGACTGTATGATGATAGCTTGTTGGTTGGTAATCTTATTGATAGCTTTTCATATATGAACACTCAAGAGAGCAAATCTTGGTCCACAATTCCGGACGGAACAGATATCTGGTCAGATGGTCACGTTCCAACTCCGGGAGGGCCGAATGTATAAAATATACAGCGCATTTAAAAGTAATTACCTAATTATAACAGCTTTTGCATCTTTGGTTTTGGGCTTATCTCTTGCTCTATTCAGTTCCACAAGTTTGCATGCGGAAACGAAGCATGCAGGCGTTTTATCAATTAATTACGCCGGTTCCGGGCCTTTGTTTTCGGCGAATAATATTTCCCCTGGTTTTAGTGAAAATAAATCTTTAACAGTTACAAATAACGGAGCAAAGCCACATTCGTTTTCGATTGCTGTAAAAGGTTCACTCGGAGAGCTAGCCGATGTTATATATTTAGAACCAAGAGTTCTTGGAAGCGCAGTTTGGAAGAGATCTATTAAAGAAATAGCTAATTATCCTGAGAGTAACATAATAGTAGGATCAATAGCTCCAGGTGGCAGTGTTTTAGTAGATATTGAGGCATCTATGCCTGAGAGTGTGGGTAATGAATATCAAGGCACAAGTACCTTGGCTTTTGATTTTGTGATGGGCAATGAAAGCACAGACGAGAAAGAGGACACAGACGGAGGTGAAACCGGCATTATTGATAACGAAGCAGCGAATACGGTTGCAGGAGTGTTTCAAAGACAAGAAGCGCCGGTTGCAGATGGTGATGAGGCTGAGGCAATTGATCAACAGTCACAAAACATGGAACAGGGTGAGGTGGCTGGGGTCAAAAGCGAAGGTGAGGCCCAAGGAGCAAAAAATAATACAAAATCTGTATGTTTCTGGTGGTGGCTTTTATCGATCGTTCTGGCCATGTTTTTAGTGTTATGGGCTTATATAAATAAAAAATCAGCCATTATTTTTGGCTGGTTCTGGCCGGTATTTGCAGCTGTGATTTTATATTTTTTACATTGGGGATTGCACGACTTCTACCAGCCCTCAAAGTACTGCGATTACTTCATTTTGATAGAGGTCGCCCTACTTGCGCTGTACTATATTATAACTAGTTACATAAAAGAAGAGTCAGAGGAGAAAGAATAGGAGTCAATCTGCCTTTTAGATATAAAAAACATCACCGCGTGTGATGTTTTTTATATCTCTTCTTGAATACGATCAACTTAATTGGCAAGACCATTAAAAGTCTTTTTGACCACTCTATTTTGGTAGCAGGGGAGAGGATCGAACTCTCGACCTCGGGCTTATGAGTCCCGCGCTCTAACCATCTGAGCTACCCTGCCAAAAACAATTTAAAATTTAAAAGCAAAAATTTAAAATAATGGAATACTTAACTTATTATTAGAATCAGGGTAGCGAAGATGCCTGTCCGCCTTTGGCGGAAGCTACCCCGCCAAATACAATTTATAATTATTAAATATCTTTGCTAGTCTTATAATATAAAAAAAACGAATTATAAACAATGCATATTTTTATGACCGTATCATAATTATTTATTCATTATTCATAATTCTAATTTTGGTAGCGGGGGACGGATTCGAACCGTCAACCTTCTGGTTATGAGCCAGACGAGCTGCCATTGCTCCACCCCGCATCAAGCTAATTCATCATACAATAAAAGATCGATTTTCGCAATAGGTAAGATCATAGAAAAATGAAGCTGTTTGTGGTAAAGTGTTTGGACAAGTAATATTAAATTCGATCTTAGCGAATGGTCAAAAGCAGCCCAAAAGATATTGTTAACAAGGTGGCCCTTTATATTAAAGATAAGCTCTTAATTGAAAAAGGTGACAGTATTGTTGTAGCCGTTAGCGGTGGGGCCGATTCGATATGTTTGTTGAACATTTTACTCGAATTAAAAGATAAATTTAAATTAGACATAAAGGCTTGCCATTACAACCACAAGCTAAGAGGGGACGAGAGCGACCAGGATGAAATATTTGTTAGAAACTTCTGCAAAGATAGGGGAGTTGAGCTCGAGGTGGGTTGCAAGCCTGATGAGTTTATTATAAAAAACGAGATGGATGCCAGGGAGTGCCGCTACTCATTCTTTGAAAAAGTTTTTTTAAAACAGGGTAGAGTAGGGGCCAAAATCGCTTTGGCGCATAATTTAAACGATCTTTCTGAGACCTTTCTAATGAGATTGATAAGGGGTTCCGGCTTAATTGGATTATCTTCCATACTTCCCCAAAGGGATTTTTATATCCGTCCCCTACTGCAAATTTCAAGAAATGAGATTATCGATTATCTTAGAGAGAAGGGTTGTGACTACCGTCAAGATTCGAGCAACTTAGATCAGAAGTATTTAAGAAATAAAATCCGTCATAAGATTCTTCCTGACTTAAGAAAAATTAATCCCAATATTGATTTAGCTGTATCGGGTGCGGCCATGCAAATTGCTGAAGATTACGGTTTTATCGGCAAAGAGGTGTCAGCATTATTTGAGAGAATTGTAAAAAAAGAGTCCGAATACCTTTCGATCTCCTTGGGTGATTGGGAGAAAGTTGACCCGGTTTTAAAAACTCATCTTTTACATTATTCATACCATCAGCTGTTAAATCCTAATGATATTAGTAGAAAACAACTAGAAAAAATTGTCCAGCTTATTGAGAATAAAGTTGGCAAAAAATTTCTACCACTCCCCCATTCTTTACGTTTCGAGTTCAAAAATGGTAGAATCTATATGTACCAAACAAGTAATTTAGTTAAGGAGAACAATGGCCAGTCCACGCAAGAATAATTCTATTGCAATATGGATTATTTTCATCATCTTAATCGCAATATCAATAGCAAGTTACTATTCAAATGATGCACAAAAACCGGCGGAGGTTAGCTTATCTGAGGTGTCATCTCTAGTCGCCGAGGGGAAGATAGAGGAGATTATTGTCGAAGACAACCAAATAACCGCCAAACTTAAAGATGGAGAGACAAAAAAATCGGTAAAAGAATCTGGCGTTGGTTTGAATGAATATGGCATAACTCCGGATAAAACCAAGATCACTGTAAAGGATTCGTCGGCATCATATGTTTGGCTTTCAGTCGTCACTTCCCTGCTACCAATCATCCTTATAGGAGCATTTTTTTGGTTTCTATTTCGAGGTGCACAAGGCGCAAATAGTAAAGCGATGAGTTTCGGTAAATCATCAGCAAAATTATCCCTCGGCACCAAGACAAGTTTTAAAGATGTCGCTGGTTTAGTTGAGCCGAAGCAGGAGCTGGTAGAGATAGTCGAATTTCTAAAATCCCCAAAGAAGTTTCGTGATTTGGGAGCGGAGATCCCCAAGGGTGTCTTGCTGGTAGGTCCTCCCGGCACAGGTAAAACTTTATTAGCTAAGGCTGTAGCAGGTGAGGCAGGCGTTCCTTTCTTTTCGATTTCTGCTTCTGAATTTGTCGAAATGTTCGTTGGCGTTGGTGCGTCTAGAGTAAGAGATCTTTTTACAAAAGCCAAACGCAACGCTCCTTCGATTATCTTTGTTGACGAATTAGATGCTATCGGCCGTCAAAGAGGTAGCGGATTGGGTGGTAGCCATGATGAACGAGAGCAGACATTAAATCAAATACTGGTTGAGATGGACGGTTTTGACACAAAAGACAATGTTATTGTGATGGCGGCAACTAATAGGCCAGACGTATTGGATCCTGCATTGATGCGTCCCGGCAGATTTGACCGCCAAGTCGTGATAGACCTGCCAGACAAAAATGAAAGGCTTGAAATTCTAAAGGTTCACATAAAAAACAAACCGGTTGATAAGTCACTAAATTTAAATAAAATAGCCTCAACAACAGCAGGCTTCTCCGGCGCAGATTTGAGAAATCTTGCAAACGAAGCAGCGATTCTGGCTGCTAGAGCAGATCGTAAGATAGTAAATTCTCAAGACTTTGATGAGGCGATTGAAAAAGTAATGCTTGGTCCCGAAAGAAGAAGCAGAATACTTTCCGAAAAAGAAAAAGAGATAACTGCTGTCCATGAATCTGGCCACGCAGTAGTCAGCCACTTTTTGCCTAATTCTGATCCTGTGCATAAGATATCAATAGTGTCTAGGGGTATGGCACTTGGGTTTACCTGGAATATGCCGAGAGAAGATAGTAGATTACAGACAAAGGCAAAGTTTATGGACGAGATATCCTCTTTGCTTGCCGGCAGGGTGGCGGAAGAAGTTTTCTTTGGAGAGGAAAATATCACAACCGGAGCCCAGAACGATCTCAAGAGAGCCACCAATACTGCGAGAAAAATGGTAGTTGAATATGGAATGAGTGATAAGCTTGGTGCCCAGACTTACGGACACAGCGAAAATCTGCCTTTTTTAGGAAAGGATCTTGCTGAGCACAGAAATTACAGCGAAGAGATTGCTTCGATGATTGACAAAGAGGTCTCCAGAATTATTACAAGTGGCAAGATGAAAGCTCATGAGATCATTGTTGGGCATAAAAATGATATTAAAAAACTCTCTGAGAAGCTATTAAAAGAAGAGACAATATCTGATGAAGAGTTTCTGGTTGCTATAGGCGAAAATCAGCCCAAAGAAAAATAAAAATGCAACAAAAAATATCAAAGTTATTCAATGGCGAGAATTCTGTCAGATCGGCAAGCGTAATACTAGTTATTACGCTTGCGCTGAGTAATATCTTGGGATTATTGCGCGATCACCTTCTGGCAAGATATATCGAAACTAGCAATTTAGATGTCTATTTTGCCTCATTTAGAATACCAGATCTTGTTTTTAATTTCTTGATACTGGGTGCGATATTCTCTGCGCTGGTTCCAGTATTTTCTGACTATAGAGCTAAAAATGAAATAAAAGAGGCTTGGAAGATTGTAAATACTGTTTTGAACTTAGCAGTTATATTAATGATAGCATCGGCGATCTTAATATACTTCCTTATGCCCTATTTGGTGTATATAGTTGTCCCAGACTTTCCTGCGGAAAAAATTGCCCAAACAGTCAAGCTGTCTAGAATAATTATGTTAACTCCGATTTTCTTTTCTGCCTCATATATTGTTTCCGGTGTACTAAATTCCTACAACCGTTTTTTTGCCTACTCTTTGGCACCATTGGTTTACAATTTATCGATAATCGCCGGGATAGTAATACTTGGCAAAAGCAAGGGTGTAGAAGGCGTTGCCTACTTTGTAGTAATAGGCGCCATGTTGCATCTTTTAATTCAAATACCGAGTGTAATAAAAATTGGTTTTAAATATCAGTGGATAACAGACTATAAAAATAAGGCAGTACAGAAGATATTTAAACTGATGTTGCCGAGAACTGTCGGTTTGGGTGCAAATCAGATACTTCTCCTGGTCTACACCTCCATCGCTTCTTATCTGGCAGCAGGTTCTATATCTGCTTTTAATTTTGCAAACAATATACAAACTGTTCCGACAGTTGTCTTCGGCGGGTCTATGGCAACTGCGATATTCCCAACGCTAACTATGGCAATATCAAAATCAGAAAATGATAAGTTTTGCTTTTACCTTAACAAAACAATTAGGACAATATCATACATATTAATACCTATTTCAATAATCATCTTTTTGTTAAGAGCCCAGATAATCAGGTTAGTATTGGGCGCAGGTTACTTTGCATGGGCAGACACAACCGCGACTGCAGCCACTTTGGGATATTTTTCTTTGTCTTTGTTGCCTCAGGGGCTAATTCCTCTTTTTGCTCGAGCATTTTATGCCACAAAAGATACAAAAACCCCTATGTATATTGGTCTTGTTTCAACCGCCATGGGTATCCTGTTTGCAGTTCTTCTGACCCCTACTTACTCTGTCGCTGGATTAGCTATGGCTTTTGGGGTTTCAAGTTTGCTGAACGCAATGCTTTTGTATATAGGTTTACAAAGAATATCGTGCTATAAGCCTGATAAAAAAATACTTGTGTCTTTTATAAAGATATTAACAATCTCTTTGATTATGGCGATTGTATTACAATTCTCTAAACATTTTATTGATGACTATGTTAATATGAGTACGTTTTTTGGAGTATTAACACAATCCATCTCAGCCTTTATCATTGCTGTTCTATCTTATGTGCTTTTGTCAAAATTAACTGGACTAGAGGAGCTGAACTGGGTTTTTAAAAGAGGGGGAAAAGATGTCTGAAAACAAATATGATTTAAATAAGATATCAAAGATAAAAAACGGGATTAAAGATGCCCTAAACCTTTCGGAAAAAGAGCCGCAAGTAAATATGAAGGAAAGGGATTTTTATCGTGAGTTGGATAAAAAGAAAAATAATAGAAATTGCTCACTGCCGATGGTTGGTTTATTATTGTTAATAATATTCATTCTAATAATTTATTTTCTTGTATACATTAAAAATTATACAAAAATTGGCATAGACTATATAGCACAAAACCGTTCTGAGACTCAAGAAAGTTTGCAGTCGGATTTTATTGATAATACAAAAGAACTATTGCCTGGAGAAACACTATTATTAGAATACTCCGAGGTTGATGTCTCTGGATACTTGGGTATCTATGATGAGGATTTTCCACTTAAAAGATCAAGCTTAAGAATTGAAGAGAGAGGAATAATAGTTTCTGGCAGAACGAGTGACAACTGGTATTCTTTGCCGGTTCACACAGTTGTGAGACCAAAAATTGATGGCGGCCAGCTCACTTTCGTTTTAGATGAGCTAGCGAGTGGCGCTATCTCGTTGCCAAAAGGCATTCGGGATAATGTTAGTCAATATCTTGTTCGTTTAATGAAAACAAGAGCATTGTATGACGCTGAATTAGAAGTTGTAAGTGCTTATACTTCCAAAGAGAAGCTAATTATTGAGGTTTCCAAAAAGGGGTAGACTCAATGAGGGCACTACTTATATCCGATATACACTCTTCTTATAAGGTGTTGTCTGCTATTTCTGGACTAAAAAGGGATAGCGGTTTTGACTTGGTAGTCTTTGCCGGAGATGCCGTTGATATGGGGGAACCAGTTGGTTTTATAGAGGAATTAATTTGGACTATTGATGAATCAAATGCCCCTTTCTTTTGGGTGCCAGGTAATAACGATTTTGGTCGTGCGTATCATAAATTGGTGGCTAGATATAAATCTCTGGAAGGTAGGTTGGTCGATTTTGCCGGATGCAATTTTACCGGAGTCGGCGGCTCCCCTGCTTCTTGGGCTGGCCAATATCAAGGCGAGCGAAGTGTGGACAAGAAAGCGATAGCTGGCAGTATTTTTATCTCACATGTCCCCCCACCTGGCATAAGTCATTATGAAAAATTTGACAGGAATCCTGTAAGTCCATTGGAGGACACGGTTGGAAACACTATCAGTCAAAAGACCAACAATTTAACAATGAAACAAATTAACAATAGTCCCATCAAGCTATCAGATGCACCACTGGTTCATATCTGTGGTCACGTTCATCACACTTGGGGAATTGGCTACCTGGGTTCAACCAAAGTAATAAAATTAGCTGGAGCCTATCTTGGTCACTGTGCTATAATGGACCTTGATACTCTTGAGGTGAAATTCGAAAGGTTTTGGAAATGAAAATAATCATTGCATGTAGCATGTCAGCTGCAAATTTGTGTCTGCAAATCAAGGATGGGTTAGAGCAGAATGGTCACGAAGTAATCATCCCTAGAAATATCGACAAATATGCTAGTGGTGAACTGAAGCTTGAACAAAAGTGGGAGTCGTCGGAACATAAAATTGAACATGACTTGATTCGTGGTTATTTTAAAAAAATTGCTGAAAGTGATGCTCTATTGGTTATAAATCAGGACAAGGGCAATCTAAAAAATTATATAGGAGGTAATACTTTTTTAGAAATCGGTTTTGCACATGTTTTGAATAAGCCAATTTATCTGTATAACCCTATGCCAGATTGCAGTTATACATCTGAGATTATTGCCATGTCTCCGGTGGTAATTAATGGTGATCTATCCATGATCAAATGATATATTATTTGGAAATTTAAAATTAGATAAAAGAGATTTGGAAATTTGTTATGAAAATTGGTGCGCATGTTTCAACCAGAGAACCTTTTTCTGAGGCAGTTAACCGCGCTGCCGATATCGGCTGTGAGTGTATGCAGATTTTTTGTAATGCGCCACAACGTTGGAATCCAACTGTCATCAGGAAAGAAGAGCTAGACAACTTCAAAGAGTTAAATTCAGGAATAAAAATATTGCCGATCGTGGTTCACGGTATTTATCTTATTAATTTGGCAAGCGATAACCCTTTTTATTATGAAGCATCTGTCCAGTCGTTAATTGATGACATGAAAAAATCTGAGAAACTCGGTGGCATTGGAGTTAATTTTCACGTTGGATCTACCAAGGGTAAATCATTTTCAGAAGTGCTAACAAAAATCACGTCGGCTATAAAAAATATTTTAGCTGCAACGCCGGAATCCCAGGCATTAATACTTGAGAACTCTGCCGGTGCCGGCAATATTATCGGTGATAAGTTTGAGGAGTTGGCTCAAATCATAAAAGCTGTGGGATCAGACCGTTTAAAGGTAACACTAGACACAGCTCATGCATATGCTTCAGGATATAATTTAGTTACAACAGGGGGTTTAGAAGATACTTTGGGAATATTTGATAAAACCATTGGGCTCGGCAGACTGGTCTGCCTACATTTGAACGACTCGGCTGTGCCACTAGGTAGCTTGCGAGACAGACATGCAGACATTGGAGACGGATACATTGGCAAGGATGCTTTTAAAAATATCATCAACCATAAATTGCTAAAAGAGCTGCCTGGCATTATTGAGACTCCTGGAAATAAGGGTAAAACTGATATTGATAGCATAAAAATATTAAAGGAGCTGAGGAAATGAAAATAGGTTTGGCTTTAGGTGGCGGTGGCGTTCTGGGAGTAGCCCATCTTGCTCTTTTGGAAGAATTAGAAAAAAACGATATCAAAATTGATATGGTAGCAGGAACCTCTGCCGGTTCTGTAGTTGGCGCACTTTACTCTTATGGTGGTGTAAATCTGGTTATTGAATTTTTAAAAGTAGTCAGAGAGAAAGATCTGTTTTCAAAAAAAAGGATTTTTTTTAATTTAAACCCTGACACCTTTTTTAAAAAAATTGAAGACATATTAAGCGATTTAATGCCTGATGCAAAATTTAGCGACCTTAAGATAGATTTGGTCTTATTGGCAACAAATTTAGATAGCGGTGATTGTGTTGAATTGAGTCGAGGCGATCTGGTGAAATCTATTATGGCTTCGTCTGCTTACCCGGGAGTTTTCCCACTACAACACTTCGGCGGATTAAGATTGTCTGATGGGGGAATTACAAACAATCTGCCGACCGATGTTCTAAAAAGACACGGTTGTAATTATGTAATAGCTTCATCTCTAAACACTCTAAAAGAGATAAGCGATAGAAAACCTTTAAATCGGGCTCAGGTTGTTTCCAGGGCGTTAGATATAATGCTTTACGAATTAGAAAAGATTCAGGTTTCAAGTGCCGACTTCTGTTACCTGCCGCCTGTTGATGGTTATAGATGGTATAATTTTGATAAATTCGAAGAGATACTCACAAAAAGTCGAGATTATGCTTCGCAAGTTGTATTAGAAATTAAACAAGATGTTGAGTCAAAAAGACCCAAAAGTTTTTTTGCCCGCTTGTTTTCGAGCTAAAGACTCGATTTTTACTTGATGATGTGCTAAATTTGTAGTATGGATCAATCAAAAATCCGAAATTTTTGTATTATTGCTCATATAGATCACGGAAAGTCGACTCTGGCTGACCGTATGCTTGAAGTTACAAATACCGTAGAAGCTCGTCAGATGAAAGAGCAATTACTTGATCAAATGGACCTTGAGCGTGAGCGAGGCATAACCATCAAACTTGCTCCAGTGAGGATGGAATGGCATCCGAAAAATCCCAAGATACAAGACACAATAATCAAACAATTTCCAAATTCAAATTCTCAATCTAAAACTGAAAATTGTGAATTGAAAATTGAAAATTCAGATTTAAAATATATTTTGAATCTGATAGATACTCCTGGTCATGTAGATTTTTCTTATGAAGTATCAAGGTCATTGGCGGCAGTAGAAGGGGCACTGCTACTGGTGGACGCGACTCAAGGTGTAGAGGCTCAGACTTTGTCGACTCTATATGCGGCGCTTGAACATAATTTGGTAATTATCCCGGTAGTTAATAAAATTGATTTGGCTGCAGCTAGGGTGGATGAGGTCACTGAGGAGATAATTAAACTCTTGGGTTGCAGCAAGAACGACATATATTATGCTTCAGGTAAAACCGGTGAGGGAGTTGAAGAAATTCTTGATGCGATAGTTGAGAAGGTGCCGGCTCCAACGGGGGATCAAAGTGCTCCCTTGAGAGCATTAATATTTGACTCCAACTATGATCCTTATCGCGGAGTTGTTGCATATTTAAGACTTTTTGATGGTCAACTGAGCAAGGATGACGAAATTCAATTAATGGAAACAAAAAAATTCGGTAGATCTGAGGATGTTGGCGTTTTTAGACCAAAATACTTGCCGCACTCTCCCCTATCCGTTGGCGAAATTGGTTATGTGGTTACAGGTTTTAGAGATGTTTCTGAAGCTGCTGTTGGTGATACAGTGACGCACAAAAAAAATCAAGCGCTCTCTCCCCTGCCCGGATATAAAAAAGTTAAGCCGTTCGTTTTTGCTTCAATATTTTGCACAGAGTCGGATCAATATCCGAATTTAAAAGAGGCAATTGATAAACTCAAGCTCAACGATGCTTCGCTGAGTTTCGATGCGGAAAGTTCAGAGGCTCTTGGCCATGGGTTCAGGTGCGGTTTCTTAGGTTTGCTACACATGGACATTGTGAGGGAGAGGCTAGAAAGAGAATTTGACCTAGACCTTGTAATCACTAGTCCTACAGTATCATACAAAGTAATACTAAATAATAACACCGAGGCGGTAATCGAGAAGGCTACAGATCTGCCTCTTGCTGGTTCATATAGAACGATGTTTGAGCCTTGGGCAGATTTAGAGGTTATAACGCCAAAGGAGTACATCGGCAATATTATGGAACTCACTAGAAATAAAAGAGGTGTTTATATAAATACCGAATATCTTGATACCGAAAGGGTAATAATTAAATATCAGATACCAATTAACGAGCTAATCATTGATTACTACGACTTGCTTAAAAGCATATCATCAGGTTACGCCTCTTTAAATTATGAGTTTAGTGAATACAAAGAGGCACAGCTTCAAAAGGTGGACATTATTATTGCCGAAGATAGAGTAGACGCTCTTAGCTTTATTATTCACTCCTCTAAGGCACAGAGCGAGGCGAGAAGAATTGTCGATAGGTTAAAAAATCTTATCCCCAGACAGAACTTTGAAGTAAAGATTCAAGCAGCTATTGGCTCCAATATAATAGCTTCCAACCGAATATCTCCGATGCGCAAAGACGTGACTGCCAAGCTCTATGGTGGTGATGTGACTAGGAAAAATAAGCTTCTAGATAAGCAGAAGAAGGGTAAAAAGAAGATGAAGATGATGGGCAGGGTAAATATCCCTAGTGATGTTTTCGTTAAAGTTTTGAGGAACGACTAATCTGCTAAGGGTTTTGACTAAGGCGGCTTTTTTTGGTATCATTTTTTTGTTAATTGTTCGGGTCGTTAGCTCAATGGTAGAGCAGTGGCCTTTTAAGCCATTGGTTCTGGGTTCGAGTCCCAGGCGACCCACCAAAAAACTGATCTTGCGACCAGTTTTTTTATTTACCAACACCTCGTGCTATTTTTTTCTAAAATTTAGGAAAATTAGCAATATAGGTGGAGCAATTACCCAAACTGTGTGATATGAGTAAATAATGTTGGCAATCTTGGACGAGTTGTTGGCCATTATGCGTGTCTCTTCTGGTAAGAAGTTTAATATCGTAGCTATTATTAGCGCCATATTTAGAGTACTATATAAAAATATTTCGAAAGGAGAAATATCTCCTGCTTTATTGCTGGTTGAGTTAATAGCTCCAGAGATAAAAAAGCTAGATATAAGTAGCAGAGCTATAGAAATTGTCGGCAGTGATGCGTCTGATTTAATCCAAACCTGTCCGGCAATAAATTTATCACCGTTAAAAAGTTCATATAAATAATTTGAAAAATTACTGGCTATTACAATGCCAATATATGTTGAGCACAAAACGGTAATAGTTTTTTCGCGCCTTAAAATGAAGCCGTAAGCAACACTTAAAATAAATGCTATTATAATAAATACATCCCATGTGGGAAGCGGCATTGCATCCCCTCCGATTTATATATTATGCAACTATATTATCGTGGATAAAGGCTGTGCTGTCAATTGTTGTTAAATGGAATTATCTGCCTAAACCAAACTTTAATTTCTGGTAATTCAGGTCGATCTTTCAGTATTATTAGAGTTCTGTTAATTATCTCGATAATGAGCAATTATATTCTCTGATTTGAAGAAAGCATGAATTTCACAAAAAGAGTTTTTGGGCTTGTTTTTTAGAATAACTTTGCTTAATTTAATTATTGTCAAAAATTTTATTATTTTAATAAAGCGAAAACTCACATCCACAGTAATTTTGGCGGTAAATATTGTGCTCACGACATATTTCTACAGACCGCTTGAATCCGTTATCTTTCTTAAAGTCGGAAGATAGATATTTGGGATTCGGATGATTGTTAAGGTGCGTCGAATCGTTATCAAAATTTGAAGCTGTCAGACTTTGCTCGGCGCGGATAAGATCATAATCAGAGTAACCTGACATTTCCTGTTCAATCGATTTGCCGATTTGATTAAGTAATTTCGCGTTTTTGTGCGGGGAAACAGATAGCTCGGTTGCAAAATATTCAATCTTTACTGGATTATCGTGTCTCTTTGAAAGCGCTAAAGCGGTATGCGCCGTAGCTTCTAGGCGCAAGCGAAAGCAAATTTCGCAGCGCTTTCCCTTTTCCGGCTCATTTTCAAATCCTTTAATACTATTTAACCAATATTTGTGTTCAGAATAATAATCATACTCGCCAATCAACAAATTTGCGCCTATCTTTTTGCAATAATCTCTGAGGGTTTTTAGCCGTTTATCATGTTCGGTTTGTGGCCAAATATTGGGGTTATACCAAAATACTGTGATGTCATACAGTGGCGACAACTTTTCGTAAACAGATGTAAGACAAGGCGCGCAGCAGGAATGTAATAACAGCTTTTTGGGCATTGGCTTTTTAGCTTATTCGTAATTAATAATTAGGAGAACACTGCCACTGATTTCCTTCACATATCTAAACAGAAAAGACTAATCATATCGGTTTTAACCTCTGTAGAAGCAACCTCTGGCCTAGCACTCTATTCTAATTGGTTTAATTTGCGACCTCGCCCTACAATTTCTCTATAACACGGAGCTTAGCACTGCGAGAGCGCGGGTTTATTTTGATCTCGTCTGAAGATGGTGTGATCGGTTTTTTTGTTAATACTTTTACTTTTGGTGTTTTCCCGCATATGCATTTTGGCAATTGCGCAGGGCATGTGCAAGGATCAGCTAATTGTTTAAATATATTTTTTACGATTCTGTCCTCTAGGGAGTGGAAGGTAATTATTGCTAATCGACCACCGGGAGCGAGAATCTGTACTATGTGGTTGATTGTTTTAGCCAATCTTGATATCTCATCATTAACTTCAAGCCTTAAAGCCCTAAAGGTATCTGTGCCCGGGTGTGTTTTTGAGTATTTTTTGGAGGTAGCTGCATTGATTACTTTTAAAAGATCACCCACGGTAACAATAGGTCCAGTTTTACGCGAGCTAACTATGGCGGCGGCAATTTTTCGAAAGTGCCATTCTTCACCATTTTTTAACACATCTTCGAGTCGTTTTTGATTGTAGGTGTTTACAACAGTGAAGGCGCTTTTACTTTGACTCTGGTCCATGCGCATATCTAGGGCTATCTCTGGATTAGAAAAAGAAAAACCACGGCTTTTGTCGTCTAACTGCATAGACGAAACTCCTAAATCCAGTAGCATGCCGTCGATTTTTTTTACGGATAGATTATCCAAAATGTCATTGATATTATGAAAATCGTCATGCACTAAAACAAAATTTTCAACTAAACCAGCTTCTTTGATCTTCTTCTCCGCGATCTTAAGAGCTGTTGCGTCTTTGTCTATTCCGATTACTTTAATTTTTGATTCTTTTTTCTCAACCACCAAGCTAATGCTATGTCCTGCCAATCCTAATGTACCATCAACAAAAATTGGCTCATTAAGTATGCTTAAATAGCTGAGGAAATGCAGTGTCTCTTTTGTCATTATCGATTGATGAGTGTATTCCATGGCTTATCAAAATTACCACAAAATTGAGTTTTTTCCCAGCTTTGTGTAAGATTGCATTATGCCTCCAGAATCGGATCAAATAAAAGAAGGTTTGTCACCAGCGTTAGCTAAGTCATTTTTGCTATATTCAGAATTGCACAAATTCGAGGGAGAAGAAGAGAACGATTCGGCTATTACTTCTGCGGTTTGGTATGAGAAGCTACGTGCAGCGGTAGAATACCAAGAGACACACTTAATGTTCAAAAATGCTGTGGCTAGAATTATCAGGCGCAGCCTCCTGATAAGCGTAAAGATAAAAAAAGAGAAGATATATAATGATTTAGTAAATGAATTAATATGGGCAAATTATATTACTCCAAAAACCATAGATGAGAGTAAATCAAAAAAAGTTAATTATATACTCGATAAATATTTAACCATAATTCGAAGAGCAAATTCTATTAATAAGAGTAATTCAGAAATCATTAGATATTTTTCTGGGATTTGCGCTTGTGAGATTGAGGAGGAGATATTCGACAAAAGAGCAGAGAATCAATATCTTGATTTTGTGTTTTTGGCCATAAAGGATAATTACAAAAATAACATTAAACACATTAATGACCAAGATCACATTGTTCAACTTAAACTCGCCATATATACCAACATTTTCAAACCAGACGTCAGCTATCTGTCTTATTGGTCTTTAAAATTAACGCACACAAATTGGCTCGTAATTGATATTGATGACTGTAAGAATCTCACAAAAAGTATTGATCCGTTTATGGCCTCTTTTGAAAGACACTTAAGCCATCCTCTTCGTAGTAGATATCTAATTTTAGTTAGAAATATGGTTTCTCCTTTTTCTGTAATCAGGACGCATCTACTGTTAAATAACGTTAGCAAAAAATGGGCGGAAGACAACCCGATATTATTAGAAAATAATCTTTGCCAGTCTTATGAATCACTTAGAATGCAATCAAACGCAAAGATTTGGCGGGGGATATGGAGGGCTTTAATATTTTTGTTGATGACCAAAACGGTTTTGGCTTTTATTATTGAGATTCCAGTGGATAGGGCTATACATGGGAATATATTATGGTTGCCTTTAATCGCTAACATCACTTTCCCGCCATTTTTAATGTTTCTCTCCGGCATTACGATTCCAAAAATCCCACAAAAAAACTCCAAATTAATGAAGGAAGCATTCTTTGAGATTATTAATACAGGTCGACTTACTAACGAAAAGGCTTTAGTAATTGAGAAGAAAAAAAGAACCAAAACCTTCAATTTCTTTAATTATCTTTTGGCAATATTCTCTTTGTTGGTTTTGATTCTAGTTGTGTTTTTTTTGTTACGTCTTAAATTTAACGTTGTTTCAATAGTGCTGTTCTTTCTGTTTGTTTCTGCCGTTTCTTTTTTATCTTTTAGAATCAGGGTAAATTCAAAGGAGTTGTTGATAAAAAGAAAGAGCCAGGATTCAATAACCACTCTTGTCGAATTCATTTTTCTGCCTTTTATCTCTTTGGGCAAGGCGATGTCAGACAGCCTAAACAGGCTTAATCCTTTCTTACTAGCGGTTGATTTTATTATCGAAGCACCATTTAAAACTATATTAAAAATATTAAGGGCTTGGTTCAATTTTATCTCTTTGAAAAAAGAGGAGATGGAATATTAATATATCTTTTGGCGAGCACTATAGCTAGAGTTAATAGAACTATTAATGCGTAAATAATAGCCATTGCAAGATTGCTTATATTTGAGGTGTCAAAATATCCGTATGTTTCCCCAAAATACTGGATAATAAAAGATATTACGATATATGATATGGCAACCAAGTCATATTTTAGATCGTTTTTTCTTTTGATGGAAAACCATATACCCTGAATGCCGTAGAAGGCGACCCAAAAAATTTGTCCGAAAGCATACAAGTTAAAGCCGTTTTGTAGCATCCAATAGGGATAATATATAAGAGAGCCAAAAAAATATGCAATTGGCGGTATAGAAAATAGTGACAGCCATAGGTCTCTCGTGTTTTTTCTAAAATGTTCTCTCAGCCACAGTATAAATAGCAGAAAAGGGAATAACGGACAGATAATTGTGAATGGCCAAAAATAGAAAGGAATATTTCCTATTACTTTATAATCGACAAAAAAAGCTATAGCACTCCAAATAAGATTGAGCAGTATAAATGCCAGCGAGATTCTTTTTATCATAAAGAAAAGATTATAAATAGGATTAAGTAAATAATTGCCAGAGTCAGGTTGATAATTATCCCCGCCAATGTACCTATTAAAGAACTCACGGCTGATTTTACCGCTTTTTTGCTGTTTTTCGCCTCTAGATATTCCGAGATAAATATTGCTACAGCCAGGCCCAGTATTCCTCCAAATGGAGGGATAGCAAAAGTGCCTATTATTAGACCTATTATTCCATAAAAAAGAGATTTTCTTGACGCGCCGCCAATTTTTGCTGCCAACGTCCCGGAGAGATAATCAATAAAGAGAGATATTAAAACAATAAAAGCGAGTATTATAATCTCCGTCCAGCTTAAATGAGAAAACTTGTCTATTATTACATATATCGCAGTAATACCTAGCATGTACAGTAAGCCTGGCAGAAAAGGCAATACTACTCCGGCGATTCCTGGAAGCATGAGCAACGAAGCGATAACTATATACCACAGATTTGACATGAATATATTATACCCATCTTATGATATGCTATAAATAGGGAGAGAAGTGAAGAAATTTTTAGTTAAAATTTTTAAATTAATTATTTATATATTCGCTATTATCGGATTTGTTTTAACAACAGGATATTTTGCCGTTAGATTTGGTTTAACAGATATTGAGGGATCAAAAGATATTAATAATACAAAATATGAAAATTTTGCTTTATCGGATACATATGATCTGGAAGAGGAAGTTGATAGCTACGAAAAAGAGGTTGCAGAGAAGAAGATGTTATGTGCTATTGATGTAGTATCTAATTACGGTACAAAGAACGCAAAGAACATTTTGGACGCTTACAATAAGTATAAAGACCAACTACTAATAAAAAAAATGCTGTTTGCTGTTGAAGTTCGACTAGGTAATTCAGATTATTATAATCAAATTAGAAACTGTCAAAACAGCACTGTATACAATCAATATTCCATCTCTTATTTAAAGATTAAGTTATCAAAACAAGAAGGCGGCGCTTCAAGTGTTTTTCCTTGGTCAAATAGTGAAGAGTGGGAAGTAGTAAAATCAGCGATATTAAAAGATAAAGATCAGATACTAAGTGCTGGGAATGACGCGGGGGTGGATCCTCGCATAATACTTTCGGTTTGCCTCGTTGAGCAGTTTAGGCTCTATAACACACAGCGTGAATTTTATGAACAGTTTTTTAAACCGTTGCAGATATTGGGCAATGCCAATAAAATGGCTTGGGGAGTTATGTCAATCAAAGAGGCTACGGCAATTAAGATAGAAAACAATCTTAAAGATAGGGATTCAGATTATTATCTTGGTCCAGAATATGAGAATCTATTAGATTTTGATTTAGAGGATAAAAATAAACAGAGATATGATAGACTAACCGATGAAAAAAATCATTATTATTCATATCTATACGGCTCGTTGTATTTAAAACAAATTATGACCCAATGGTCAAAAAAAGGTTATAATATTAACAGTCGCCCGGAGATTCTCGGAACCTTATTCAATCTTGGTTTCGGAAAGTCAGAACCAAAGAAGAGTCCGGTGGTAGGAGGCACAAACCTGGAAATTGGAGGAGAGAATTATACATTCGGTTCACTCACACACGAACTATATTTCTCTGGTGAGCTAGAAGAAGATTTTCCTCTAAAATATCACTCGGATTTAAATACGGATTAAAACATGAAATTAATCTTAAAACAAAGAATCAGACAGATCATAATTACCTACAGGATTTATATTGTAATTGTGCTGGTGTTGGCTGCAATATCTCTGTTTGTCATATGGTATATATCGTACTTCCGCGCGAATATGGGTGGCCTAATAATTACTGATGAATCATACGATAGTAATAATATTGATAGCCACATTGATATCGACAATAACAATGTGGAGGAAGAAAAGGCAAAAGAGGAAGCAACAAAACAAGATGCTCTTGTTAACACAAAACCAAAAGCTCCATCTTCCTCCAATTCTTCATCTCAATCAGAGGTCAGCCAAAGTGATTCTGGGGTTAGCCCAGAGCCGGAGCCCGAACCGGAGCCCGAATCTGAATCATTCTCCGCTTTTGTGGCATTCTATGCAGACAATCAATCCGATAGTGATGATGATGACGTTAGACACCAAAATGTGGTAAATAGGATATTGGCTTCTGGGGCGAATCCGGTTATTCACGCCGGTGATTTAATGGAAGATGGCACGCAAAATAGCTTCGACAGATTTTTAAATGTGGCAGGAATTTTACTTGGTTCGAGAACTTTTTATGGAGCATTAGGCAACAATGACAGGTTATTTGGCGACTCTACAACGCCTTCTCCAATATTCCTAGATTATTTCAACTTTCCCAATAATGAAAAGTGGTATTCGGTTAATAGCGGAAATTTACATATTGTAGTTTTAGACAGTGCTTTTTCGGCTTCCGATCCGAACCAATTATCATGGCTTGAAAGCGATCTGCAAAGCGCTGCATCGCAGTCGAGGATTACCGCAGTCGTTTTCCATCACCCCACCTTTTTCTCTACGATCCAATCATATTTAATAAATTATGGTGTGGATTTTGTAGTGTGCGGTCACATTCATACATATACAAAGACCGATGTTTCAGGCATAGAAATTTTTACTTTACCTGGAGGCACAGCAATTGGTCATGCCACATCTTCTATTTATAACGACTATGCTACAATAAACGTTTATGATCAAAATGGTTCACTCATAGAAAGCAGTAGAATAGATGAGCGATAGTAATAAAGTTCAGCAGAATCTCAGCACAATTTAATATATTTGTATCGATGCTATTAAATATTAGGGAGTTTGAAAAATGAAATTGCTGTGTAAAATTGATCGTTTTATGGCTTGGATTTTACTTTTTGGCATGACTCTGTTTTTTATAAGCGGATACGGTATGACCAAAGGGATTATTGATAGTGCAAAGTCTGCTAACCTCCACAATAAATATCTGCCGATAATTATCACTGTTGCTTTTGTTTTCCATGCGGGATATGCGACCAGATTGGCCTTTATGCGTTGGAAGTGGTGGAGGTGGCCAATAAAAGCGCTCTGGTTGATTTTCTTTGTTGGTTTTCTAGGGAGCTTTATCTATATTGATCAATGGTATGAGAAGAGTCAAACAGAAAATAATATTTCAGCCAGCACAGAGCAAGCAGGAAACGATTCAGAAAATCAGAGCGAAGCTACTAATCAACAGAATGGTGATAGTAATATTGTAGAGAATAACCAAACATCTGCAGATGATGAGCTATCCACGGTCAAATCTTTTAGTGCTGAAGATTTGTCAAAATACGATGGAAAAAATGGTAACCCTGCTTATGTCGCGGTTGACGGTAAAGTGTATGATTTAAGCTCAGTTTTTGAAGAGGGTAAGCACTTCTCTCATTATGCGGGTAAGGAGCTTACAAAAGCTTTTTACTCCTATCATGTTGCGAAAGCTTTGGCAAAATACCCTATTGTGGGAGCGTTTAGAGAATAAAGTATAATTTTGTGCGTATTCATGATCGAATTTGACCCACAACGCTTGATTAAAATAAAATATAAATGTATTTAATTAACAACAGAGAAATATGAAGCTAAATAATCAAATAGATGGCGAAAGTAATGTTGATGTTGTTCCTGTCGAAAAAAAAGAAACAGTAAGTTTGTCTGCTGAGCAAAGAGGTAGAAACTTCTTAGATCATTTTAATGCTGCCTTCCTTCGTAGTTTGTGTATAAGCGAGAAGCAAAGGTCAGATCAAGAGAGAACTGAGGCTGAGGTTAATAATATGACCATATGGAGAAAAATGGGGAATTTTGCCTTGAATTTAATTGGCGCCGGGGATGGTATTAGGCAAATGGATCGAGACAAAAATGAAAATTCCAATTTTTTTTCTGGCACGCTGTCTTTTTTAAAAGGGATAACAAAAGGAATTATTAGGAGTAGTAATGCCTATGGCATATTCAAGGCTATGGTTGGAGATGGACATATTAGGGGCTATTCTCTAGACAATAATGCTAGAGTAAATAATAATAGATGATCGGTTAAATTATGGAAGATTTTGATTTCTTAAAATTTGACAATGAAAGTAATGTGTCGATTAGGCTCAAAAGAGCTTTGCTCTCAATCGGGTTTAGTGAGTCAAATGCTGGAGAGCAGGTAGACCAGTTGCTTTCAATAATTGGAGCAAAAATTGATTTGATGATTGAAGCCCAGAACAATGATGAGTTTCGCCTTGATAATCAAGGTCAATCAGATGAAGAAATGATTGAAGACATAAAAAGAATCGCTAGTAGCACCGTTCAAGACTATGTTAGAGAGGTTTTAGATGGTTTAACTGACAAGGATAAGAATATTTTTATCGAATCATTTGATTCGATCTAGAGGCCAGATCTTAAGTATTGCCGTAATATTCTTGTTATTAGAGCTTGAGGTTTTACGTGAATGAAGGATTACATCTTCGCTTAGAAGAGGAAATTGAAGCTAAGAAGCTAGAGGAAGAGAGCAAAGAGAGAAATATCGAAACCGAGGAAGCTCTAGAGACTCTTTGCGACGGACTAAAAAATAACGGTTTAATTCCTGTGAAGCTGATACAGGGAGGTGTTGATGGAATTCAAAACCCTTATGATAGACCATTTATGGTTGTAGAAACAGCATGTAGCGAATCGCCTAACGAGAAAAGGATATTTAAATCAAGAACCAGACAGGATCCTGACGAAGAGGGCTTAAGAGAAATACAATTTCTGGAAACCTTAGCTCCCTACTTTTGCCATCAGTTGCCGACTGATTTGTCCTCAAAAGTAGTTTTTCCCAATATTCATGACGCCAAAACATCTGGCTGGTCAACATATTGTGTCCAAGATTATTTAGATGGAAGTGTGGCCGGTTGGCGATCGGGTGCCAACCCGGATGTTATTAGCGAATCACACTTAAGAACACTTGTAGAGCTAACCAAATCTTTTCATGGAATTTTGACTCAAGATGTGGCAGCAGGATTGGTTCCTGGTTTATCTATGGAGAGAGATAATAATTTATATGATGAATATAAGGGTTATGTTGATTGGCAGGAGTCACCTTTACCCTCAATTATTGGTGAAGGCAATATGCATAAAATGCGGCAAGATTTAGAAAAATATGAGGAATTATTACAAAGTACTCCAAGGGAGTTTTCTGCAGGCGATATAAATCCTGGTAACATTATTATAACCCCGGATAATAAAATTGGCTGGATTGACTGGGAGAGGGTGGGGGTTGTGCAAGGCCCTGCAAATGACTATGCATTTATGTTGGCCGACCTATGGAGTAGTCCTGGCTTACAGAGATCATATAAAAATATGGCTGTTGAAGCTAATCGGGATATTAAATATTTTGAAGATTATTTGCGGCTGGCTTTTTTATATCAATATTCGGCCTCAGCGGTAGTAGACTTTTCTAACATGTTGAATGATCCAGATTTAAGCACTAGACAGACCGCTCAAAGCTCTCTTGAGCAGATTGCTCCAACAATAATTGATGCCATCAATCAGAGGGGCATTTGGTATAGAAATTAAAAGGTTCTAGTATTAATCTGATCTGAAATTCTTGAATTTACCACCGCAAGCGAGAGCCGAAGGCTCGAGCGAAGCGGAAGAATTGGCACGAAGTGAAAAATGGTGGTGTGTTTTGAACGAAGCTCGAACTTTTTTCGAAAAAAATACTCAATAAATTTTCGCTCGCGCGGCCGTGAAGGGGCGTGGGGAGGAAACGGCCGCGCTCGCTCAAAATGTTTTCAAAAATGCAATTTGCTCGTGCGTGCGCAGGAAGGGGTGTGGGGAGGGAATGCGCACGCTCTCGCTTTTTGGGGCGGGGGCGGAATTATAATTCTTTTGCTATATCGTATTCATCAATATTCTGTTGAATTTCCGTAGCTAAGTTTATATAACCATCGATATCCAAAATAAAATCATCCCATTTGACCGGGTGAATATATGAATGGTCTTTTCCAGTATGGTGTTGCCCGTAACAATCAGTGCATTGATAGGTGTTTTTACTTTTCCTGTTAAACATATTTTGGTTGAGAATGTTGAATAACGAAGCTGTATTCCAGCGTGTCACGCATGGGTGATGTGTGACGATGTATGAGTAATCGCCATTTTCATCCGGTAAAACTACAGCGAGCATAGCATTGGTAGCGCTAATCCTTTCACCCCTGTTATTTTCAGTAAGGGAGTAAGAGATTTCTCGAGGTATCCATTGATCCTTCTCGGTTTTATAATCTCTCATATTTTTTGAAACTAAAACTATTGTTACCGAGCTGTCATATATTTTGTCGTAAAGGATTTGAGCGATACTTCCGTCTGTCAGATTGCTCAGGTCGTTGTCGACATCCTCTCCTTTGTAGATAAAGTCTCCCTCTTCAAAATACTTCTCAAGTTCGTCGACATAATCTCTGGCAGTTGCTGTTAGATATTGTTTTAGCGGTTTAACACTCTGATCATTGTGCTTATAACTCACAAAAATTTTTTTAGCCATAATAATTCTTATTTTACTAAATAGATAATAACCAAGGCAGTGATGACAAGTGGAATGTAAAATATTAATAAAGTCGAAGAAAACATAGAAAAGATTAGTGTATTCTTTTTGTAATTTTTATAAGGCGAAACATCCATGTTGAAATCTATTTTTTCTTCTTTTAGTAAGCGGACATCATTGTAGAGGTCACGAAAAAGTCGTTCTTGAGATAAAAAAAATCCGTCTAAAATCCAAAATACTATTATCAAAACAATCAGAAAATAAAGTATATAGGTATGGTTTCCACCTTTAGCAAAGAGAGCAAGTAATGCAGCAATTAACGTTATAGTCCAGCCACGAAGAAAAAATAGATTGCCAGCCATTCGACTGATAACGTTTTGAATAAACTCTAAATGTTTGCGTTTATTTTCCATTATAATGGTAATTTACTTTTGCATTGCATTATTCTGTTTTCTGCTAAATCGCAATACTTTTTATCAACATCATAACCAATATGCCTACGATTGAGTTCTAAGGCGGCAACATTTGTCGTTCCGGCGCCAGTGAACGGATCGAGAACAACATCATTTTCGAAAGTGTATAGCTTAATCAGGCGCGATGGAAGATCGAGAGGAAAAGGCGCCGGATGTCCAACCTTTGAAGCCCTTTGAGCGGCAAACTTCCAGACGCTTTTGGTATATTCCATAAACTCTTCTTTAGTGATTGTACTTTTCTTTTTATGCAAGTTTTGCATCGAATAAGTTTCTTTGCAAAAAATAAGTATATACTCATGAACATCACGCAAGACGGGATTATTAGCTTTAAGATACGAACCCCAAGCGGTTGAAGGACTGGCACTTGAACCTTTATCCCAAATAATTTCACCTCGCATGATATAACCGATTTCTGCCATGTCTTCAATAATATAACTATGCAAAGGAAGATATGGCTTCCTGCCTAAGTTGGCGATGTTTATGCAAGCCCTACCGCCAGGAACTAGCACTCGGTATGTTTCTTTGAAAACTCTGTATAGGAGTTTTCGGTAGTCGTCCAGACTCAAATCCTTGTCATAATCCTTTCCAACATTATATGGCGGGGAAGTGATCATAATATGAACACTGTCATTGGGAAGCTCCGACATTTTCTCGCTACTTTTGCAGAATATTTTGTTGATATATTCTTCTTTGATCGGATTTTCGCGATATTCAACATCTCCGTTGCCGTTATTCAAACCACTATACATTTTGCTTGCATAAAATTTGGAAGCATCATGATTGCTTCTTCCAGGTGTACCGAAAGAGCTGGTTTCTGTTCCTTTTCGTGTCTTAACTTCTGCCATTTACTCTACCTCCCTAATAAGTTCAAGAAATTTTTGAGCTTTCGCTTCTTCGGTTTCTTCCTGATTTGCAATTTTAATTATTTCTCCAAGTCTTTGTTTGTTTTGCATGCTTGAAAAGAATTCTCTATCGTCTGCACCTAGATCGAGCGTCATTTTTACAAGTTCGTCATATTTGTTAATTCTGATGAAACCACCGAGCTTCGTTTTTTCTAAGCTTTCTTTGTTATTGTCCAATGGCTCGGGATTGACGGACCAAAAACCTTGAATAATTCCGCTTTGTTTCAAGTGATCAACTTTTTTATAATAGGAGCTTGTGATCGGTGTATTACCAATTATCACGATTGGAATTTTACTAGCCGCAAAACTTGAAACTCGAATATTGATACTTTTCCCAATAGCTTTCAACATTGAATCAGATCTTAGCAAACTTGGATTTCCTTGGTGAGTGTTGTAATCGCCAAGACATACCAGATCATATTCCTTGCCTCGTTGCTTAAGCTCCCAGTTCCAAGTTATCGACATCTTAATTTCAAAAATCATCAAAATGTTTTCTGGCTTTTGAATCACATTCTTTGTTTTGCAAATCGCCACATCGGCAGCAGATTGTCGAGTTAGACCAATTTCTTCACAAATAACGCCCTGAACCGAAAAGCCACCAAGCTTTTCAGCAATTTCTCTAAAAAGCTCAACACCCCATTTTTCAGTGTAGTTTCCAATAAGAGAGTTTCTGCTTTGGAGAGTCGATTTTACGTCGCCGTATTTTTTCGGCCAATAAGCACAATACTTCTGGTCGCTAGTAACGTAAAATAATTGTTCTGGAGTTGCCAATTTCAATGCACTAAAGAAAAAGTCTTTTTCGCAATCTTTGCACCATAATTTATTCATAATTCAGTCCCACTTTGTTAAATTATTTATACTTATTTTTAATGCTTTGGCAATTTTTTCAATGTTGAGCAAAGTAATATTTTTTTCTGCTCTTTCAATCATGCCGACATAAGTTCGGTGTACTCCAGCCTTGTCTGCCAAAGCTTCTTGCGATAAACCCAATTTCATCCGTTCTTGTCGAACTCTGATGCCAAATTTTTCTAGAACTTTTTCTTTACTCATTTTATCATCAGTATAAGCTAATTGCTAATTTTGATACTACATACTATAATTAGCATAAGCTTACCTTTTCTGCTATTTTTTCGCCCCGCCCCAAAAAGCGAGAGCGTGCGCATTCCCTCCCCACACCCCTTCCTGCGCACGCACGAGCAAATTGCATTTTTGAAAACATTTTGAGCGAGCGCGGCCGTTTCCTCCCCACGCCCCTTCACGGCCGCGCGAGCGAAAATTTATTGAGTATTTTTTTCGAAAAAAGTTCGAGCTTCGTTCAAAACACACCACCATTTTTCATTTATTGCTTTTTGTTCCGCTTCGCTCGAGCCAATGGCTCTCGCTTGCGGTGGCAAATTCGAGAGTAATTCATATTGTTTTTGAAAATTAATATTGAGTTTTCCGCCCAGCAAAATGCGGTTTCTGTGCGAAGCACAGAAAAGAATGTAATTCTTTAGAGCCGGCGGGAACAAAATTTTCAATAAATTGTCGGTACATAAAAGCATTTGGTTAATAGACAAAATTTAAGGAGGGAATTATGGAAAAGTACTTTATCTATTGCCGTAAATCTTCCGAAGAGGAAGAAAGGCAAATTTTGTCTATTGAAGCCCAGCTCCAAGAGCTACGCGATTTTGCCCGACAAAATGACTTAATGATCGTCCGTGAATTTACCGAAAGTCGAACCGCCAAGGAGCCTGGGCGACCGATTTTTAACCAAATGCTTTTGGAAATTGAAAAAGGCAACGCTTCGGGAATTTTAGCCTGGAACCCAGATCGTTTAGCCCGAAACTCTGTTGATGGCGGAAGAGTTATCTATTTAGTCGATACCGGAAAAATTACTTCGCTAAAATTCCCAACCTTTTGGTTTG
Organism: bacterium ADurb.Bin212; assembly: GCA_002070055.1. Lineage (GTDB taxonomy): Bacteria > Patescibacteriota > UBA1384 > XYA2-FULL-43-10 > XYA2-FULL-43-10 > MWCM01. The sequence continues at coordinate 16,960 of MWCM01000004.1, read as the reverse complement.
AGGCAACTCCGCAAGGAAAGTTTATGTTAAGCGTTGCCTTTGGCCAAGCCAAATATTACACCGACAATTTAAGAGAAAACATTTTGCGAGGAATCAGGCAAAAACTTCGCCGAGGAGAATTGCCAAGCAAAGCTCCACTCGGTTACTTCAACGAGCCAAGACTTAGAACTATTGAGCCAAACAAAAAGACATTTCCTTTGGTTAAGAAAACGCTGGAGTTTTTTGCCTCTGGCGAGTTTTCGCTAACTAAAATTCAAGCAAAAATGTTTTCTCTTGGCTTGGTTGGCAAAGATGGCAATAAAATGGCTTTGTCATCTATACAGAAGATTTTAACAAAGCCATTTTATTACGGCGTCATAAGTTATGATGGCGAACTCTATCAAGGTTCCCATAAGCCAATGATTTCAAAAGAAACTTTTGACAAAATCCAAGTTGCGCTAAAAGACCACTCTAAACCCCGCAAGAAACGAACTGAACGAGAACTAAAGTTTTTGGGTTTTGCCAAATGCGGAAGTTGCGGTTATGCCATAACTGCTGAGAGAAAGTTTAAGCCAAGTGGTAGAGAGTATGTTTACTATCGTTGCACCCATAAAAGCAAAACCCAAAATTGCACCGAGCGAAAGTTCGTTCGTGAAGAAGTTTTAGCGCAACAGATAGAAGAACTTTGTCAAACAGTTTCTTTACCCGACGAGTGGAAAGAAAAGTATATGCTACAGATCAAAGAGTGGGAAAATGAAGAAAACCACTCGTCGGCTGTTTTCGCTCAAAATCTAAAAGAGAAAATAGAATATATCAAAACTCGGCTTGATCGGCTTTCTGACGCATATTTAGACGGAGCTTTGGAGCTAGAGGAATTCAAAGAAAAGAAAAACAAACTTATCGAGCAAAAAGCCGAGTTTGAAGAAAAGTTAAGAGATTTTGAGCGAAAGGGAAATCATTGGCTCGAACTCTTGAAAAATTGGATTTATGACGCCAACCAAGCTGAAAATTTTGTTAAAACAAAAAATTTCTCCGCTATGAGAAATTTTCTTAAAACCGCCGGCTCGAACCGCATTCTTCTGGGCGGAAAACTCAATATGAATTTTCAAAAACAATACAATTTACTCTTGAATTTGCCACCGCAAGCGAGGCGCGAAGCGCCGAGCGAAGCGGAAGAAATTGCGAAAAATGAAATTTGGTGGACCTGACGAGCCAATTTTGGAACACCTTTTGCGAGTATGCGTTGGAGTGGGAACCGGTATTAAAGCAAGTCTATGAAAATCAATCAGACTAAATCTGACTTTATTTTCAGTACTTCCTTTAGCTTATGCAACACTTCCAGTGTCGGATTTTCCTCGCCCCTTTCCATTCTAGCGTAATAGTTAACATGGATACCCGCTAATTCGGCTACCTTGGCTTGCGTCATCTTGGCCGCTTCCCGATACTTCTTAAGCTTGTCGCCGAGACCTTTGTAAATATTCCCGCTGTGTTTGGCTGTCATATCCAGAATATATCACTTTCAAACCTAAAAATCCAGATTAACAAAATAATTATAAGGAGGAATATGAAAACATTATCACCGACGCTAAAAAGGCATTTTGAAAACAGGCAAAATGAAATCGATGCCGAAAAGTATAGAGAATCGCGAAAGCTCGATCTATATGATGAAAAATCATTTTATAAATCTTTCTCTCGCGATCTCCTTTTGGCGGAGAAGGAGGTCATAATTTATTCACCCTTTATCTCCAAATATCGCTCGGAATATTTCAGCCGGATATTTAAACAGCTCAAATATCGCAATATTGCCGTGTTTATCTTCACCAGGTCGATTGAAGATCACGAGTTGATTGTGAGGAGCGAAATTAAGGCGGCGCTGAAAGATTACGAGGAGCTGGGAGCCTGCATAATCCCCTTGCCCGGGCTGGTTCATGCCAAGACAGCGGTTATCGATCGCAAGATCCTTTGGGATGGGAGTTTGAATATCCTATCGCAAAGAGAAAGCCGGGAGATGATGCGCCGAAGCGAAGACGAAGACATGGCCAAACAGGTCATGGACCACTTGGGGCTTAATAAAAAGCTGGCCGAGGGTTATAAATACCAGTATGAGAGGTTATATCGAAGTTTGGTTGACAGGAAAAAGTTTAGTTTTCGACCAAGATTAAAAATTATGATCCCGAAGATTTCCGTTCCTAAGTTTATCAGCAAGTTGCCGGCTGTTATTTCCAATCTGATTGTATTATCGTTAAAATGTATGAGAGCGATATTTACCCTATTTAGTTAAGGAGTATGATGAAAGATCAAAAAGCGTTCAAACCGGATATTTCCGAACCGACAAAGGAAGACATAAAGAAAGCAATCGCCACTGTCAAGAGAAAAAACGGCGTAATACTTAATCATAAGGACGGGGCAAGCTTTGCCAAATTGATAGCCGAGCTTCGCTGGTGGTTGGATATTGAGAAAGAAGCCCAAAAGCCGGATGCTTTCGACAAAAAGTTTATTCGAGGGATTGCAAAAGAAGTAAAGTCCCAACCGGATAAAAAGCTGTCGGCGAAAAACTCTCCTGAAAGAATGAAATTGCATCTGGATTACGCCATCGGAGTTTATAAGAAGAAAATTCTAAAGGAGATGAAAGCGATATTGGACAAGTATTAGGCCTTATCCTTATAGTGATTAAAAACAGCTTCGTTCTCTTCCATATCAGGTGTGAAAGTGGTATAATCGACTTATAAATTAAAGAGAGATAACTAGTCGGGATTTGACTATTTATTGTTAATTAAAATTATCTTTTATTACAAAAATGAAAAGTTACAGCAACCTCAACGAATTGATTACGGATTTTACCAAAGCACTGCAAGACCAAGACAATGACTTTTCAAAAGAGATTTTAAGATTACTGCGAAACGGTCCCGAGAATTTGGTTAGAGAATACCACGAACATCCGGATGCAAAGATGACAGCAAAAAACGGTGATTGGCTATACCTCTGGTCCGGTGGGGTAAAGATTGATAAGGAAATCGTGAGTTATAAAAGATTTATTGAGAAAATAGAAGAGTTATTAAGGAGCAAATAAAAGAAACTACATAACAAATAAGGATAATATGCTCGACACAAATTCAAAAATTAGTTTTGAACAAACATTTAAGAATATTGACAATACCCTTCGGAAAGATGCTGGCGTTTCAAGTGAGCTAGATTACGTTGAGCAAACATCTTGGATTCTTTTCCTTAAGTATTTGAACGATCTCGAAGAACAAAAACAAAAAGAAGCTCTTCTTGCCGGCAAAGAATATAAATTTATTTTAAATATAGAATACCGCTGGGATGTTTGGGCTGCACCCAAAACCGCTGATGGTAAATTGGACCATAATAAGGCTCTATCAGGTGATGATTTGCGAGATTTTGTCGATCACAAACTCTTCCCATATCTTAGAAAATTCAAAACGGATGCCGAACCAGATACCATTAAATACAAAATCGGTGAAATATTTTCAGAAATTAGAAATAAAATTCATTCTGGTTATACACTTCGCAATATTTTAGATATCGTCGATCAAATGCATTTTCGATCACAATCAGAGAAGCATGAGCTGTCTCACCTATACGAAGGCAAAATCAAAAACATGGGTAATGCAGGTCGTAATGGTGGAGAATACTATACCCCGCGTCCTCTGATTCGCACGATTGTTAAAGTAGTCGGCCCAAAGATTGGTGACAAAATTTACGATGGCGCCGTTGGCTCAGCTGGCTTCTTGGTTGAGGCATTTGATTACCTTAAAAACAGTAAAAATCTATCAACTTCAGACATAGAAATACTTCAAAAAAAAACTTTTTATGCCATCGAGAAAAAACCGCTTCCTTACATTATCGGCATTATGAATATGATATTACACGGCATTGAAGCGCCAAACATAGTTCATGCGAATACACTTTCAGAAAATATCGCTGACATTCAAGAAAGAGACCGCTACGATATTATTTTAACTAATCCTCCTTTCGGCGGAAAAGAACGAAGTGAAGTCCAGCAAAACTTTCCCATTAAAAGTAGCGAAACTGCCTATCTCTTTTTACAGCATTATATTAAAAAATTGAAAGCCGGGGGCAAGGCAGGCATTGTTATAAAAAATACCTTTTTATCTAACGGCGATGCCTCAAGTCTGCGCCAAGAGTTACTAAAAAACTGCAATGTTCATACAATCCTTGATCTTCCAGCAAAAGTTTTTCAGGCGGGGGTTAAGACTGTTGTGCTGTTTTTTGAAAAAGGTGCACCAACTCAAAAGATTTGGTATTACCAATTAAACCTCGATCGTAATCTTGGCAAAACAAATCCTTTAACCGAAAAAGATCTTGCGGAATTCCTAGAGTTACAAAAAACAAAAACCGATTCAGAAAATTCTTGGACAATCGATGTTTCCGACATCAGCCAAAAAACATTTGATCTCTCGGTTAAAAATCCGAATAATAGGGAAGGTAGTTTAATACTGCCGCCTGAAAAGATCTTGGAAGACGTTAGAAAATTAGACATACGAGCAAATCTATCCCTAAAAGAGGTTGAGAAAATTCTGAAAGTAAAATAATATGCCCGATATATTAATTCCAATTGATACAGTACAAGAGAATTTCAAATTATTTTTAGATACGGAAAATAATTCTAGGATATTTTTTTCTGGTAAATTTGGAATTGGTAAGACGTATTTTTTGAAAGAATTTTTTGATTCAAACACAGATAACTATGAGGTTTTTCACTTATTTCCAGTTAACTATGAAATAAGCAACAATGAAGATATCATTGAGCTGATAAAATATGACATTCTTATCGAGCTGTTAGACAAGAACAACGATATTCTCACGACTAAAAAGATACAAGGGATCAAGGATTCTGCCCTTCTTTTTTTCTCATGGTATAGAAAAAGTAACTCCCTGAATTCAATATTACAGTCAACTTTATCAACTCTTGATACATTGCCTAATCCTATCTTTGGTATTTCAGGTAAGCTTGGCAGACCTTTAAAGAGTTTGCTCAAAATGGATAAAGAATATCAAGATTTTAAAAAAGAGTTCGAAAAAGGAGAGAAAGGGCTCGCAGAGAAATACATTGAAAAACTGAAAGAAAAGGACATATCTGAAGAAGACTACATTAGTAATTTACTTCGAGATAAAATTATTCAACAAAAGGGCAATAAAAAAAGTGTTCTTGTGTTAGATGATTTAGACAGAATAGACCCCGAACATATTTTCAGGATATTAAACATATTGTCCGCTTATTTTGAAAAAGAACACGAGAATAAATTTGGGTTTGACTCGGTTATTATTGTAGGCGATTATTCGAACTTAAAGCATGTTTTTCACCATAAATATGGACCTGATGCTGATTTTTCAGGTTATATCGATAAGTTCTTTTCAATTGCACCTTATTACTTTGATAACAAAAAAGCTCTTCTTGATACTGTAGATAATATTATTAAAAGTTTTAAGTGTGAAGATCAGAGCCTAACTGGGGCATTTGGTCATTCTGGTTATATAAATCTTTTTTTGAAAGATATTTATGAGAGGGCTATAGGGTGCGGGATAATTAACTTGAGAGAACTACTGAAAGGCTCAAGATATCAATTAACTGAACTCAAAAAGGGTGGCTACTACGAGGAAGCTTTTTCTGACAATGCTCAGAAAATATTCGATATCGCTGTTAAAATTGCTATTCATTCATTTTCAAATATGGATACTTTAAGTGGCAAACTCGTCAAAATTAAACACTATGACCTCAAAAGAGACAATAGGCGTATACCATATGAATACTACATTTCAATTATGTTGAGACCTCTTGGCCTTAATATTCCAGATGAAGAAACAATTCTCGCTTCATGGAGAAATTACAAATATCGCAAGGAAAATAGGTTTGGGGTAAAAATAGAAGGTAACCAAGAGAAAGAAATGTTTTACGATATGTTGATTGAATATATCAACCAAAGAAAACATATAAAATATGACAGTTGGGCTTATGAACGATAATTGGCGAATAAAAAAGCTTGGCGAAATATTAAAGCTAGAGTATGGTAAACCATTACCAAAATCTGAGCGAATTTCTGATGGGAAGTTTCCAGTGTACGGTGCTAATGGAATCAAAAGTTGGAGCGATACATATTATTATGACAATGGGAGTATTATTGTTGGCAGAAAAGGCTCGGCAGGAGAATTAACATTAACTAAGGGAAAATTTTGGCCATTAGATGTAACATACTACGTAACTTTTGATAAAAAGAAATACGATTTACAGTTTATCTATCGTCTATTACAGACCCTGAATTTACAAGGACTTGCAAAAGGGGTTAAGCCGGGCATTAATCGCAACGATGTCTACGCGATAAGCGTCAATATCCCAGATTCGCTTAATGAGCAAAAAAGAATTGTTAAAAAATTGGATGAAGCATTTGAGAAAATTGAAAAAGCAAAAAACAATACAGAAAAAAATTTGCAAAACGCTCGTGAACTTTTCGAATCTTACATTAATAGCATTTTTAACAATCCCGGAGAAGATTGGGAAACATGTCCATTAGTGAAGCACGTTAGATTTATTGATTATAGGGGAAAAACACCACAAAAAACTGAGTCTGGAATGAGACTTATCACTGCAAAAAATGTAAAAAATGGCTTCCTACAAGAGTTTCCCCAGGAATTTGTCGATCCCGACATTTACGACAACTGGATGACTCGGGGAATTCCCAAAAAGGGCGACATTTTGTTTACCTCTGAAGCACCTCTAGCTAATATCGCACAATTAGATACAGATAAAAAAGTAATTTTTGCACAACGAATAATTATATTACAGCCTGATCAAAATAAGATCGACCAAACATTTCTTAAATATCTACTACTATCAAAACCAGTTAAGGATAGAATCTTTACGAAGGCCACAGGTGCAACAGTACAAGGGATAAAAGCAAGTTTATTAAAACAAATCGAAATTTATTTCCCCGAAGACCTAGCTCAACAAAAATCTATTGTTAAAAAACTTGATGCGCTATCGGGGCAAACAAAAAAGCTAGAAGAGACTTACAAAAAGAAGCTGGAAAATTTAGGAGAATTAAAGAAATCAATTTTACATAAAGCATTTACGGGGGAATTATGAACGAAGCAGAGACAAGGGCAGAATATATTGACCCAAAGCTAAAAGAAAGCGGATGGGGAGAAATCGAAGGCTCGAAAATTTTTCGTGAATTCCATATAACTGAAGGAAAGATTCAAACTGGTGGTTTTCGCGGGAAAAAAGAGATTGCTGATTATGTTTTGGTTCACAGAAATCAGAAGTTAGCAGTAATTGAAGCTAAGCAGGATAACCTTAGTTTTGGTGAAGGCATAGCTCAAGCAAAAGCATATGCTGAAAAGATGCAAATTGATTATACTTTTTCCACTAATGGCAAGGAGATTTATCAAATCTCGATGGCTTCTGGGGAAGAAAAAGTAATTGCTAAGTTTCCAACCCCTGATGAACTCTGGAATTTAACTTATTCTAACCACAACAAATGGAAAGAAAAGTTTGCGACAGTTCCCATGGAAGATTTAGGAGGAACTAAAAAACCCAGATATTACCAAGAAATCGCAATTAATAATGCACTTGAAGCGGTAGCTGAGAAAAAAGATAGAATTTTGCTAACTCTGGCAACAGGCACAGGTAAAACATTTATTGCCTTTGAAATCGCATGGAAGTTATTTCAATCAAGATGGAATTTAGGCCGAGATGGTGGACGAAGGCCGAGGATTTTATTTTTAGCAGACCGTAATATTTTAGCCGATCAAGCATTTAACTCGTTTTCTGCATTTCCCGAAGACGCTTTGGTTCGCATTAATCCGGCAGATATCCGCAAAAAAGGAGCCGTCCCCACTAATGGCAGTATTTTCTTTACAATCTTTCAGACATTTATGAGCGGGCCAAATAATACACCCTACTTTGGCGAGTATCCAAACGATTTTTTCGATTTTATAATAATTGATGAATGTCATAGAGGCGGGGCTAATGATGAATCTAATTGGCGCGGAATCTTGGAGTATTTTTCACCGGCTGTTCAGCTTGGTTTGACGGCTACGCCGAAGCGTAAGGACAATGTAGACACATATAGATATTTCGGTGAGCCGGTATATATTTATTCCTTAAAGCAAGGCATTAACGATGGCTTTCTGACTCCTTTCAAAGTCAAAAGAATAAAAACAACACTCGATGACTATGTTTACACATCGGATGATGAATTGGTTGAGGGTGACGTTGAGGAAGGTAAGCTTTACACAGAGCCAGACTTCAATAAAATTATTGAGATAAAAGAAAGAGAAGCCAAAAGAGTAAAGATTATCCTGGATGAAATCAATCAAAAAGAAAAGACCATCATATTTTGCGCCACACAAGATCATGCTGCTGCAGTACGAGAGTTGGTTAACCAATATAAAGAGAGTCGAGAGCCGAATTACTGTGTTCGCGTTACCGCCAATGATGGTGCAAGAGGCGATCATTTTTTAAGAGATTTTCAGGACAACGAAAAAACAATTCCGACCATACTTACAACATCGCAAAAACTTTCTACTGGAGTTGATGCAAGAAATATTCGAAATATCGTTCTAATGCGACCAGTAAACTCAATGATTGAGTTCAAACAAATTATCGGACGAGGTACCCGGCTTTTTGATGGCAAAGAATTCTTTACGATCCTTGATTTCGTTGACGCTTATAAGCATTTTTCTGATCCAGAATGGGATGGTGAGCCAATCAACGAAGTTTGCCCGAAATGCGGTGAGAGTCCTTGTATCTGTGAAAAGAATTTTCCTAAATTATGTGAAGTTTGCGGCCAGAGACCATGTATCTGCGAAATAGAACCTCCCGAACCGTGCCCTGTGTGCGGACAGAGACCTTGTGTTTGTTCCAAGAAGGTAAAGATCAAGCTAGCTGATGGCAAGGAGAGAGAAATTCAGCATATGGTTGCGACTTCGTTCTGGAGTGCTGACGGCAAACCTATTTCTTCTGAAGAATTTCTACAAAATATGTATGGAGAGCTGCCAAGCCTATTTAAATCGGAAATTGCTTTGAGAAAAATTTGGTCAAATCCAACTACACGAGAAGCGTTCTTAAGTAAAATATCTGAGTTGGGATATGATAAAGAGAAATTAGAAGCCCTACAAAAACTTATTAATGCCGAAGATAGTGACTTGTTTGATGTTTTAGCTTATGTTTCTTTTGCATTAAAACCAATTTCGCGGGAAGAAAGAGTTACGAATGCCAAAAGAGCTATTTTTAATCAGCTAAACGAAAAACAAAAAGAATTTATTTCCTTTGTGCTTTCAAAATATATTGCTGAGGGAGTTGAGGAATTGAGTGAAGATAAATTGCCAAAACTTATTAATCTAAAATATCAATCGGTAAGTGATGCTGAAGTTGAACTTGGCTCAGTAGAAAAGATCAGAACAATTTTCATCGATTTTCAGAAATATCTATACGCACAGCAAAGACAAAAATCCAGGTTTGCAATGATGTTTGCAAGAAGGTAATACCATGTCCGAGTATTATAACCCAAAACGAACCAAGAACTTGTATGATCCAGAATCGGCGCAGCCGTTTAAGCTTAGCCGATCAAAGATTGATCTCTTTTTGAATTGCCCAAGATGTTTTTATTTGGACCGCAGGCTTGGAGTTGGGCAGCCGCCAGGATACCCTTTTGCTCTCAATTCGGCTGTAGATAAGTTGCTAAAGAAGGAATTCGATATTTTTCGAGAAAAAGGTGAGCCGCATCCTTTGATAACCGAAAATGGGGTTGATGCTCGGCCGGTCAGCCACGAGGAGCTGGATAAGTGGCGCGAGAATTTTAAAGGAGTCCAATACCTCCACGAACCAACAAATTTCCTAATCACCGGCGCGATTGATGATCTATGGATAAATAGCAAAGGCGAATATATTGTAGTTGACTATAAATCTACCTCAAAGGATGAGGAAATAACCGAGCTGAACAAAGAATGGCAGGACGGCTACAAGAGACAAATGGAAGCATATCAATGGCTTCTGCGACAGAACGGTTTGAAAGTTTCCGATACCGGCTATTTTGTCTACTGCAATGGTGTCACTGACTGCGATAAATTCGACAATCGACTGGAATTTAAGATCTCATTGATCCCCTACAAAGGAGATGACTCATGGGTAGAAAAAGCAATCATCGACGCCCACGCTTGCCTGAATAGTGACTCAATCCCTGACTGCTCACCAGATTGTGATTTTTGTAGCTACGTTAATGCGCTTAATAATTTATCAACTTAACAATAGAAGATTAATCAACAGAAGGGATATGGGGATTAATGAAAATGCTTTTTCGTCAGATACGATTCTTCCTTATTCTTCTGTCTAAGAATTTTGACTCCTTTAAGCCAAGGCACAATTTTGGGAAGGAACATAAACCTAGCCGACTTAAATTAATGTCGGATAATTTTCTAGGGAGCTGCTATCATTCTTTCGTAAGTTTTAAGGAAAAAATTCGTGTGTGGGTCTATGGTTCGGAAAAGGAAGCAGCCAAACATAGTATTCTTATAGAATTTTTTAAACATGTAAAACGCATTGTATTTTATTTGATATTTATATTTGTGATCACCTCTCTCCTAGATTGGTGTTTTTTAAAATATATTATTCCCCTGCTTGGGAAGTACGACTATATTAGTAATACTTTTTCACTTCCCTCGAGGGAGTTTATTTCCGTTGGTCTAGAAATTTTTGTAGGTGGTATATCTGCCATTCTTGGCTTGATTTTTGCACTATTTACAGTAGGGTTTCAGTTATATACTGATAGGTATTCTGAAAAAGTCTCTGACTTTATTAATGATGAAACTGTTAGTGATTATTTTTTCTCTTTTTTAATTTTTACTGATACGTTCTCAATTTTGACTTTATTGAAATTATATTATGTAAAGAATCTCCCTTTTATCAGTTTTACATTCTCCGCTATTTTTGTTGCAATTTCTGTTCTTGGAATTCTTGTATTCAAAAGACACTATATGAATTCTTTGAAGCCGGTAAACTTGTTAAATAGCATTTGGTCTTTGATTAAAGAACATATATCAACAGTTTCTAACCAATGTAGTTACAAATACAGAAGTTGGAGCTTGGTAATCTATGCTAGGAATTCGGTTGCGCGGTATATTGAAGTTATTGCGGATATGTATAGAGATTTAGCAAGAAGCGGCAATAGAAATGAGGCATCTCTCGTACCATTGTTTCTGGGAAACATAATGAGAGATTATTTAGATTTAAAAAAATTTATTGATAAGGAACGAGGCTGGTGGTCATTCCAGCGATTTGAACGGGTGAAAGCATCAGATTTAACTATGTTCACCATTAAAGCAAATTATGAGCTAGAGGGCAAAGGAGGCCTTTTCATTCCAAAATCAGATCAAGACTGGTTTGAGGATAAGGTGTTTAATATCTTAGAAGAAATCACAAAGGATTCGGTTCATGATGAAAGTGGAAAAACAATTAACAGCGTTTTAGATGCCTACAAACTTATCCTTGTTGGGGATTATAAAAAACAAGTTGACACTGCGCCAAAAGTAGTACCTGGGTCAATTCAAAATCAAGAATTCCAAACTTTTGACAAAGCTTTTGGCAAATTCTCGGACATATATAAACTGATTGATCTAAATAATGATTCTTCGGTGACATCCCTTATAAATAATTGTTTTCAGATTGCAGATGGCCTTTTGCAACCATGGGATATAGAATATTTTAAAAAAGTTATAAGCTCTTTTTACCATAAAGGCAACTATTTAAACACTTCAAGAAATTTTCAATCTGATCGCCTTTTGCCGAATTGGGTAAGGGAAGTACTGATCGACTATTGGAATCGTTTAGAAGTAGAACAGGTGCTCGAAGGTAAAATTGTTACTCCTTTAAATCGTTTTAATAAAGAGATAATTGATAGCATCACATCCAAGAAAAATGATGTGATTTATGACCGACTTAAAAAGTTATTTAAACACACAACTGATATTGCGATTGATCTTATTAGAAAAAAGAAATATGAATCAGCGGGCCAATTCATAAAAATGCAATATGAATGGATGAGCAGGCTATTATTTTTAGATGAGTTCAATATTGCCGACAGATTTGCAGCTGACTTAAGGAAAAATATAACTTTGCTCACCTATGTGCCCATGGAGATTGCAATTGACTTAGAGTTACTTGAGCAAATGGAAAAGGGATTTTTTATGTCCCTATATAAACGTCAAAAAAGTGTATATAAAATATATGCCAACGCTTTATCTTTAGTAATGATAATTACTCGAAATTCGACCGGTAATGCTGACCCCGATGAAGTGATAAAAATGGCAAGATTGCCTGTGTTGTGGGGAGGAATTGCTTATGTGGTGTCTGAATCCGAACAAGATTTTTCGTATGTAATAGCAATCAATAATGCTATTGAGAGTATATATATGGGCGATAGCTTTCCGAAACTGATAGATGCAGTAATTGAAATAAAAACAACAAGAAATATTTGGTGGGAAACCACACGATATCACTCTTGGTACTCGAATGTCTTAGGTAAAATAGATCATGACCTAAAAACGGATATAGCCAGAGAAGATGGTGAATATGGGTTTGATGAAGTCTATGTCCATCCAAGTAAGTTTATTCAAAATTTAAAAAGATTTGAGTTGATGGATGAAGAAAAATGCATCGAAGGATACGGGTTGTGGGTTAAAAAACGCGAACTTATCAAGAAATTATTATATATTTTAAACAAAAGAGCAGCCGATGAGTAATAGTAAAAAAGGATCATGGCTAACCGATAAATATTTGGCATCAATAAATAATCATTTGAAATATGAAGAAGCTTATACGGATAGCCAAAAGTTTTGGGTTGAAGTCGATAGGCTTGGTAACTGCCTATTTCCCGTTACTAGAACTGGTGAAGATAAATCATTTCTACAAATAAAACATCCCGATGCGAATGTTTCTGAAGTGCTGAATAATTATTTTATTTCGAGAAACCATCGCATATATGGTGATCATTTTTCACTACAAGATTTCATTGGAGGATTGCTACAGCAACTTACGATTTATGGAAGAAGTTTCTACGTCATAGATTGGGAAAGAAAAGTTATTGGGGGAAAATCATATATCCTACCTGGTGATTTTAGGTATCTGAGCCCGTCTACAATGATCTGCGAATACAACAAGGATAGAGCGGTCAAGAGCTTCAGTCAAAAGTATTCGTTTTGGGGACGCTTGCTTGACAAAAATTTACCACACAAAAGGTGTGATTTTTTGAAAAATGATATTCTATTTTTGGAATACCCACTCGGCAGAGAACATCCCATGGAAAAATCTTTAAAATTAATACCTGCACTTCTGAGTTTCTGGTCATTTGGTTTATCTCAGTCAGAAAGTAATCTAAAAACGAAAAGTCACAGATTAGATTTAGAATTGGCAAGGAACAGATTATATTCCAAAGAGATGCGCAAACATGCCTTGACGCGGGCTCAAGCGAGAAAGAACTTTCACTGGCTTTTAAATATAGATGAAATAAATATCACAGAATATTATGACATTTTCCTAATAACTCGATATAAAAAAGAATTAAATAAGTTCAGGCAATATTTTATTGGTGAGTTTACTAATCAAGTACTAAAAGTCTTGGCTAAAAAAAATAGAATTAAATTTCCAACTCTAGAACTAACAGGATTGATTTCTGACGAAGAAATTGATCGAGAATTCCAGCGATACCACCTGAAAAAGATTTCCGCTGAGCAATTTATTGAACATGTAGCTAAGGCAGACTGAGAGCAACTGAATCATGGATTTCCCTGTAAAAACGTTCTAGGGTTGACCGGAATCCCGAAGATGTTGGTTTGGAAGTGGAGATGCGGGCCGGTTGACCAGCCGGTATTGCCTCTGGTGCCGATGATTGTTCCGGCTGGGATTGTATCGCCGACTTTGATGTTTTGGTCTATCGTATCTAGGTGAGCATAGACAGAGGTTATGTATCTACCACTACTTATTTTCACATGTCGACCAAAGCCCCAATTGATTGTATCGGCATATACTACCTCTCCATCCATAAATGCGATTATGGGATCTCCAATCGGTCCGGCGATATCTATCCCTGTATGAAATGGCTGATAGGGAGAACGCTCTCTATATTCTAAAGTTACGGCGCCGGTGATCGGCCAAGCAACAGATTGATCGACATGATCGACGACTTCACCCGTTAGAGGATCATGAATATCTATTATAAGGTTTTGCGGATCAAAAGTAGCCAAAGCGTCTGATACAAGGTCAATACCTGCTTGAGTTAAGATCATAACAGCGAATATGGGAACCATGATTATCGCGAGTAAAGTAAAGAAGATATATTTAATCTCCTTCTTCATAGAGAAAGCGGTACCGATAATTTTTATCGCTTGAGCACTCATTTCTTCTTCGTTGTTTCGCAAGGATCGGTGGTTATAAGAGGATGTTCGTCTTCGGAGGCAGTAATTTTAACAGCCACATGATGCTGGTCGGCGATGATCAGAGCCTCACCTCTTTCGCAGGTTAGAAGAAACCTTTGTTCATATTCGGAGAGTTTAAACTCTTCAGCTACATTTTTGATGGTGGTAGTATCTTGGCGCATTAATATTCGAAGTGAGCTTTGGCTAGCGATTGCTCTTCCATTATTCGTTGACAGGAAGTCGTTTGCTTGCTGGGAGATGATAGAGACTCCCAAATAGTACTTTCTGGCACGCCTTACCATACCGGCAATAAATCTGGCAGATTCTTCATGTTCGAGCATGAGCCAAGCTTCATCGATTACAAATATTCTTTTGCAGATATCGGTTTTGATTTGATTTTGGACGAACCCCGCGATAATCATATGCATAATTTGCCTTATTGATTCAGGCAGATCTTTGGTGTCAAATACAACCAAGCGATTATCAAGCTCGATATTGGTGTGCTCATCAAAAACTTCCGATAATGAGCCAGTGGTATATTTCTGCAAGCGTTTGACCAGCTTGGGTTGCTTCAGAGACTTCAAGGTGGTGTAGAAATCAAAGAGTCGGGGGTATTTCTTATTCCTTCTTGTTTTCTTCTTTGATTTTTTGGTAAAGCCGAATTTTTTATAGGTTTTTAAAATCGCTTGATCGACAACCGATTTTTCTTCGGATGTGAGGCCGTCGGCCATTAAAGATATTATCTCGGTCAGTGATTGAATATGATCGGCAAAGGAGTCGGGATCGTTGACAGAAAGATCGAAAGGATTGATTTTTTCTTTGGAGCGGACAGAGAGCTTGATTCTGGTGCCGCCGACCGATTCGGCCAGCTGCTGGTATTCTCTCTCCGGATCGATAACGATGACCTTTGTGCCTTGCATCAGGTGTCGCAGGACCTCCACTTTGGCGGTATAGCTTTTTCCGGCGCCGGATTGGGCAAAGAGAATTGAGTTGGCATTAGGCAGAGAGAATCTATCGAGTATCACCAGTGAGCTGTTTGATCTGTTTATCCCATATAGTACGCCCGATTCATGAACTAGCTCGCTTGAGATAAAGGGAAAAGTCAGGGCGGCTGATGAGCTGTCCAAATTTCTTTTTTGAGCGAGTTGATTGTCGCACCTCGGGAGCGATGATTGGAAACCCTCGATTTGCTGATAAAGAGCTGATTTGGTGTAAAAAAGACGAGTGGCCAGGACGGTTTCTAAGAGTTTTATGGTTCTGTTTAGTTCGGCCAGGGCTTCGCAAGAAAGGGTGATATAGAGGGAGACCTGAAAGAGATTTTCTTGGCCTCTTTGGATTTTGTCTCTAAGTTCTATCGCCGACTCCAGCGGGTCCAAAAGCTCGGCATCAATTATCTTTCCGGCTCGCTCCATAGCTCGTTTGGTCGAGGTCAACTCGGTGATCTTGCGGTTGAGCTTCGGTAGAGCCAGCGTGGCATCGACCGGTTCGATGTGATAGGAAATATCGGCATTGTGATTAAAGTTAATCAGGTGATTAAGCCAGCCGGATGATGCGGTATAGGGATAGCCGGAGATAAAAAGAGTTTTGATGTAGCGGTTATCGACTTTAAGGTAGTCGGGGTGCTCTTCAAGCCCCGAATAGGTAATGAAATCGAGCTGGTCCTGGAAGCCGACATGAAATGACAGGGCTTTCTTCTGCTCCTCGATTTTTCTTCTACCCTTTCCTTTTACCCTTTTCTTAAAAAAAGTCTTCAGCATTTTTCTCCTTTAGTATTTGTTTATGGAGCGGTTGGGTTTTGGCTTGATCGGGCCGATAGGCGCTGTAGAAAAGATCGAGCACTTCAAGAGTGTCCAGGGTTTTGGCGTTCATACCGAATTTTTCCAGTCCTTTGATAATAATCTCCGTTTCCAAATTGAGTTGCTCTTTAGCGACTTCAAAATCAAGCTGATTTTTGCTCTCGTAAGGGACGATAAGGTAAAACTTTCTGGAGAGAATCTTGTTGCCGGCGACCAGCTTTTTGATAAATTCGCTGTAGGAATTTGATTGTTCGATGTAGATCTTCTCCGTTTCGTTTTGGCATTTACGTTGGAAGTCCTCAAGATATCGATCGATGTCCAGCTCCCTGACTCTAATCAATATTTGAATCGGGCAGTTAAGGGAGTTTAGAAATGTTTGGAAGGTCTCGACCACCACGTCTTGCTCCATCTCGCTTTGAAGCTCGAAGTTGAGCGAGGAGGTCGAAAGGATGGCTCGGTAGCGGTTAAAGGGCAATATCAATATGCCGTCACGAACTTCCTTGATGCCGACTTGGGTTCTGGCCGAACCGAATTTGTTATGCTTCGCGGTAGAGAACATCCAACCCTCCTTTCTTTGACGGTCTAACGGCTATTACCGATCCCGCTCGATCGGGAATATCGTTTCTTTCATACTTAGTAATACTTTTATCATTTTGCGCTTGCGCTCGAACCGGTTCTTCCTTTATTATCTCTTTAATCGAAGGAATAGGTTTTCGGCCACTAATATCGTTTTTATC